>QFBS01000009.1 GCA_003265895.1 Candidatus Marinamargulisbacteria bacterium SCGC AG-410-N11 | reverse complement strand
TTGGTATGTTATTGGTGCCAGTCAGTAGTAATGGTTTGCTATCTTCGATGTGCAATTTAGCTTGTGGATCGTCTGTTCCGATTCCAACTCGATCATTAATAACAACAAGAGTATCATTAGCATTTTCTTTGTGAAATTGCCCGGCTTCTCTACCACTAGAAACATGGAAATCGCCTTTCGGCTGATCGGTATGAACACCCACACGTCCTTCTTTAAACACATTCTTAACCACAAAGAATGTATTAGAGTTAATTTGTTCCTCATCAGAAAAAATGTCACGAACCTTAAACAAATCTAGCGCGTTAGCTTGATCTTTTTGTTTGAGATGAAATTTGTTTTCGTCATAAGACGTTACATCTAGCCTAGCTTTAACATTTCGGATAACGTCATTAACATTATTGCTGTCACCAGATCCAATACCCACGCTTCCATTCATTCGGTAAATGATCGGGTTATTGGGGTCTCGACTAATAGTAAAGTCATCATCTTGAAAATTCTTATTAGTTAAAATTAAATTTCCATCAATTTTTCCGTTAACACGTAAATCTCCATCAACATACAATCTAGAGTCCTGTGCCGCTAAAAAATTAGATGTACCAACTAATATTTGATTATTACTTACAATAAAGGTGTCTTTAATGAGTTCTGTTCCTAAAAAAGAAGAGCTAGATTTTATATGAAGAATACCTTGCGGTGAATTTGTTCCAATTCCAATACGATTATTAGTAATAACAAAGTCAGAATCATTAACTTGAAAATCAGCATTGATTTTGTCCACATTAATACCTACACGGTTAAATGTCGGTTCTAGTATAGGAACAATCCCTAAATAGTCCTTCATATTTTCAGATGGTAAAACCTGCCAACGGTTATTGGAGGCAACAAGGAATAAGCTATTATAAGTTGGTAAATTAGCAAAGTACTCTAATTTTTTAAAACTTGTATGATCTGGAATTGGAAAGCCATTAACAACAATTTGTTGAGCATTAAGTGTAGAAACATCTAACGAATCTCCAATGGTTAGGTTCTCACCAAAGAATGCGCTTCCATCAACATAGAGTTGCACATTATTTGTAGTATTTTGACCGAGCATAACATTAGTAGAAACACTAAGATTTTTTAATTTAAATGATTCAGAATAATCATAAAAATTAGGTTTGTTAGTAATTTTAGACCAGTCGATATAATCTACAGATCCTGCCATTAATGCATAAGGAACAGAATGAATAGCCGCTTTATTCCAAGTAGATTCTGATGACTTCCAAAGAAAGTTAGGGGACGTAATTTTAAATAGATCGGGGGTAAGTTTTTTGGTTACTAAATTTTTATATTGATCATATTTAGGAGCTCCAAGGACAACAGTCGCTCGTCCATTAACAAAGGGTACTTCAAAAAACTCGTCAGTCCAGTGCTTTGTAACATCGTAAGTTGCATTTTCTGATACAATAGCAACCGTTAACCGAGCCGTATGAGTTTCTATATTAGAGGTTACTAATTGTAGTTGGATAGTAAGAGGGATATCCGTTTTTGCTAAAGTAGGGGTAGTTATAATTAGAAAGCAAGAAATAAGAATCAAACAAAAATTTATTCGATGAAAAAATCGATAAGAAAAACTACCGATATAGTTAATCAAATAAGCAGTAAATGTTAATCCAATGTCAATAAATTTCATATTTTTTGCTACTCCCCTTATAAATATAATCCCCAAAAAAAGTCGTTTTTAAACATTTATTAAGCCTAAAAGTGTAAAATAGGTGACGCATAATACGAATTTCCGTCATAATATAAACTTAATAAACACGATTTATTCTTACCCGTTAACTTATACATATGGTCTTTTAGCTGCTCTATTTTAAATAGTTTTTTTCCAATGGGCACATTAATCGTTAATGATTGAGTTTGTAAATTATCTTTACAATGTAAAATTAGGATTAGGTTTGAAGGGTTAGATGGCGCTGTAGCAAACGTAATTGTATTCGAATTTAAATCATATTCTTGAACATTTCCTTTTGTCCAATTAATATTAGAAAAATTCGTTGTATGAACACGGTCAAATCCGATTGTTTTTTTCACGATAGCGTTGTCATTAGTGGTTAATGTATTAGAAAGTGTTAATTGGTTAGAGTGTAGCGTATCGATTTTAGCTTTCCCTTTAACCGTAACTTTAGCTCCTGTTAATGCTAATCCTGCAGTATCAGGTGAAATATTAACAGTGTCGTCTAAATAGACTTTATCAGTTACTTTAAGTTTATAGTTGGCATCAAAATCAGATTTAATACCAACAGAATCAACAAGCTTTGTTTTGAGTTTAACAAAAAGAGTATCGTTAAACGTATTGGTTGTATCAAGTAGTAACTTTTCACTAATTTTTGTTGTTCCATTAACATCTAATAATGTTGAAATATTACTAGAGTTACTATGATTAATACCGATTTTACCATCAGATTTAACAATCAAATCCGAATCTTTTGAACTAAAAATAATATCCTTGGATAGTTGGAAAATAAAGTTTCCTTCCACATTATAAGGATAACCGCCACCCATTTTATTTCCATAAAAGAAAGGTCTATTAGGATTAGCTTGCCAACTTGATTGAGGCGAGTTAAATAAAATACTACCTAAATAGTTTGCTACAGTACTATCAAAATTAACCTTGTCCATAAAGTGAAAATAGTCGGACAGATTAGACGCGCCAGCATTAGAATTAGTTTTGCCGAAGTAGCCTTCTTTTGTTAAGTATAAGTGATCATTTATATTCATAATATTTTTTGAATTAGATCCGTATACAGATAACTGTGTGTTTGGAATAGTCGTAAACCTAGGCCCTTGAACAGATATTCCCGTTAAATTACCATACGTGAAGTTAGCGTTAAATCGAGTTTTTTGCTCGATATTAATTGTTGGGCTAGTCGAGTCTGACATAATTTTAATAGCATGTCTGGATTGCCCATTACCCGTATGAGTGGGTCCTATATAGGTATTAGAAAAAAAGTGGTGATTTAAATATAAGTCTTTATTAGACTGCGGAGAGAATACCCAGCCATCAGCTTGTTGGAATAAAGAAAAAGAGCCACTGTTTGCTCCCATAAAGATTTCCATAAAGTCGGCAGATTTGTATTGGTCGGTATCGATATTAGTAGCGTCCGAAAAATGTCCAAAGCGGACCCGTTCTTTGATGGTAGTTTGAGTATCGCTAACAGAGATATCTAATTGAGATTTAGGAGAATTATAATTAAACCCAACTAATCCAGAGGACAGAATCGTTAGTGTATCTTGACTTGATATAGCGCCATTATCTGCAGTGGAGGTCCCTGTTTTAAACGAAAAAGGAGTTGATTGGTCGGTCTTAATAAACGATGAAGAACCTTTAGTAATTGATTTAGGATTGTCTAAATCATAAACGTTATACCCCATAAGTAGTTCTGATAACTGACTATCAAACGCTAAATGAGATGAGACAAATAAATCAGACTTCGGTTCTCGATTACCCATTCCTATTCGGTTATTATTTAATAACGTAATACCTTTAGATTGCGATGAACTAAGAAAAAAATGTCCCGTGTTATTAGTTTGGCTTGCTAAAAGTGTTCCTAATAATTCGTCACCATCAGGAACAGAGTGTGTAAACCGAATCGCATTACCAACATTATTAATAGGATTCTGATCACTACTTAACGCCATTTTTATTGTAATAGGAGACAAGGCTCCTTCTGCTAAATTTGTTGTGGCCGTAATATGAAGATAAGAGGTTGGATTTAAGGTGTTGATTCCAAGAAACCCATTTTTAGTAACATTAATTTGGGCGGTTGTATTATCAACATCAATCAACAAAGGGTTTTCGGCGTTAATATGTAGGCGCGCATTGGGTAGCGCTGTCCCAATCGCTACTTTATTATCGGTAACAATAAATATAGGATCCATAGTAGCCGATTCTACTAAAAAAGTATCCATAATGTCTAAGCGAGCTTTTGCTGCAGTATCTAGATTCGGAGCTTTTAAAATCATATTGTTCAAAATAGTATTATTATGGCGTTCTTTCCATTTGTAAGGTACCGAAATGGGTCGTTTTACATTATCAGAAATATAGCCATATACATTTTGGCCATCATAATATAGTGTTCCTGCTTTAGTGGAGTAGGGTTGTTGTGTTACTGAAAGGTCACTAAACTTGATTCCCCCATTAATATCTAATCGAGAGGCAGGAGAACTAGTACCTAACCCGATCAGTCCTTGATTATTTATATATAAGGTATGATTAATCGAGTTTGAGTCAATTCTAACTGGGGTGTTATGTTTAATATGTAATAAAGATAGTGGATTTTGATGGCCTATCGAAACCTTTCCATTATTAACAAATAGTAATTGGTTATTACTCTTACTAAGACCAAAACTTCCAACTATATGTAAATTAGTTGACGGCTGTTGATGATTAATACCAACTCGACCTTCAGGAACCTGATAAAAGATATCATTTTGATTGGCAAGCCATTCATTATTTCTTGCTAAAGATACCCAATCTGAGTTTGTTTTACCTAGAAAACGGTTCGTTGTATCATTAAAGTAAATCGTTCCTGAGTTAGAGTTTATTGGATCATTAACAATAACAGCCCCTTGGTTATGGATGGACTCTTTTGGATCTAATTCATTTAATCCAATAAAGTTAGAATCTTTATTAATAATTAAGCTATTATCTTTTATGCGGATATTACCACTAATTGTAAGTGTAGCTCTTGTTTTATTAGTATTAATCATGGTTAGCCCCATTGCATTAATATAAAACTGTTTAGGGTGCTGTTGACTTCCCATTAAAAGAGAGTTTTGTTTAGTATGAACATGTAAACTGGCAAGCGGATCATTTGTGTAGATCCCAATATTATTATCCGAATATAAATTCTGATTAGTTCGCTTCCATTGATCGGTACGACCTAAGTCGACACGCGAATTTTGATTCGTAAAACCTGAAAAAATATTATTATTAAAATTAAATTCACCAGCTAGTGTTGTTTGTGAACTGCTAACTCGAATCGAACCATTAATATCGAGAGCAGTATCAGCCATAAACTTTCCAATGGCCACCTTTTCGTTATTAAATGAAAGTAATGCATCATGATGACTATTTTCAATCCGAAAAGAGTTTTCTTTGATATGAACTAAAGACGTCGGATGTTGAAGACCAAAGCCAATCTTCTGCTGATCAATATAAATAGAGTCGATAATTTCCATCTGTTGAGTCTCAAAGTTAGTTTCTTCCACTTGAATACTGAGTGGCGTATTACTTTTAATATGAGTACGATATCGATTGTCAGGATTTGAAAGACCCATTCCAATAGTCGTATGACTAAAATATTGGTTTTTATCTTTTAGTTTCCATTGAACATGGTGACCTAAATCAATATGTTCTTGGTGAATATAGCCTCCAAAAAGACGCTCCGAAAAATCTATGGTTCCTGGGTGTGTACCAACAGCTTTACCAGCAGTTAAGCCATTGGAAATAGATAATGTTTCTTTAAAATCTTCTGTCATAATTGCTACTTGACCCTTATCATTAAAAGTTAATACATCATGATCAAATTCACTTAATTTGAGTGGGTTATCACCATGAATAGTTAACGTAGCTTTAGAAGGGGTATTCCCAACAATAAAAGATCCATTAGTATCAATTTTGAATGAATTTTCTACCGAAAGAGGTTTGGGAGAAACAATATGTAATGAATTAGATGGGACCATTGTACCAATACCAACAAATCCATTTTCATAAAATAAGTTAGATTCTTTGCCATAATATCCCCATTGATGAACATCAGCAAGTGTTCGTTTAAGGTTGTTATTTAAATAAGTATAAAACTTTTCTTCTTCAATATCATAAGCGATAGTTCCTGGCTCTGTGCTAATCGAGTTAGAAACTATAATCGCACCATCAACTGTAAGTTTTTCTATTAAATTAGTGGTAGCTATTCCTACATTACTATTGTTATCTAATATTAAAGATATAACGGGTTTTTCTTGTAGCTTTCTAGTTTCTGGGTCTAACGCGACAAGAAATTCAGGAGGGACCACATATTCAACAAGGAACGGCACCTGATCTTTTTTGATATGAAGTGAATGAGATGGGTTGTCATTCCAAATCCCAACAAATCCATTAGGGTTAACTACTAACGAATTATTTTGTTGATTAGAGTTAATCCGAACTGGAAACTCTCCTTTAATACTAAATAAGCTATTACTAGATTCTTCTCCAATACCGACCGTTCCATAGTTATAGTACAACTTAGAGTTAGTCGTCGCTTTCGACCCTTGAACCCATTGAAATTTTTGAGCCAGAATAGTAGGCTTTGTTGTGTCAGTAAGGAGCCCTATAAATGAGTCTTTTAATACTTTAATGGTTCCGGGAATTTGATGGGTGCTAGTATTAATAACAACAGCACCATTAATCGACAGTCGTTCTAGATCTGCTTTTTTACCAATTCCAATAGACGGTTGTTGTCCTAAATTTAAATGGAGTGCTGTTTGCGACTCTGGTTCAAATTCATTTGCAAACATCGGGTCGACAAATCCTGTAGCATCTATCAAGACCTCTTGATTAGAGTTGATATGAAAAAGAGATTGAGGCGTTTGTGTTCCAACTCCAATATGCCCAATATCAGAAATTGAAAATAAGTTAGGTTGAGTAGGCGTATTGATAAGTAAATTACCAGAAACATAAAGAGCACTTTTGGGCTGATCAGAATAAATTCCAATATTTCCATTATGATAGGATAAATGACCCTGTTCATTAGACGTCCATTGGTCAAGAGGCGATAGAGTGACCCATTGATCGGTAAATCCCTCAAATAGTAGCTTGTCATGATTAAATCGAATCATTCCTGGTATTTCTTTATGAGTAAAATTAACGATAGCAGAACCTTTAATATCTAATGAATCTCGTGGCGTTTGATTAATACCTAGCTGATGAGAAGAGTTAAGATGTAATCGGTTATTTTTAAAGTCAATAATAAGTGGATCTTCGTTAGTATTGATATGTACCGTGGCCGATGGCGTATGGGTGTTAATGCCTAAGCGTCCATCAGTATCGATAAAAATATTATGTGTTGTCGTTAATGTATTAATAGACAGTGGATTATTAGATTTAAGATAAAGTTGGTTTTGGTCTTCAATAAACGGAATCCCAACATTAAATGGTGTCGATAGATTATTGTTTTTTAATACCCATTCTTCTGGGTAAGCTAATTGAACCGATTTTGACGGAGTATAGCCAATAAAACGGTCAGTATCAAATGAAACTGTTCCTGGGCTATCTTGTTTAGACTTATTAATAATGAGACCACCCTTATTAATAGTTAAAAGTTCTTTTGGGGAATTATGATGGATTCCAATAAACCCATTATTAGTTATTTTAAATATAGGATCTTGATTGGATTTAACAACATTAAAAATAGCATTTTGTGTAAGCGTTTGATTAATTTGAACTAGAGAAGATGGTTGATAGGTATTAATGCCTATATAACCATTTTGAGTAACAACTAAAAACTGTTGCTTATTATTTTTATTTTCAACTAATAATGGCGTTTCACCAACAGAATGTACAGTGGCAGATGGTATTTTAGTCATAATGCCCACTTTATAATTAGGTTTTGTATAAAAGGATTGGTGTATGGGGTCATAAGACCAATCATGATCTTGTCCTAATGCTACCCACTTTGTTCCTGTATATCCTTGATAAAAACCCTTAACCTTTGGATTAGCATTGTATCGAATGGTTCCTTCTTCTTTAGCATCACTAAACCCAATAATCATGCCGCCATTTACATGCAGCTTTCCTTGAGGGTTAATAGTTAAACCGACAAACCCTTTTTCGTTAATAAATAAACTTTTTTCTTGATTAGTTTCAATGGTTAACGGTGAATGATTAGCTACAATATGAACAGCGCTGGAAGGTGTACTAGTTCCTATCCCCATTTTAGCCGTATCTAAGTATTGGTGTGGTCTATTTAGATTCCAATAATGTGTAGAATTTAATTTAACTGAAGTATTCTCATTAGCCTGACCCATGAGAAGCCCGTTATTGATGTGAATTGTTCCCAAACTAGGAATTCCTGATGACCCTACCAGAACCCCATGTTTACTTTCTAGAGCGGATTGCGGCTTATCGACATTAATTCCAATAGAGCCATTTCTAGATACAACCATAAACCCAGTGGATCCCTTAACTAAAAGCGTTGGGTAGGAGTCTGGGTTAGTAATTGTTAATTTTGATGTGTTAGGAGTAGTTCCGATACCCATCTTATTTTGATTGATAACCATTGTATCAAATGTTGATAAGTCCTTAATATTATGATTATATGGACGACTTGATATATGAAAATCTCCTTTTGGAGTATCTGTATGAATACCTATTTTGTAGCCATCATTTTTATTAGATATAAAAAAGTATTGAGTAAAAAAAGGTCCGTAGGCATTTCTAACTGAAAATAAATTGTCATTTGTTTTGGCTGTAGATTTTGCTGTTGAAAAAGGCGTTATATCTAGTCTTGCATCTAAAGTGCGTAACAGCGTAACAGGGTGTTCTGGATTTCCAACACCAATACCTACATCCCCAATAGTTTTGTAGATAATAACATTTTCGGAATTATAATTACTATCTTTTGGTTGGACAACTGTAAAGTCAACATCATTAAATTCAGGGTTCGCAATATCGGCATAGCCAAAGATATCTCCCTTAACATTAACATTTCCAGATAAAACAAGTTGAGATTTTTGAGATGGTGAAAATGAATCCGTATTAACCAAGAGCGAATTTTGAGTAATAATAACATTAAACGAATCTTGGGTTATACTAAACGGGTTTGGATTTGTTGTATTATTAATTCGAACATGTTGCTTAGATACATTAAACAATGAATCAGAAACACTAAAATCAAAATTGACAGTAGGTATTCCAATTCCTATTTTTCGGTAAATAGAGTTTGGATCTAAATCTAAATCAAGTAACTCAACAACATCATCTCGATAAATAGCTTCCCATTTATTAGCAGAAGTAATAATTAAACTATAATCAGGGGCGTGTAACTGAGACAGTTGAAATAGAGATGATTGATCAAATTCATTAATAACACGAAGATTGTTTTGAAATAAATGACTAACATTTAATTTATTAGTAGTCGTTATGTTAGTTGTAGCAGATTGGCTAATAACAGCATTTTTAGCAACTGTTAATCTAAAGTTTCCAGAATCCGTTGTTGTTTCTCCTATAAATAAACCCGATAATGATGAAACATCTTTTAAATTAAGACTTGAAGAAAAATTATTCAAGTTAGGAAAGTTTTTAACTTGATCCCAGTCAATACGTTCAACTGTATTGGCAAATATAGTAAAAGGCACAGTATGAATGTTGATGGTGGCCTGATCAAGTTCAATAGAGACATTAAAGTTGGGAGATGGAACCCGAAACGTATCTCCCCATAATGCGTTTTGCTGACCTAAAACAAAATTGGCATGTCCATTATTAAAGTCGACGTTATTATAGCGTTCATTCCAAACAATATCATTTCCAGATTTGAAAAAGATAACCACGGTTTTTTTTCCCGTAACAAGATCTCCATTTTGTTCTAAGGACATTGTTAAACTTAGTGACCGCGGCGTAATACTATTGGATTGCGGATTTGCGATAAGTGTTAGCATAAATAAAGAATAAAATGAGAAAATTAAAAAATATCGTAACAATGATTTGAAATCACCATTTCGAAAGTATTTAATTGACCCCATAAATTGACGCATACCGACCCCTTAAAAATTATTACTACTTTAGTAATACCCAAAAATAAATACTTTTAAACCTTTTATAGTGTTAATGTTGTATAAACAAAATATCTCAAAATTTTTAGGGTAAGATAAATATAGATCACAGCTCAAAATATGAAATGAAAATATTGTTTTGATTTGTGGAAGTAAACTATCATACTATTAAATTAAGAAAATAATGTTTAACATAGAAAAAAACAGGGTATTTATTATTTTATAGAGAAAAAAATAGTGAGAAGGAATTAAAATGGTAAAATATATAATCAGTTTAGGTTTAATAATGATAATGAGTAGCTGTATGATTTATGCAGAAGAAATGTATATACAAAGTCAAAATGCAAAATTATTAAAGTCTCCAAATTATAAATCGGATGTAGTTATTACTGTGAAAAAAGGTGAAAAAGTAAATATTCTTCAAAAAAAAGGAATGTGGTATCAGATTGACTCTGCAGGAAAAAAAGGTTGGGTGAGTAAGTATGTTGTATCGCCAAATGATCCAATGTCTAGTCAAAAAATTGTCAAAGCACCTTCTATTAATTTAAATAAAAATGCAAGAAAGCGTGCATCAGCTTATTCTACAGCGGCAACCGCTCGTGGATTAGATGATGATAAGGCAACAGAAGATGTTAAAGAAAATATAAAAGCAATCAAAAAAATGGAAGAGTCAAATATACAAAAAGAAGAAGTAGAAGAATTTATTCATGAAGGAAAATTAAAAGGAGATGGCTGGTATAAAAAAGTGAAAAAATATATTTTAGAAGGATTTAATAAAACAAGTTAAAGAGCTTAAAGGGTAATTTATTGAAATTTAATATTAAAAAAGTAATTGTTATATTAATGTTGACCGTATTTACATCTCCAGTAATAAGTTTTACGGAGCAAGAGATCCAAGAAGAGATTAAAGTAGGGCGGTCAATTGCCAGTATATTAGCTGGATTGTATGGTGTTTATGAAAACGATGAAGTTATGCGATATGTTAATTTAGTTGGCCGTGCAATTGTATATTTTAATGGTCGTAATGATATTAATTTCTATTTTAACGTATTAAACTCTGATAAAGTGAATGCATTTGCCTGTCCTGGCGGATATGTGTTTATTACCAAAGGATTATTAAAAGCAGTTGAAAATGAGGCCGAATTAGCAGGAGTGTTAGCCCATGAAGTCGCTCATGTTAATTATCGACATATATATAATAATGTTGCACCTAAAAAGGCCGAAACTGTCGATTCTTTTTTAACGCGGATATTAGGAGCCAGAAACGTATCCTTTAGCGTTACACTAACGCAGGTTGCCAGTAAGAGTTTAAATATTCTGTTTAAAGAGGGGTTACAGCATCAAGACGAGTTTGAGTCAGATTCGGCAGCTATTTATTATATGATCAATTCTGGGTATAACCCAACTTCCTATAAAAAGTTTTTGATGAGAATGAAAGAAAAGAGACGAAATCAAGCCTCTTTTTCAAAAACGCATCCTCCGTATGATAAACGGTTAGATGTTATGAACGAGATTTTAGTAACTGTAGACCAGACATTTGGTCAAATTTTAGAAGATCGGTTTAAAGAGAGGGTGAATTTGTAATGATTATAAAAAAGATTTCAATATTAATAATTAGTTTGTTTTTATCTTCGGTTTGTTTTGCAGACCCTTATCATTATATAGACATCCTAATAGGCGAAAGAGCTAGTGGCTTAGGCGGTGCATTTGTTGCATTATCAGATGATCCATCAGGTGCCTATTACAATCCAGCAGGGATGGCATTTTCTACAAAAGGGTATGTAACCACATCTACAAATACATATAAAACCTCAAAAGCTATTTTTAGCGACGTTTTAATTAGTAGTAAATCATCTTCGTCAGATTGGGATCGAAGCTCAACGTCATTTATACCTAATTTTTTTGGAGTATTACAAAAAGTAGGTCCCGTGCAATTTGCTTTTTCCGTAATTATGCCAGAGTCAGATTTAGTTAATCAAGATTCCTTAATGGATATAGAACTAGATAATGAGCTAGATAATATGAAGTATGTTAATAATAATAACGATAAAACAGTTAAATATTTAATAGGGCCTTCTTTAGCGTATTTAGTAAAAGATAACTTATCAGTAGGTGCTAGTTTATTTGTATCGCAAGCAAAAATAGAGCGAATCAATACACAGTGGATAAAATATGTTAATCAAGATAAGAGATTTACACATCGTTCGTTTTATGACGAGCAAAAAATATTTGGATTAGATGGTATATTGGGTGTCCAGTTTATGCCGTCCGAGAAGTATTCGTTAGGAGCATCTTTAACTTATGGTCATGATTTTAGCGCTGAGTCAAAACAACAAACTATGCAAACAACACAGCAAGAGGCCGCATTGGTCGATATTGGCAAGAGCTTTGACTTATTAGAGGGTGGATTTAAGTCAACACCATTAAAAGTAACCGTTGGTGGTGCTTATTTTTATTCACCAAAGTTAGTGCTTTTAGGCGATATAAAGTATCATTTAAATCACGACGCAAGTGTTCAGTTCTTTAGTAAAAAAGGTGGCGTAAATATTTCGCTAGGCGGCGAGTTTTATCCAACTATGTATACTCCAATTAGAGCTGGTTTTTATACCAATAGATCATCGTTAGGGGCAGACTATGATGGGTCTTATAATATTGATTTGTATGGGTTTACTTCATCGATTGGTTATGAGACCGAATTCTCGAGTTTATCATTAGGCGTTAATTATTCATTTGGAACTGGTTATTTAAATTTAGGAAATAGGAAGTTTGACGCAAGAATGTCAGATTTTCATATCTTTTTTTCAGGCTCCTACATGATGTAAATCAAACCAAATACCATATTATATAGATAGCACCTTCTCCAAAAATAAAGAACAAGTTCGGTAAAATAGCGCCAAGTGGACATGTTTTTAGGTGCAGACTCCCGCGAGCTAAGCCCAAAAAAACAGAAACCAAGTTCGGTAAAATAGCGCCAAGTGGCCATATTTTTAGGTGCAGACTCCCGCGAGCCCGAAGCTTCAGCGAAGGGTGTGGAGTTAAGCCAAAAAATATGGCCGCTTGGCGTTATTTTACAAGTTTAGGGAGAAGCGAAGGTCTGGGGAGAAACTGCCTTCAATGTAACAAGTGTAAATTCCCATCTTAAAAAATATAGTTGGTAAAATAAGTTTAGATTCAAATGTAATTCCCGCCCCATAAGAGTGATAAGCGTTATTATAAAAGTAAGAATCATAAAAAACACTAGCATAAATCCCACCGATAGCTATATTAGGTGTCCAAAACCCTTTATTAACATCAATTAATTTTTGATATAGCTCAACCGATCCAAATAAATATTGTTTTTGTATAGGAACCAATAGTGTCGACTCTGAAAACAAGTCTCCCCGAATAATACTACGTGAAAACGTACTCATATAATTAAATGCACTTACTAATGTTGTAGAAGGGGATAGAATCAATTGGTCAACAATACTAAAGTTAGGTTCTTTATTTTGTAAATCATAAGAAGCGGCAACTCGTGCATTAAAGTTAGGTAAAGAAAAGCTAGATGAACCTAGAACTAAATGCGAATCCTTTAAGTCTGAACCAAAGCCTAGATTGATGGAGTTTAGGCCCCATCCATTTGAAATAAAAAGAGGGTATTGTAAGGTAAGTGCGCCTGAGTTACCAATAAACTGAGCACTTATTGATAGCGGAGAAAGAATATTTGTTTGAAGTTGGATACCAGAAACTTCTTCGGTAATTAGGAGGGAGAGAGATAATAAATCCAAGTCGTCAGTAAACGATATCACACCGGGTAAGATAGTATGGGGTATAAGTCCCATAGATAAGCTTTTTCCAAGCCCTTGTTTGTCATAAAAAAGATCTAAAGGTTCTTTATCAACAATTTGGATAGGTTCTGGAGCTTCTGAAATAGCTATGTCTATAGGCTCTGGTTTTTGTTGGTAAATATCTTCACCATCAGCGTGGATACCTGTATAGTAGAGTTGGTCATTAACTAATACACCATTTTTAGCATAAGACGACGTAGATAGCTTGCTTAGTTTGCGTTTAGTTGGGTCAAATTGATAAACGTGATACTTACCGTCAATATTCATCGAAAAGAGCAGCGTATTATTAGGGCCTTTAGATAAATAATTGATTTTCCAAGAAGATCTGTAAACAGGTTCTATTTGATAGGTGTTTAAATTCAATGAATATAAATTCCAGGTCTCTCCTTCATATCGGCCAATCGTATAAACAAGATTATCTTGGTAAACACCTTCCGATAAAAAGGCATCGACATTCGCAACTTCTTTTAATTGGTTATTAGAAAAAGACCAAATGGTGGTACCTAATTTAGATTTTGAAAATTCAAATAATAGTAAGTTATCATTATCTAACCCAACAGCGCCAACAAATGGTCCTTTGGTAATAGTTTTTACAGTTTTATTTTTTAAATGATATCGTTTTACATAGGATGTATAGCCAAATTGATTTTGAGATACATTACCAAAGCCGCGTTTTAGTCGTTGTTCGAGAATATAGATATAGCTGTCATTAACCGACATAGGCGTTGAAATAGAATTAGAAAAAGAAAGTAGAGGGGTATGGGTCTTAGCTTGTGTATCATATTTAAACAATTTGTTTTGTTGATAATAGTTTAAGGGAGATGGATGGATAAGATTTGAGCTTAAGTAATAAAGCGAACCATTTGCTTGTTTAAGGTCATTTTTATACCAGCTACTATCGCTAACTTTTTCACCAGCCATAGCAAACGATTTTGCTTCTTGTTCTAAGCTTTCAATCCAGTTGTCATATTCGGTTTCAATGGTTGTTTTAAAGATTCTTCTAAAGTGAGAAGAAAGTCCAAAGTTAGAATTAAAAAGCCCTAATAAATTGCTCGTTAATGAATAGCTATTATAGTTTAGTAGTTTTCTGATATGTTCTTCGCTATATTTTGACGTTAAATAATCAGTAAAGCCAGCGCCATAGATATATAGATTTTGATTTAACCCAAAATGAAATAAAGGGTTAGTAATTAAACCCAGACTAAGCGACTTTTTCTGAGCGGCATGACTTAGCAGTATCGCTTTAAAGTGTCCATCATTTAACCGACCCGAGAAAGGAGATACTCGAGATTCTGTATAGACAGCAATCCCTTCAATTAGCCACATAGGCGAAAAATTTTGAGGATAAAAAGCAGGAGACAACATATCAAGCTTAAACGGCTGAGAATAAAGTAAGTGACTAATATGAGTGAATTCATGAACAGCCAGTAATTGAGGAAATGATTCATGCATAACAAGTTCGGTTGAGGTTGGCGTTTGTGTCAAGAATGTCATTTTATTAAAGGCCGAAGCAAATCCGTTAATAATAACCCCACCATCTTCTAATCGAATAACCGTTTTATGTGGCGTAAACCCAACAAAAGACGTGATCCATGACCGATTTTTTTCTAAAATATTAATATAATAGTCAGCCAACCACTTACGTTCGGGTTTGAAATAGATCCGGTAATGATTAGATTCTAAGCATTCCCAATCAAATTGTGACGCTATTAACGTGGTAGATAACAGTAAAGAGGCTAAAAATATGCAAAAAATACGAATAAACATCCTGTGAATTATAGCAGAAATAACCCACAGTTTAAAATCGATTGATTGATATTGGGTATCTATATAATTAGAGTTAAACTCTAATTAATAAATACCTTAAGTTAATAATAACGTTACGACGATTTATTTTGACTTAAATAGTAGTCAACCGATAAAACACCGCCACCTCTAAAAACCACCATGACTAATATTGTTAAGATTAATAACGTAAATTCAAGTCCTTGATTGGGTGAAAATAACCCTTCTTGAAGATGAATCAAAAAGATAGCGCCGGCAATAATTGGAATTTGAATAGCTGCCGAAATGCGTGTTAATAAGCCCAGCATTAATGTTAATCCTGCTGCTAAATGAGCAAAACAAACGTAGTGAGATATAACAAACGAAAAGAAATCGTTGTTAATAGATAATAGGTATTTATTGATAATGACGGGATTTGTTAAAAATAACCACCCTTTTATCATAAGCCCAAGCCCTACATGAATTCTAATGGCTTCAAATGTAAATGGCTTCATTAATTGACATGTTTTTTTAAACTGATCTAAATTTGACATAATTTCCTCCTTAAGGAGTCTCTTCCCAAAAACAACCTAATCCTAAACATCCTTGTAAAATAACGCCAAGCGGCTATATTTTTTGGCTTAACTCCACACCCTTCGCTGAGGCTTCGGGCTCTCGGGAGTCTGCACCTAAAAATATGGCCACTTGGCGCTATTTTACCGAACTTGTTTTCTGTTTTTTTAGGAATGTTTGTTGTTGATTTGCACTTGCGGATTTATTTGGGAATTGTGTTTGGCTTTATTTTGCCAATCTTGTTTTCTGTTTTTTTAGGAATGTTTGTTGTTGATTTGCACTTACGGATGTATTTGGGAATTGTGTTTGGCTTTATTTTGCCAATCTTGTTTTCTATTTTTTTTGAATTAACTCCACACCCTTCGCTGAGGGCAGGAGTCTGCACCTAAAAATATGGCCACTTGGCGCTATTTTACCAACCTTATTCTATGGAGTACTATCCTGAATAAATGGCTTTTATTTCTATTTGCATAGCTATAAGAGGTTTTGTTATATTATTGGACTGAAGGTTGAAAATCTACTTTTTACTTTCAACGCCCTTTAATAGCAAATCTAGATTATCACGCGAATTTTTTTCAGTTGGAAATTGGGTATGAACTAACGCATTGTAAATACCAGGATGCTTAGGTTTACACGTGATTTGTGCAGATAAATCATGGTCAAGAGCTTCTACTAATTTTGATCTAGACTTTAAAAAATTTCCTTCTTTTGCATAGTTCCATGCTTCTTGATTACTGTTAGCTGAATGGGATAGTAAGTCAGCCGTTTTTATTCCTTCGGGAGACCTTAATAAATCCATAATTTTTTCACGAGACAAGTTGTAGTTAAAAGAAGGGCCTTTTTTGCCAAAAGGGGGGTTTTTAGTTGAGAATAGTCGAAGGTTCTCTAATCCTTGACTGGCATTAATAGAATTATTCTTAAACAATTTATAGTGAGTTCTTGTACCTTCTATAGCTACTCTCGATAAACGTAATTGTTGACATAAAAACATAATAGTTAAATCCTCTCAAAAAATTAAAAATGAAATTTATAGAACTTTAAGGATATCATAGTTTAGGGTGAAAAAAAAAGTACTTAATAAGACATCATATAAATCTAAAAAGTTTTAAAAATCTCCTAAAAAGGTAACTCTTGTAGTACAATAAATCACAAATGATTAAGCTAACAGAAATCAAGGTTTATAATATTGAATTACCTTTAAAAAATCCGTTTCGATCTGCCAATCAACTATTGGCGAGTAAGCAGGCGTTATTATTAAAAATCAAAGATGACTCTGGTTATGAAGCATGGAGTGAATGTAGTGCTCAACAACACCCTTACTATCACCCAGAAACAGTTCAAACTTCAACTCATATCTTAACTCAATATCTAATTCCATTAATGTTACAGAATTCGTTTAAACATCCAAGGGAGATTATCTTATACTTAAATCAACATATTTCCGGTCATAATTTTGCAAAAGCTGCAATAGAAATGGGTTGTTGGGTGATAGCGGCACTTCAAAAACAACAGTCATTAGCTACATTCATCCAATCCAAAAAAGAAACTATTTCAAGCGGAACTGTTATTCCAATTAAATCTATTGAACAATCAAAAAAGGTATTAGCTACAGCAATTACTAAAAAATACCATCGAATTAAGATCAAAGGAGATGGCTCATCATCGTTCAATGTACTACATCAAATCATCTCTGATGTGCCAAATACTATAACGATTGTTTTAGATAGTAATGGACGATTAAACGCAGATCAATTATCTCAAATTTCAAGGGTTTCAACTATTGATGCATTTGAACAGCCTTATCCAACTTATACAAAAAAAACTCACAATCATTTTCAAGAAAAAATAGATCAACCTATTTTTTTAGACGAAAGTGCAAATACAATATCAGATATCGAAAATATGCTTACGGATGGTGTTAAAGGTATCGTTATTAAGCCAGGTCGATTAGGCGGTTTTCAAAATAGCTTATCAGCTCTACAGTTAGTGCACTTAAATCAAGCGAACTGCTGGTGTGGAGGCATGCATGAGACCGGAATTGGTAAAGCTTATAATATAGCATTGGCCGCTCGTTCAGAATTTAATTGGGTAGGTGATTTTACAGAAAGTGATTATTATTGGAAGCAAGATATTATCCAGGACCCTTGGGAATCCAACGTTAATGGTGAATTTAACGTTCCTTTTTCGACACCTGGATTAGGTGTTAATGTTAATGAAGAGTATATAAAACACGTATCAACAGATATTAGAACGATTAAGATGTAAAAAATTAAGAGCAGATACGAATTGGCAAATTAAATGTATGGCTAAGTCTAGATTTGATTTCATCTAAAACAAAAAGTTCACTCTCTCGATGACCTAAAGCAATAACTCTAATACCATTCATTTCACAAAATACTTCATCATGATAGGTGATTTCTCCTGTAACCATACAGTCTATATTTAAATCAGCTAGTTCATGAATAAATCCATGCCCACTACCACAACAAAAAGCAATACGATTAATAGGCGATTTTGGATCATTATACCCTAACTGTTTTGCTGGGAATAAGTTTAATAAATCATTAAAGGAACTATTTGATGTATGGGTGTAAAACTTTCCAAATCCATCGCTTAAAGAAATACCTTGTTTAGGTTCAAAATTAAAGGCTTTTATTAAACAGTCATTAACACCACCTTCCGCTGCATCTAAGTTTGTGTGCATGGTAAATAAATGACAGTTTTGCGTAATAAATAACTTTAAAATTCGACCCATATCCGATTCATATCGTAAAGACCGAATAGGTTTAAAAAAGATCGGGTGATGAGTAATTACTAAATCGGTAGGTTCTTTTTTTATGGTATCCAACAATAACGAATCGACATCTAAACTAAGCACAATGGATTTGATTTCAGAGGTTGGTTCACCTAACTGTAAACCTATACTATCCCACTTAGCCGCTAGTTCTCTAGGTGCCCACTGATCTAAAAAGTCGATAATCTGTTGTAAGTAAACCATGGTTTAATCATAGACAATCTTTAATATCTTTTGCAAGATCAATATTAAAAGTGAAACGAAAGTCCATTGGTAAAGGTGAACGTGTGCTTTTTTAAGTTGTCAGGAGGTAGACTGTCTTGTCTGAGATTAATTTCAAAAAAAGTCGATAACCAATCGTTAATTTTAATACTAAACGTATGGTCAGAAAAAATACGATAATCACCCATATTATTAATATAAGGTTGAATATAGGAAGTTGATGTATATTTATATCGATCAAAAAACGACCAAACAACCGTTAAATAGTTAGTGATCCGAATATAATTAGTTTCAAAATGACTGTTTAATCGCTCATACTCATGCATAATACCCAGCCCTAGATAAGCTGTAAAATCATAGCCATCGGCATTAAAAGGAAGTAGGTATCGGATTCCTGATCCAAATAAATATCGTTTATCCATGTTAATAAAGTCATCAAAATTATATTGAGCAAATCCTTCAACCGAAATTTTAGTGGATATTGGTCGTAATAGCCGAAAATGAAAAAAGCCTTTATTTAAAATAGTATCTGTTTGTTTAAAACCTTTGTTGAGTTTACCAACAAAAAAACCATTCCAGTTTGGAAACTGATAGTCTAATCGATAGTCAGCATTATATTTTTGGTATTCTGTATTTCCATTAGAATAATTAAACTTAAACGAAAAGTCATTATGAAATCCATTTTCTAAATCATGTTTTCGTAACGATTCGGTATTAACCTGAGCCAATAAAGGGCCTGTTAACAGTAATACAAAAATTAACGAAATTCTTAAAAACATAACATCGGTTATAGTATACAATAAATTAGAACTAGTAAAGCACTAGGTTTTATCTTTCATAACAGGTGTCGGGTACTTAAAGTAAAATCCATAATCTTTAATTTTTTGGTTTAAGACAGTTTTATTTGAAAACGGAGACGAGGTGCTAAACCTTGGTAGTGGAAGTCCTAATTGCTGAGAATGAAACGAGTACACTGTTTTTCGGCTAGGATGAGAATCAGATACGCCATTAATAATCATATTACTTAGATCACGCTCAATAGTATATTGTATAAGTCGAATTACATCATCTAAATGAATTAAATTAACTGGCGAATCAGGATGTTTTGTAACCGTTTTATTAGACAAAAAACGACCTAATTGTCTAGACCCCCCATACAGGCCTGCCAATCTTAAAATCGTAAACTTACAGGGTAGGGTAGTTAGATAGTTCTCTACCCCTAGTAATGTTTCTTGTCGTTCACTAGACGGGGTAATAGTAATATCTTCGGTCAAGTTTGGTAGATCAGGATAAACACTCGTCGAACTAGTAAATATAATCCAATCTGTTTTTAAATGAGACGTTAAATAGCAGATTTGGTCAAAATAATCGGCTGCTCGTTTAAGCGATCGTTTAAACGGAATCGTAATAATCGTAATATTAGAGTCAAAAATACCAGGAAATAATGAAAGTGGCGTTAAGTCGGCACAAACAGAAAGCAAATGGGCATTAATACCGTTTTGTTTAAGAGTATCTAGTTTATCTACAGATGTTGTTGTACCAGATACTTTGTGTTGGTCCTGAATAAATTGATAGGCAAGCGGCTCTCCTAGCCAACCACAGCCAATGATACTAATTGTTGGTTTGTTTTTATGTTGCATAATGAGAATATGTTAACAAGTTCAACATAAATCCATCAACAAAAAGGTTTGCAAAAAAAATAAAATAGATTATATTCAAGGTATAGGCGTTGATTAGAAACAACATTAAAAAAGGATATTATGACCGCAAGTTATGAATATATAGAAGTAAAGTCATTTTTTTATGATTTAAATAAAGACGATATCCAGTCTATATTAGCATTGGGTACGCAAGTTAATTATAAAGCCGATACTAAGATCGTATCAGAGGGTGAGTCTGCCGAATATTTTTACATCATTAGTTCAGGACGTGTAGAAATTTCACAAGGATTTAATCAGTCCCGGTTAGCCATTTTATTTGAGGGTGACATTTTTGGAGAAATGGCGATCTTAAATAATTCAGATCGAACAGCATCCGTAACAACATTAGAACCAACAAGTTGTTATTTAGTGCCAAAAGATCGTTTTCTTAACTTAATTCAAACTAATTTAAGATTTACTTATTTTTTAATAGAGCGGGTAAGTGCCCGATTATATCATACAACTAATAAAGTTTTATGGGATGAAAGTCCTTTAATAAAAGATATATTAGAAAAATTACAATTAGCGAGCAACTAAAATGAAACAAGAATTAATAATTAGAAATCTAAAAGAAAAAAGTGAGTTGTTTTCTGATATTTCAGAACAAGATATCAATGATATGATAAAAGAAAGTAATCGTATGGACTTTAAGCGTAACGAAAAAATCATTTTCGAAAAAGAGTCTCAAGACTTTTTTGGGATTCTATTAAAAGGAACTTGTCAGGTATATAAAGTAATTAATAATAAAGAGGTTCCTATTTCAACGTTATCAGAGGGCGATTTTTTTGGTGAAATAAGTTTAGTATTAAATACTAAAAGAACGGCAAGTATCAAGGCACTATCGTCTGTCATTATTTTGACAGTAAAAAAACAACAGTTTTTAAATCAAATTCAAAATAATAGCGTATTAAGTAATCAGTTATTAAGAGTTCTTTGTTCAAGGCTAGCTAAGACATCGATTCAAATGTCAACAGGCGTAAGAGAGTCCTTAAAAGCACAAACGAATTATTCGTTATAGGTAGGGATAAACAGCGTGAAGGCTGTTTTGTTTTCTAGTTGTTTATGTTCAATAAAACCCTTATGTTCATCACAAATTCGACTTGTAATGGATAATCCTAGGCCTGCTTGTTTGGGCTTTGATGAGATAAATGGGTTAAATATAGACTGTTTAATATGACTTGAAACACCCTTTCCATTATCAGTAATCTGGATACAGATATAAGATATATCCTCTACGGTGGATAGTTTCGTTGTTATAGCGACCTTTCCTTGGTTTTCGATACTTTCAAACGCATTACTAAGTAAATTTAAAATAGCTTGTCCAATGCTATATTCATCACCCACAACCATATATGGTTCTTTGGTTAAGTTAATATTAATATCAATATTTCTCTTTTTGACTTCAGCCGCAACTAAAAGTGCAACATCATTAATCAGTGGATTAATCTCTATTAGTTGTCGTTTTTCAGATGTTGGATTAGCATAACGAAACATTGTTGTTGTTATTTTATTAATCCGAATAATGGTCTTTTTTAGAATAGGTAAGTATTCTAACATTAGCTGCGGGTTATCGGTTTCGTCTAGTAATAACTCAATCGTTGATAACATTAATGCTAATGGGTTTCTAATTTCATGAGCAATTCCTTTTGTAAGCGTTGCAAATGCAGAATGTTGCTTAGCTTCGATAAGAAAGGATTCCTGAGATTTAAATGCTTCGATTTGGTTTTGAAAAGAATAAATGTCATTACTGTTTTTAGTTTGCACTTTAATATAATAAGAGCCAAAGTAAACTAGAGAAATAAGTAAGATTATTGGACTAAAAAGATTATTCAGTAACGATGAGTCGAGGGGAATTAAAACCAATTGATGTAAGTAGTAAGGCGCAAAAATTTGAATAAAAATGAAATTAACGATTGTTGTTACGGTTAACCCTAAAAAAGCAGATTTAGAAATACTTGAGTATAAGCTAGGGATCGCCATTAACAGTGCGAGAATAATTAAGGAGAAGTGCCCGTTGTTTCCATATAAAAACCATAATGTTGTCGTCATTATATTAAGTACAAGAAATGAAGTATAAACGAGTGGTTTTGACTGGCTAGGTTTAATAGTTATAAAAATAAAAAAAGAAAAACAAATAAAAAAGAAAAGGCAGATATAAAAAATAGGTATCGTAGATATTTTATAAATTAGATTAGAACACTGAAAAGCACAAAAAATACTTAACAATAACGAAATTAACTTTATGTGATTAATCGTAGATAAACAAAAGCTAAACATTAAGCTATCAACCTTAACAACATCATAATATTCGATAGTACCGTTCAATAGTGCTATAGTCAAGTTTAGTAAACGAAAATAAATATTAGATATCTGGAAATTGATTATATGTAATAACTAATTAAACCAGTTTAGACATTCAAATATCGACTAACCAAAATTAAGTTTCAGTTTGGTTAGTCGATACTAAATAAGATTATCTTTATAAGGGATCGTTAAAATGAGAACCCTAACTGAAGTTTGCAGCTTAAATTGATTGCATTCGGTTTATAAAATACAGAGTCATAATTTTGTATTTTCTTACTAGGGTTATTATAATATTGTGCTTTTGATTGAAAAGATAAAACGATATTTTTTCCAAATAAAAAATGTTCACCAATTTCAATAAAGGGTCCAGATAACGTGGTATTCATTCCAGATAAATCAGAGCTGGCGTCATAACTATAATCATATTCATACTCATAATCATAATTAGTTTTTTCTGAAATATTAACAGCAGAGTAGCCCAAACCAATAAACCCACTAAATAGACCCGTATCCCCAAAGTGATGACGATAAGAGGCTCCTCCTCCAGAAAGTTCATCAATAATATCCCAATGAAAACCATGAAGAGCAAGAGACGATTGATTAGAGAACTTTTGGTTATATTCTAAACTTGTCATGCCAACAATTGCTCCTAATGGGTTAAATGTGATAACGGCTTTTTTAGATTTTTGTAATTTTTCTTTGCGGCTTAATTTTGGTTCATGTGTATGGTTTACAAACACGTTTTGTCGAGTAATATGAGGGCGGGTTTGATAGTTTTGTTTTGGTGTAGCAGTATAGAGTTGTTCTTTAACTTTATTAGGGTTAATCATAACTTGACCATCTTTTACTGGTAATACGATATAGTTTGATTCGTGTTGGTTTTGATAACTGCCATTAGACTGACTTGTTGAATCTAGCTGGATGGATAGTTGATCATCTTTAATTGTTCCCATAACATAGGATTTATCCTGGTATTTATTGGGTAACCTAATATTAATAGACGATTGGTCTGTATCTAAATCGTAGACTGGTGAGTTGGAAGGCTTAAGGTTAATAATAATATTGTGTTGGTCATAGGATACATGCGGTAGTGCAACTATTACACCTTGAATCAACAATAAGAGTGTTAGTATATAATATTGAATTTTCATTAGTTTTCCTTTCAGAAATCAGTATTGATATCGATAGTAATCAAAATTGATTTAAAATTACTTGATCATAAACTGAATTCTTTAAAATTGATTAATATAGATGGTTATGGTGCTATTTTTAGGCCAACTAAATTCGTTAACTAATCAAGGGGTCTATAAATCTAACCTTTGCATCTAGCAATGGATATAATACTGTTGAAAAAAATAAATAGATATTAGATATTCTACAAACAAAAACCAAATAATTTACTCTTTATAAAGATAACGTTTTATTTTAGTAATTTAAGATCGTCGAATAGTATTGAGATTTAAATTTATAAATCTTGTTGTAGCTTAACCTCTACATCCGAGCCTGGCGAAGTTTGAGGAAAATATGTGAAAAAATCCGAATTAAAATCAAATTGATGTTCATTTTTTGGGAAGCCATCTTCGTTAAGGTAAAGGTTTTTAAAAGAAAATACTCGGCCACTTTCATGTTTTAATATTAATGACTTGCAAAAACAATCTGGTAGGATCTCGAAATCATTATTAATATAAACCTCTTGCCACGTAACCTCCTTGCCTTCGGGCGATATAATATTGTATTCGTGGCATAAGCCTGGTTTTGGATAGCCATCTTGATCAATTGAAATCTGACTTAGTGTTAATATTGTGTTATTGTCTTTTATAATTAATTTGTCACAAGCCCCTTCATTTATAAACCCCTCGTCATTGATTAAGATATTAAAATAATGCCATTCACTTCCATCATCGTAATTGATAGCTAATTCAGAACAAGGCCCTTGTTTAATGGATCCTGTTGCTTTGTCATAACCAACACCTCGATAGGTATATCTCGCATCATCTTTTTCAATAATATAACAAATCGCATAAGTCAAATTATCGGATAATAGTCGCGTTGTTTTATTTGTAATTATGATAGTATTGTCTTGATTTGGATGAATTGCAATAAGCTTTTTCATGTTAAAGACCTTTCTTGAATTGACTTATTAATTTGAAATTTATTGATAAATTAATTTAAATAGATTGAGCCTGTTTTTCAACTATATTTTGATTATATCGTACGTGTTAACCAAACGAGTAACAACATTTGATAGAAAAAAATCAAATAAAGCTAAATAAAGTTTTATAATTATAATCTAATATGCAACCGATGTTAATATTTACTTGATATGGCCGTTATTGCCCTAAAAACAAACCGGTATCAAAATAAATTTGTAGGTGATTGTTATGATTAACAAATTGAAAGCAGTTTAATAGGTTTAATGTGTCCAGTAAATGAAAAAGGTGTCGAATAGTGTGATGATTATTTTGAGATAAAATATGTTGAATAATTTGAATCGCTTGATAGATATGATTCGATTCCAAACGCTGGGTAGCCTTGCTTATTCTTTTGTTTAAAATCTCTCTTTTTTTAGCGTCTAGTAGTATCAGTAGCGTTGATTTTGCCTGTTTTAAAAAGGGTTTAAACGATTGGTGAAGTTCACGATAAAATAAATCATAAACTTGAGCAGAGTGATGATTAAAAAAGGCATGAACAGGCACGTGTTCATGATTATTTGTATGGTATTCGTTCGCAAGGCCTTTAACGATAGACGGGGGTAGCGATTTATTAAGATGCTGAAAGGTTTTTTTCCAAATATTAATTTGCTTTTTTTGGGAAAGTTGCCGGTAAAAAGCGTCTAATAGAGTCACATAGTTGGACTTAAATAGTAATTGCTGATCAGGTTTTGATTTTATTTGATTTAAAAATTGGTAGTTATCATTTAATGTTTGTTTAACGCGGTGATTTAATGGTTCTTGTAATAGCAGTGATTGTTCTTCTGATGCAGGGTAGAGCAGTTGTTCTGCAAAGTGTTTCGAATTAATAGTATCCAGATCTTTTTGATGCGTTCTTCGAGTACAAAAAAACTTAATAGTTAGTCCAATCCCCATTAAAATTCCCATCCCCATAACAATCCATCCAAGATATCCTAAGTAACTTGGCTCTTTAGGTAATTCGTGGTTAAGGAATGCCGCTTCATAAAAGGCACCAGTCATTACTAATGAGTTGCTAACAATGCTAGTAATATGTTGGTTGCTGAGCGCAGTATAGTGTTTATCGAGTAAGGTTGTTAGTTGACCAAGCTGCTTACTAGGTTTGTTCGTAGCAAATTGATTGAGCTGTTGAGATCTAAATCGATATCGACATATTTGACTTGTGCCATACCCAATATCTAAAAGCGACGATGTTCCCATTAAAATTAAATTAGTCGAGTATAGCCAATCTTCCGGAGAAAAAAACGTTTTAAATAAAAACGCGTTAATCGTTAGATGCATCGCATGTTGAGCAATTCGAAATGAACGATAGGGTAGTGGCTTTTCGGAGTGAGTGCATAGCTTTTTTAAATGCCGACCAAGACCGTAGGTATTAATTCCTATCCCAATAGCCGCCGCCGTTAAACTTAGTAGCCGACCAGTTAAAAATAAAATATTTTCTGTTGTGTAATTAACCGACAGTTTATTGATACCTAAAACGGATAGTTTGCTTGCTTGAGAGGTTGTATCGATTGCATGTGCAGTTTTTTGATGGAGTGGTACTATTGGTTTATCAATATTTGTTATTAAAACTGGTAGTGACGACTTGGTTGCAAATAATTGGACAGACTTTGTCGATAATCCTAAGCTGCTTGTAGCGGAAACCTGAGTAAAGTAATCAGTTTTATTAAATCCTTTCGCAATAATACCGATTAATTTTTTTGAGTATTTACCAATTTGTTCCGTACGATGAGAGTCTTTTTCCTTTAAAAAGGCTCCTAATGTTAAATTCCAACCTGTTTTAGGTCGAAAGCAGTCATTAAACGACACAATCAAATGGCCAGGGAATTGGTCAGTATCTAACGAAAAGAGTTTGTTGGTTTTGGGCTGCTGTATAATGATATCAAAATGATATGGACATGCGATTACTTTATAATTACTTTTCATAATTAACGCTCCTTTGGTTAGGATATAATCAAAAAAGCAAAATTCATGCCTATTAAAGTAATTTAAACTAAAGGAATATACTTTTTATGGGACATATTTGTATTTTGTTTAGTGAAATATAAAATATGATACAAATATGTATTTGGAGAGGTCTTGTATTAAAAAATAGTTAGTTAAATTGGTAAAACAATATGAAACCGTTTAACGATTAGTCGGGCAGAAAAAATAAAAAAGCTGCATATAATCATGTTGATATCCATAGGAAAGGGGGTAAAGTCAGTTAAGAGTACATAAAAGATGGCTCCCAAAAAAGCCAGTGAAGCATATATTGGCGTGTTACGTTGAAAAATGATCGGGATTTGTTGACATAAAACATCCCGAATAACACCCCCAAAACTAGCAACAATCGTAGATAAGATCGCAACTACAATTATTGGTAAGTTAGCTTCATATGCCATTTGAGCGGTCGTTACCGTAAATAAAGAAAGGCCTAGTGCATCGGGTAAAAATAGCCATTTTTCTTTGATAGAAAATTTTTTAAACAAGCAGATAATAAAAACGGTTATCAGAAGAGTTGTTGGATATTCGGAATGTGATATCCAGTAAACGGGTTGAATATCTAAAATAACGTCTCGTATGGTTCCTCCACCAAAGGCTGTAACACAGGCAACAATGTAAACCCCTACTAAATCAAAGTTTTTTTGCTTGGCAAGGATTAGTCCCGACAGAGCAAACGAAAAGATACCAATGGTTTCAATAATATAAAAAATATTTTTAAAAATAATATAATCCATATAATTATCATATAATAAGTGTCAAATAATTATAAATGTTAATAAAGATTTTTCAGCTACCCATCGTCCAAAGTTAAAAAATGAAATTTTTTTGTATAATTTATCGATAATATTTTAAAATATTGAAGGAGTAAAGAATGAGCATAAATCTAAATGATTCAGTTAAACAATTGTCTAATTCTTATTTTTTAAGAGGGCGTCAGTTATCTATTTCAAAAAATATATCTAAAATATTAGAAACATGCGACGCGTTATTAATGACAGTGATTAATAGTGAACAGGATATAGAACGTTGTTCTTTGCGCGGCGATTATGAGGGCCAGTTAACTAGAAAAGGAAATGCTTGTATTGGGACTATCTTAAATAGTGGTGTTCAAGAGGGCGGAGTCCGAAAAATAGCCTGTGACGATTTTTCTTATGATTGTTTTAATAATGACTTGCAGTTATTTTTAACCAAACGTAAACAAATTGATTCAGACGATACTTGTCATGATACCTTTCATATCTTAATAACGTCTGGGATATATTTATTTGTAGGAATTATTTGTATAAGCTTTTTGAAAAAATTATGTCAAGAAGTCATTAAACAAGGCTCAGGGCAGGCCGTGCCTGTGGTAACCGTATCAGCGGAGGATACTAATGGAAACCTACCAACAGCAATTGTCGAATTAGAAGTTATCAATAGTCATTAAGATTAGATCTATACTGGATTCTTAATATGTTTATGAGAATCAAAACCACTAGTACTTGTAGTATGCTTTAGTTGGATGTTTGAATTCATACTAAATAGATTACATTTAGATTCATGTAAAAAGCTTAACTGTTCAATAAAAGAAATTGGTTCTAAGTCTAGAATAGGTGTCGAGTTAAATTCGGGGACCTTGTGCTTTTGAGTATTAAAGTGCAGGCCATCTTGTTTAGATAGTTCTAATCGAATAAATTGACAGCATTGTTTTAAAAGTTCCTTTAATAATTTTAGCGTTGGATTTTGTTGATCAAGAAAGTTTAGCTTGTCGACAATATCAACGACAATTTGGTCGACAAAAGCCAGTCGTTTACTAGTAAAGGTTAAATAAGTTTTCGTAGCAATTAAATAGTTTGATTCAAACTCTTTTTGGTAGCTAAAACAAGACTTGTTTTTTTGATGTGTTAATACAGATCTAAACGAGTTTTCCATAATACTATCAATAATATTTTTGATAGTGGTTAAATTTCGTGAAAAGGTATCAGTAATAACTTCCAGTTCAGGGACAATTGTTTGATTAAGATCACGAATAGATTCATTCGTTATATATTCTTTTGATACATTTAGTATGGGCGCTATATAGTTAATAAATTGATTGATAGTTGTTAAGAGTTCAGTTTTGTACGGTTTGGATTTGTTGTTGTCTTGATAAGACGATAGCAGAGTTCCTAAGTGGTTATAGTTAAAGTGTTGGGTCGTATTCGAAGATAGATTGGGTATTCTTTTGTTAAATAAAGGCCCTTTTTTAGGAGAAAGCGAGATAACTTTAAACATTGGTTCCTTTCTAAACTAAAATTATTAAAACGATATTATGACATAAACATTAATGATTGGTTATTGGGTTAGTCCTTAATATCGGTATTCTTATTCTTATAGGTACTATTTTAATTAATTAGATCATAAAATTTCGATGTTTTTTTATTGTTAACAAAGGTATACATACTATTAACAAATGAGAGGAGTTAAATAATGTGTAAACAATTCGAAGGAAAGTTAATCAAAAATGGAACCTGTCCAGGGTGTGGGAAATCTGCAAATTTAAAAAAAGAATCAGTTACAAAAGCCGATATTAAATAAAAAAACAGGGGGGTTAATAAAGCGCCGCTCGCTGCTCTTTAATTTTTTCATCAACGATATAGTCCTCAAAGCCCATATATCGATCTAAAAACCCTTTAGGACCAACTTCAATGACTCGGTTAACAACGGTATTGAGTAGTTGAAAGTCATGAGATGAAATAAATAATGTTTCAGTAAAGTTAACTAACCCTTTGTTAAGCGATGATATTGATTCTAAATCTAAATGGTCTGTTGGTTCATCAAACAAAAGAACATTTGCTTTCGATATCATAAGTTTAGAAAACATTACCCTGGCTTTTTCTCCTCCAGACAAAACATTGGTTTCTTTAAATACGTCATCGCCAGAAAAGAGCATTCTACCTAATAGTGCTCGTAAATCTTGATCGTCCATATCATCAGCAAATTGGCCAAGCCAGTCCATTAATGTTTGATTGCCATTAAAGTAGTTTGTATTATCTTTTGGGAAGAAATCTCGAGAAGCTGTCGATCCCCATTCAATAGAGCCTTTATCTGGTTTTAGCGTTCCCGATAAGATTTCTAATAATGCTGTTTTCGATAGAGAGTTTCGGCCTAATACCGCAATCTTGTCATGAGGTGCAACTTTAAACGATACATTCGAAAGTACTTTTTCGCCATTAATAGAATGATTTAGTTTATGAACATTTAAAATTTTATCACCACATTCACGTTTAACATTAAATTGAATAAACGGTGATCGTCGAGAAGATTCTGGAATATCTTCTGGACGTAGTTTTTCGATTAATTTTTTACGTGAGGTAGCTTGTTTAGATTTTGACGCATTGGCACTAAACCGTCGAACAAAGTCTTCAAGTTCTTTAATTTTATCGGATTGCTTTTTGTGTTGGTCCTTTTTTTGTTGCATTGCAAGTTGGCTAGCTTGTTCCCAAAAGCTATAGTTTCCGATGTATATTTTGACTTGTTTAAAATCAAGATCGGCAATATGGGTACAAACTTTATTTAAAAAGTGCCGGTCATGAGAAACAACGATAACTGTATTCTGAAAATCCAATAAAAATTTTTCAAGCCATAAAACCGTAACATAATCTAATTGGTTGGTTGGCTCATCAAGTAATAAAATATCAGGGTTACCAAAAAGTGCTTGAGCTAAAAGAACGCGAATTTTTTGACCAGACTCTAAATCTTTCATTTTACTAGTATGAAGAGACTCTTCAATATTAAGTTCTGATAACATTTTTGCAGCATCAGATTCGGCATTATAACCATCCATTTCAGCAAACAAAACTTCTAGATCTCCGGCACGTTCACCTTCAGCATCAGTCATTTCATCTTTAGAGTAAAGGACATTTCGTTCAGCATAAACTTCATATAACTCTTTATATCCCATGAGCACCGTATCTAAAACCGTAAAATCATCAAACTCGAACTGGTCCTGCTTTAAAACGGCAATGCGTTTATCTTTATCGATTCGTAATTGCCCTTGAGTAGGTTCTATATCGCCGGATAATATTTTGAGGAATGTTGATTTTCCAGCTCCATTAGCGCCAATAAGACCATAACAGTTTCCGGTTAAGAATTTGACCGAAACATCTTCAAATAAAACATTGCCCCCAAACGATAGTGTTAAGTTTTCTGTAGAAATCATAGTGTATAATGATAGCAATTAATGAAAAAAAAATAAATTATTAATTAACTGTTAAAATCAGGGTTATAAATAACGTCCTATTTTTAGAAGAAATGAGATGTGCTAATATTAAAGTATGACTAATTCAGTTAAGCAGCAGAAATATCCTATTATTAGTTTAGATATTAAGGTTATTAAATTACCTATTAAAAATAGATTTACAAAAAACGAAGTAGCCCATAACCACCAATCGTTAGTTTGCAAATTAACAGATAATCAAGGTCATATTGGTTATGGCGAAAGTGTAATTCACGATAATACAGCAGGCAAAATTAATCAAATTAAAGAGAATGTAACACGTTTTGTAAAGCAAATTTCGCCAATATCAACAGAAACTCTGCTACAAAGCTATGAAGATTTGCCAAAAGGCTGTGAAATAACAATGGCAAGTTGGTTAATATTTGAAACGGCTATTTTAGATTTATTAGCAAGACAGTATCGACAAACACTGTATTCGTTTATAACCGCATCAAGTGCTAGTATCGCGCCAAGAACTGAAACTATTGGTATTTACGAATCGATGACTTTAAAAAAGGTGTTAAGTCGTTATCAAGGTCAAAAGCGGCAAGGGCTAGTGGTAGATGTGGGGTCTGGTAATGACTTTTATCGGTTACAGTTAATTAGAAATACGTTTGGAACTAGTTTAGGAATAACCATTCAACCCACTCAGCAGTGGTCATTAAAAAAGTTTAAAGAGACTAATTTAGATCAATATAAGCTACTAGGTGTATGGGGGGTTGTTAATCCTGTTGAGATTAAAACAAAAAAAGATCTTAAAGAATATCAGTGGATTAAAAATAATACGTACTTAGGAACAATCGCTCATTTTTCAAAAGAGTTAGTCGCAATCGACGTATCTGAAATGCAATTAGCCATCGATATTATCGAATTTGATTTACAATCATTTTGGAGTATCTTAGCAACGATTAAAAAGCTAAATCAATTTATATCATTAGGAATTAGCTGTAGTTTAAAAGTGCCTTTGTCGGCAAGCCCAATTTTAGAACAAGCAACTTTATGCTGTTCAAATTGTATTCCTAAATTAAGTTATGTGTTAAGTTATAATGCCGAATACGACCGATCACACGAAAAATATCAAGTGACTAATGATACCGATTCCAATGAGTTTATTAATGTTTCTAAGATTTTTGGGTTAGGGATCCATTTAAAAGAAATTTCGACATTATTTGTTTGAGTTTGAATTTGTTTACGGGCTACTAGCTCTAACAATACTACTACCACCAAATTCTCTTCGATTATTTCCTCTTCCTCTTCCTCTTCCTCTTCTTCTAGTCCCCTGGTCTTCTTGCATCTCTTCTCTTCTTAAGTCTCTTATATCTTCCATCCACGCAGCAAATGAGTGTTCTTTATCTACTGTTTTTAATGTTGTAAAAATATCTTTCCAGCCCTCTATACGTGCTTTATGCATATCGTTAGTTAAATTAGAGCTAGTTTGATCCAATTTATTTATTAAGTCACCTAAAAAGGTTTCTAATTTATCTTTGAAACCGGGAATGTCTTCATATATCAAACGTGGAAATGACTCGTATTGCTTATTTAAAGTAGACCCATCATTTTGTCTGTCAATAAACGTAAACAGCTTACTCATTCGTTCTTTTTGGCCTATTAAGGTATTAAATATCTCCTGTGGGTCTTTCTTCATTAACTTAAGATCATCTTGGCTATCAGAAAAAACTTCAGATTTATAATCCAACTCTTGTTTAAATTTTGGATGCATCGTCATCTCATGAATGTCGCCATCCGGCCCAACTTGACTCATAGGGTTATCTGAATTTGTCTGATGATATGTAATTTTCTCATCCATAGGAAATCCTTTTGTATCCACTTTTGAATCTAGATTTTTTTTGCGTAACGAAAATTTTTCAAAATTAATTGGAGACTGTCCATCTACTCTTTGTCCTCCCATATAATACCCCCCCTTTTATGTATATAGGCTGTTTTAATTAGAGTACCCAGTTTTTTTAATTTTTAAACATAAAAAATTTATAAACCACCATTTAGCTTGCGATAATCAACCCGTTTAGTCCGTTTGGAGCGAGTACCCGTCTCTGTTTGTTTAGTTAGTTTTCGTTTTCCTTTCGATACACTTTTAAACGAGCAAACCGAATTTGGAGAAATCGAACTAGATTCGGTATTTTTTGAAAAAAGTTTAGATTTATTAAACGTCGTCTCATTTTGAACTGGTGATGAATAATTAGTAGATGGCGTAACTGGCCTAAAGTCGTTAGTAATATCATGAGTACTATTAAGTATATCGGTAATAACAGTTAAATCATCATCAGCGATATCACTAATTGCATCGTCGCTGGCAGTGTCCAATACCGTTTCGGGATTAGTATTAAAACTACTTAGGATTGGTGGATGACTATCATCAATAATGTCCCGTTTCGATTGGGTTAGTGGTGATTTAGGATTATTATTAAACTCAAAAACGCTTGAATCTAACGTGTAATTAGAATAAGCAAGTCCTTTACTATCTAATGAACTTGCGAAATTATCTAAATGATCAATAACTTGTTGCGAGAATAAATCAAATAGGGCACTACTATTTGTTTGTTCAGTTTCCAGGTTTGTAATAGATTCCATTGAATGCTCGGGGTAAGGATCGCTAGATATTGATGTTGTGGACTGTTGTTGAAGTGTTGTATGCATTTGGTTAATAAAGTCACGCTCATCCTTTAGCATAGAAGAGCAACCACTTACAACACCATTAGAGATAGTAAATTTAATTCTTAATGATTGAGCCTCTTTAGCTAATTCATCTTCTTGACCTTTAAAGGCAGATAGGTCCCAGTTAGTCGCTGCTATTTTAAATTTTGGTTGCATTAAGAATCTCCTTAAAGTTAGAATATGAATAATTATCGAATGATAAAGCGCAAAGTTGCATCGAAAAATTATCATGTGTTTTGATTGTTTAGGATGATAAAGTCAGAATAGGAGAATAAACGTGAACATCTACCTTATTTTAGTATTAGCCATCTATGGGATTTTTTATTTATTAGATGTTGTTATTGAGCTATTAAATATTAAAAATATAAAAGAGACAGTACCTAATGAGTTTGATGGCGTATATGAACCTAAAAAATATCAAGAGTCACAACGCTATCTAAAAGAAACAACTCGGTTTAGTTTAATTAAAAGTACAATTGGTTTGATTGTGTTTGTGCCTTTTATGTTATTAGGCGGCTTTAATTATTTAGATGTCGTAGCACGAGGGTTTGGGTTTGGTAGTATTATAACAGGGCTAATTTATATTGGTATATTAGGGTTCTTAAGTTCGTTGATGTCAATGCCATTTTCGGTATATGGTACTTTTGTGATAGAAAAAAAATACGGTTTTAATAAAACCACAGTAAAAACTTTTGTAACGGATACCATTAAAATGATTTTATTGAGTGTGGCGATTGGCGCGCCGATTTTAGCGCTTGTTTTATGGTTTTTTGAATCGTTTACTAATTTTGCCTGGCTTTATGTTTGGGGCGCTTTAACGGTTATTCAGGTGGTGTTAATGGTAGTTGCCCCGATTTGGATTATGCCTTTATTTAATAAATTTATTCCTTTAGAAGAAGGAGATCTGCGTAAAAGTATCGAAGATTATGCAACCAAAGAAGGGTTTTCGTTGCAAGGTATTTTTAAGATGGACGGGTCTAAGCGCTCAACGAAAAGTAATGCCTACTTTACAGGCCTAGGAAAATATAAGCGGATCGTATTATTTGATACGTTAATTGAAAAGCATTCTGTTAATGAATTGGTGGGTATTGTCGCACATGAAATGGGCCATTTTAAACACAAACATATTTATAAGTTAATGGCCATGGGTATATTAACATCAGGATTAATGTTATATACCTTGTCACTTTTCTTAAATAACCCTGGTTTGTTTCAGGCGTTTCAAATGGAACAGTTATCTATTTATGCATCGTTGATCTTCTTTTCGTTTTTGTTTAAACCGATCGAATTATTTTTAGGTATATTTTCAAATGTATTATCGCGAAAATACGAGTTTGAGGCAGACGAATATGCGGTTAGAACAACATCTTCTCAAGATGATATGGTATCGGCATTAAAAACGTTATCGGTCGATAATTTATCAAATTTAAATCCACATCCAATGAAAGTATTTATCGAGTATAGTCATCCTCCTGTATTAACACGAATTAAGGCAATAAAGGCGATACAGTAGTTCGATTGAAGTTAATAACGATCGGTTGTGTTTGGTTAGTATTCTCCAGTTGTATTTTTGCCGATACGTTAAGTTCGATTATTCAAGATACAGTATCCGGAAAATCCTATCAAAATTATGTGGCAGGGATTTATGTTAAAAATATAACAACAGGTGAAACTCTTGTATCCTTAAACGAGAAAGCCTTGCTAATACCGGCCTCAACAGTAAAGCTATTGTTAAGTTCTGTTGCATTAAAAGTGTTAGGTCCTAACCATATCTTTAAAACAGAGTTTCGAGTAGTGCCAGAGTCATTACAAGACTCGTTTCTTGACGGTCATTTATATATTAAAGGAGGCGCAGATTCAACATTAACGCGAGAACAATTAAAACTGATAGTATCACAAATTAAGGATATGGGAATAACGGCAGTTAATGGCGATATTATTTATGATGCTAGTATATTTGATGAAGAGGTTATAAGTTCTAACACTAATGCACGACATTATTACGCTCCGTCTTCGGGCTTAACTATTAACGATAATAAATTAATATTAAAAGGAAAAGGGTCTCACTTAAAGTTACCGCTAAGTTCAAGTTATTTAAGTTTAGATTTTAAAGGTCGATATATTGATAATCCAAACCAAGCTAAGCGACCGTATATGAGTGTAGATATTAGAGAGCGTAGTGACCATTTTCAAATTTGGGGAGATGCAACATTAGCGGATATCCAAAATCAATATTGTCAGGTCTTAATATCTCGGCCAGGTCTATTTTGTGGAACGCTAGTGTTAGAGTATCTGAAGCAGGCCGGAATCCAAGTTCGTGGCGATGTTCGATCTGGCCTTACGCCTGAGCGAACAACGTTGTTAGCCGATATCCAGTCGATGCCCTTAAGTGAAATAATACGGCGTCTAAATCAAGATAGTAATAATGTAATCGCAAAAAACTTAACAAAGTATATTGGCCACTACGTAACAAACCGACAAGGTAGTCACTTATTAGGTATGGAAATGATTAGAGAGCATTGTGAATTAAATTTAGGGCTTAATCGAGCCGATTATCGGTTAATTGATGGCGTTGGTTTAGATAAGAACAATAAAGTAACAGCAAAGGCTATGGCCCGATGTTTAGAGTTGTTATATCAGGACCAAGACATATTTGGTCCGTTTTTTGAGAGTTTAGTTAAACAAGGCACGCACCCGTTATATTTAGAGCCAAAAATTCCAGCAAACTTAGAAGTAAGAATAAAAAGTGGTACATTGTCATCAACAGGCGTAAACGCATTAGCTGGCTATATCGTTGATCGCGATTCGAGCCAGTGGTATAGCCTTGTTATTTTTGCAACCCGAATGCGTGGCAATGACCGTGCCTATAAAGGCGTTCTAACGAATCCAATTTTAAAAAAGATAGTGTTATATTTAGCTAATAAAGATAAAACAAACTAAGTTTTATGATATTAAATTAACAGACTTTAAAGTAAAGAGGTAAATTTTAGATTATTAAATATGGTTAATTTCAGATATAATGAAATCAGCTAACTGTAATTAGTTAATACCTATTTAATAAATACTACAGCTTATATTTTTCTAGACCTAGAAAAGGGGAGTCTTTTATTAAAATAAGATTTAGGATGCAAGTTTTTTTGAATAATTTACGATATTAGTAAATATGAAGATATTCATTTAGAAAGGAAACGGTAAATGACAAGGCCGGAAAGACCATCGAGTCCAAGATCAACATCCCCCCGCAGCAAAAGATCTAGTTCCCGTCCAAATTCAGAACAAACAATCACATCTAAATCTGCAGCTCAAAGTTTAGATAATAAAACGCAACATGACCAAACATATTCGCCTGATACAGAGTATGCAGTTAAAGACAGCGACTTTAAAGATCTTAAAAATAACAAAAATAAACATTTAGAACAGCCTAATTTTACAGAAAGTACGTTTATAAAAAAACTAACAACTAAAGACAATACATTACAGGGTAAGAAGTTAGCTATAAAATTAAATGGAAATTGGCAACGAGCAACAGGTGATAAGAAAGCGAGAGAACTCGCCGTTAGACTCCAAGATCTTCAAGCTGGACTTAATCTTATTAAAGGGGATGCCAACACATCAATCAACATCTTTGATATACTTGAAAATAATAGTTTAAAAGAATTAGCGACTCAAATAAAACATCAAGATAGTCGTAAAGGGGGGATTGGTTATTTAGACAAAGAGGGTAATAAAAAGAATAGCAAAGCATGGCTAAATCAGTGGGCTAAGTGTCTAGATAGTATAGACAAACAAGTAGAAGATGCATTAAAAGATATTTTAGCTGACTCAGCGATGAGACCTCCAGCCCCACCAGCACCACCAGCGCCACCCATATCTCAACATCCACCAGTACAGCCACCACCACCGCCAGCCCCTACCAGAGTCAAACCTCAGCCCCTCTCACAATCGCCGGTACATCAAAGTAGCAGCTCAACGTTATCATCCTTTCAACCTCCAGTACCTCCCACCCAATTAAGTGCATTAGCAGCAAAAGTAGGGGCAGAACCATCCCAAGTTTCCGAGTTAACGACGTTAGATGCTGAACGTAGAAGAATAGCAGCCGACCAAATAGGTGACGTAATGGTTGGACCCGAACGCTTAGCTGAAAAAGTAAAGACAGTGGGTATGTCACAATATCCTGTATCGGTAATTGAACGAGATATTAAAACACAGAACCCTCTTGTTTGTAACTATGAATCTTGGGTTGAAAACGATGATAACAGAGAGATTGTTATGAATGTTACCATTCCAAAACCAAAACTTGAACGGATTCCAACAGATGGAGAAATCCATTTAATAGAACGAAAAACGATAATCCAAACAGAGATCCAATCAGGTGATAGTAGAGATGAACAATTTAATGAATTGGAAAAAATTCATAATCAATTAAGCCAATTACGTAAAGATAATCCAGCCGGTAAAGGCTTACAGTCTAAAGAACGGCCCCCTATTAGTATCGGTCTCCATGCCTTATTAAAAGAGTTTACAATAGGTCAAACAGGTGCCACCATAAAAAATTTAAATATAAAATGCATAACGAGTAAAAATGTCGTCAAATATCAAAGTGATGGTAATCGAGATTTAAAAACCGATTTTACCTCGAAGCATCATACACATAGGACTAATGATTCTCAACAGTATGGATTTACGGGCGAAGAGACAGATGATGATTTACAATCGTTATGTTTAAACGATAATTCCAAGCCTGGGCAAGTGACCTTTTTTGTTACCGATGAAAGTGGCAACAATAAAACGACCACAATAACGGTTACGTTTATACCTGAGACAGACATACCATCAACGAGTCAATCAGAGTTACAAGCCCAGAGCATGCTACCCACAGACAGGCATATGGATATGAAACAAGGGGTTGAGTCTGGACCTGAACAAAGTTTTGAAAAATTTGAAACCATTGATAAATTAATTTCATATATTCAAGAATTAAACCTGCCACCACGCGATGTTATTCCAGATTTAAATCAGAATAATAGACTGACTAATCATTTAGCACAATTTTCAGCTGTTGATAGGAATGTGTTTGAAGATTTTCTTACCAAACGGTTATCTGTCCCTGCGAAACAATTACAACAGATCAACATAAAGGTTAGTCGTAAAAGATCAAAGATCATTACCAAAAACAAAAAACAGTTAAGGGCCATTTTAAAAAACAAAGACGTTAATTTAAGTGATAAACTAACAAAAGCCTTTGAATTCTTAAAGAGATTCAACTCAACCAGTACAACAACAGATATTCAAAATTTAATGCGATACCAAGATATATTTCCATGCGATACAGATGGGTTTGAGGATTTAGATATTAGTAGTTATGAACAAGAAGACCAAGCAATATTATTGAATGAACAACGAAGATTGTTTGAGATCATAAATACACATAAAAAACTACAAGACAACAAATTAAAATCTTATCAAAGACAAGATCAACAATTTTTAGATGAGATGATAAGTGCCAATAGTGACGAAATTAACGACTATATTGAAGATAGAAAAAAAGATATAAGTCAAATTTATAAAATGGGTTCTGATACTGGGTTCCAAAGAATATTTAAAACGGAACAGGACTGTATGGGTTTTTTTCTTAGCCAAGCCAGTATGCAGGCAATTTTGAAATTGGGATTAGAGTCAAGAAAGAGACAGATATTTCAGATTTTTCAAGATGGTAACCGAAATGGATTCGAGATTATAGGTCCAGAATTAGTAACAGAAGATATGATGGGGGTTAACGACACACTCTTTAAAAGAAAGTATCCAGGTTTTGACATTGTGGAAAGAACAAATGTAAAAGGGGGAGGGGATTGTGGGTTTATTTCAGTTTATTATACATTTCATGAAAATAGATTTTTAAAAGGAGAAATAACAGTAGAAGAGTTTAAACATTTAATTGATAATGATGAAACTAAAAAAAATATTAAGGTTTTAAAAAAAGAATGGATAAAGAAGCTAAGCTTAACCCCTAACGCAAAAGTAGTAGCAATACAGAGCGAGATAGAACACCATTTAGAATCTTTAGATTGGTACATAGGTGGACACTTAACAAATAATGATGAACGAATCAATGGTGACTATCTTCAACGTCTATTTGAGGGAAAGGACAATATTGCTGAGATCATACAAAGAGTGTTAACCAGTCAAAATAAACAAGAGCAAATAGTGATAGAAATAGATAGACTAAATGATGAAAGTCTTTATGAAAAACAATCAAATTTAAATCAAAGATTAGAAGGTTCGCTAAAACTAAATAAAGATTTATTAAAAGCCATTTTTGGTGAAGAAGTTCCAGCAGCCTTAAATGCGGACCATTTAACTGAAAAAAAAGATCTATGCCAAGCGTTACTTAATGAATGCAAGGGGAATCCTTCACAAATAGATCTTTTATATGAATTAGGAGTAAGAGGTAAATATATAGCGTCAGCAATAGGCGAAGAAGAAATAAAAGAGGTATGGCGAACATTATGTAACATACACTACGGAAATGAAGCTGAATTAGAAAGAAGTGAATATGAACTACAGGTAGTAAAATTATTAGGAAATATTGATGGATATGCAAAAGCCTTTAAGAGTCAAGCGAAGAGTCTTTCAAGGGCATTACCAAGTAGCAGATATTTTACAGATATGATCGAAAGATTAGATGATAACACTCTCAATATCCTTATTGAAAGATCATCAATTGCAAATGAACAAGACATTCAGCGCGTAATAGCTGAGGTTATAAGTACTATTGATAACGAAGAAGTAACAAAAGACACTGTCATAGAAAAGCTTGCTAATTGTAATCAAATAAACACAGAAAGCGATGATGATAGAAAAGCTTTAAATAGAATGATAGCCGATAATTTTTACAAACAAGAAAAAGAAAAAGAATCCCTACAAGATATCGTAAGATTTATTTTAAAGGAACAAATAAATAGCTGGTGGACTAACTTTAGAGCACGATATGATATCCTTGATCAGTTACCAATAAGAGCAGGAATCCCAACTATTGAACTACATAACAACCATTTTTCTCCGATTAAAATCAATCAAATCCACTAATAATAAAATGATAAGAAGAAAGAATAAGATAACTCATAACCATAAAGCGATATGTTGGGATGTTTAGATCGTAGCCGACAATGTTCTTAATTAAACCAAGCAAAGCAAAGCATCCCCCAATCCAAGCAAAGCGAAGGATCTCCAATCCAAGCAAAGTGAAGGATCTCCAATCCAAGCAAAGCGATAGATCCCCAAATGCAAGCAAAGCAAAGCATCCCCAAATCCAAGCGAAGCGAAGGATCTCCAATCCAAGCAAAGCGAAGGATCCCCAAATCCAAGCGAAGCGAAGGATCTCCAAATCCAAGCAAAGCGAAGGATCTCCAAATCCAAGCAAAGCAAAGCAAAGCATCCCCAAATCCAAGCAAAGCGAAGGATCCCCAAATCCAAGCCCAAAAACGTGCACTAAACAATATAAAATAGCGTCAGGTGGTCATATATTTTGATGCAGACTCCCAAGAGCCCGGAGCCTCAGCGCAGGGTGTGGAGTTAAGTCAAAAAATATGGCTGCCTGGCGTTATTTTATAATGTTTAGTGCCCTTTGTATGTTAGGTAGACGCTGACCCCCAAAAAAAACACCCCCAAAATCCGATACCAATTCATCGGCTTAACCTCATACCCCACAAGCCCAAACCCATCAATAAAAGAAGCCGTAACCACCGTTCCAATAATAAACGACGTCATTAACAAAAGGGCCCCCAGTTTTGGCGCCGCCATCAAGTTAATAGCAACATAAGTCGCCCCACAAACGCCACCCAGCCACGCCCACCAAGGCGCTTTAACCATAGCCGATAGGGTAGGCGTAGGCACTTTAACCGCCAAAGCCACAATAATCAAAAGAACCCCCGCCGTTAAGCAGTTAAACGCCGCCGCGAGTAGCGGATGCCCTAAATGTCGATTCAATTCGGCATTTATTCCAGCTTGAAAGGGCGATAACACCCCCGTAAACATAACCAAAACAATAAACATAATAATGATGTTCATAGTATAACCTAGTTAGTCAACCGGAACTAAAATTTCATTTTTACGCAGTAATGGAAACACCCAAGGCGAGTTATATTGCGCTACGCGACACGCCTCGCTAAAATTTCCGATAACGGTTAATTGTTCACGTTGAATAAATGATAGAAGTTGTTGTTGTTTTTTATTAATAATTGATTCGCTAGCCCAACCCCTAAATTTAATCACCGCCATTTTAGGCCACGATACGGTTTGTAATGTAATTTGCTTATTTTTAGGCTTTGGAACGGAGTCTAGAGTGTATTGTTTCGGTAAAACAAAAGAAACGGTATGAGCGGTACTATTTTTTTGAGATATAACCGGAGCCGTCATAGGAATTTTTGTGACTGATTCAGAGTGAATCACTGGTGCGGTCATCGGCATTTTTTTGCTATCTATATTATCACCAAAAATATAACCAGCTAAAGCCCTAAATCCATTGTTAAGAGCGGGCCGGTAGGGTTTGTTAATGGTAATAGACGCAATAATAAAGGGCGGATAGTCTCTAATTTCGAAAGATCCAGACTGTTTAATAACGGTATAGTCAGGCGATTCTATGTTACCTTCAAATATAATGCCATATCCAACCCAAGCTAATATTAATGTGCCAGCAATAGCCGTAACAATTTCATATAAATAAAGCGCTCTCATAAAGATAAGTATACCCTAAAAACCAAAGAACAAAAACCAGATGTTAAAGGTAGTTAGAGTTTGTCGGTTAATATTAAGAACTAAGTGTTAAATAATAGCTCAAAAAAGATGTTTAAAGCAGCTCAAAAATGGGTAATAAGTAAAAAGTAGTATAATGCAAGAATTTTAGATACAAAACACGATCTATATACTAAGGGGCTATTTTAAAGAATAGAGAGGGTTAATGATGGAATTAAAAATAAGTGCTGCAGGTAATGGCGATTTCAAGATTTCTAAAAGCGATGGAGGGCGGGACGTAAGCAAACCTGGCAAGAAACAAAGTAAATTAACCTCAAAATTGCTAAAAAAACTAGGTAAATCCCTTGAAAAAACAATTACAAGTCAAGTATTAAATAATGAAATATTAACCGAAAATGGAACGCAGAGTACAAAATTGAAACTTCAATTTTACAATAAAGTTAGATTAGATAAAGTCACTCCAGTAGATTTAGTTCAAAAACATTCCCAAATTTCAAATGAACTCGCACAATCTTTAAATAATACAAAAGATTTATCTAGTGAAGATAAACATGAAATAATTCAGAATTTACTAAAAGACACATCGAATTTACTAAAACAAGATATATTAGTAAACGCTACCTTAGCGTTGTTTAATTTGGAAGAAAATGCAGAAATGGAAAATATAATAGACGACGCTAAAAATAGAGGTGAAGTGGAGTCAGATGCTTGGGCTAAGCCCGACATTAAGGAAATAGAAACACAGTATAACCTTAAAAGATCTAACTATTTAAAAAGCGGACATCATAAGATATCATCAAAATCTCCCGATAACTTAATAAAAAACCACATTAAAAAAACAGATCCAACACTATTTTGGACAGACATAGATAAACTAAAAAGAGAAAGAGTTACACTAGAACTAGAAATATTAAAAGATGAATCAAAAATAAGTAAGGTTAATGAAAACGGTGAGTTTGTTGAAGATTGTCAATTTCTTTTAGACTTACTTGAAAAAGATACGCAAAAAGACATTAAAAAATTTTTAAAAAAAATTAATAAATTAAAAAAAACCGAAAAAAGTAAATTAATAGACTATTTGATGAACAGGGTCAATCTATTACAAAAGGGAGAGCAAGAGCAAGCATCAACGGTAACAATAGACAAACTATTAAATGCTCTTGAGCTATTAAAACCAAAAGAAAGCATATTTAGTAAAACATCAGAATTAAGTAAAAAAATAAATGAATTCGTTGAAAAAACAAACTCACATTTAAGTTCTGCAACCACTAACTCTAGTCCAAATATTACCTCCCCTTCTAGATCCAGGTCATCATTCACTGTACAATCATCCGTAGCCCATTCGCACACTACTACCTCCCGTTCAACATCTTCTGTTGAAGCCAGTAGAGCAGGTAGAGCAAACTTTACAACTGCCAGCGCAGAATCTGCAGAGCTAACCAATTCTGGGTTTAATAATCCAATATATACCCAAAATTCAGACAGTAACATTTCTGTAACAATGAAAAGCTTAACCCAAGCTAACCAAGCTAATCCATTCATTGAACAAAGTAATAAATTCTTTTCGAGCAAATTAGTAAAAGATATATCTTCACAAGCTTTAAAGTCTAATTGGTCTAATGCCCAAGAAGGAAACAATACCGACAAAGCGCAAGAGTTATGTGTTCGATTACAAGACCTACAAGCGGGTATCAATAGCATAAAAGGAGATGACACTATTAATGTGTTTAAGATTATGAATGAAAAAGGGCTTGACGGTGTAATCCGTCAATTAGGTAAATTACAAGGTAGCACACCTGAAAACACACTAAACTATGGAGATGCTAAAGACTTAAACGGCTGGCTAAGTCAATGGGAAACGTGTTTAAATGCATCTAAAAGCATAGAACATGATCTTGAAATTTTATTAGGAATGACAGTTGCGAATGCTACTCGTGAATTAGGCCCAGCATCACCTCCCCCTCCACTTAACCAAAACCTTATTACTAATTTCGGCTTGCAAAGCAACCCCCATAACACCCAACATGGCAGCGCAATTCCACCCTCCACAAATCCAACCTCCGCAATTCCAACCTCCGCAATGAGAAGTTCAATCCCAAAATCATTAACCGTAGAAAGATTACAGAGTGAACTGCAGGGTGGTAAAGTACTTTCCGAAGCTGAAACAAAATCCCAGATAGACCGAAGTGTAGAACATGAAAACAATATAGTAATATTAAAGGAAAAGCTATCATTAATTTATAAAAGAAGCGAGATGACACAAGAGGCCTTTATAGGCGCTTGTTTGCTTAAACAACCGGAATTTTTAAGTATAGAAGGAAAATCTCATATGTCGAGCGAGGCTTTTAAAAAAGCTATTACAAGTAGCATAACCAATATAGCCGACACCGATTTACCAGGAGCTACCAGATTACAACGAACTAGGAATTCATTAATAGAAATCGGAGAAAATTCTGAAAAAATAGCTTTTTTACTTGCAACGTTAACAACCGAACAACAAAGTATTCTCGATTCGCCAAGTGATAGTGTGGCAGATATACACCAAGTTCAAACAATACTGGCCAAAATTCAAAACAGACAACAACAGTTAGAGAATCAAGAGAGAGCACAAGAAATAGCCGATAATACAACGATACCTTATGGCTTGTGTTTAGCGAGTGTAGAGTTAGGTCTATTTGATAACGTTAATAATCAACAGCAGACAGTCAACGAAATAAAAAAAGAATTAACAAGCATAACCACCCCAAACGAAAAGCTTAACAGATTATATATGTTTCTAGAAGAAAAACAAATTGTGGAAGATTTAAAATTAAGTGATTATAAGGATATAATGCGAACACTGATGAAGAATATGACCAAAATAATAAAAAACACGCCAGAAGCAAAAAAAGGTGAATTAATATTAATACTAGAAAACTCTGTAGATGTTCTGGGCGAGTATAAAGAGCCGATAAAAAAGTTTTTAAAAGAATTCGAAAGTAAATATTTGAAAAAGCAACTTTTAAAAAGAGTTCGTCAGTTACTACCACAACCATTACTACAAGCAGCAGATGATGAAGATTATGCAAAAGTATTTAAAATTTCGGCAGACATTGTTAGAGGAAAATCAACATTAAAAGAACTAGAAGAAATAATATCGTTATCTAAAAACGAGAACGGCCATGTTGATGCAGCAAGGTTTAAAGCTATTTATAATAAAAACCTAGCGATAAGAGAAAACGCATTAGATCCTAGTGAACCCATCATTAATCCAAGAGATTGGGATTACGATATAACACAAGCGACTTTAGATTTTTTTAGCAACCCCCCAGAAAGTAATGATGATTCCGAAACGGACAGATTAGTAAAGTTGATGATCGAAGGAGAAGACGTTGTTGAGTTATATACATGGAGTAGAGAAAACTATTCGTTAAGTAAATTTGAGCACAATTACAGTCAAAATCAGGCCATAGCCAAACAAATAGAGAACCAAACGTTATTTGTTGAAACTCAATACGACTTTACGGAAGGAACACCTCTAGACTATACCGCTACGAAATGGGGAGCCTTTGAACCACCGCTATTAAGAGAAGTTACCTATATAACCGTCTCAAATCAAACAAACATAGAAGACCAATTTAATTCGTCTATAGCTGATGAGGATAAAGATACGCTACAGCAAATAAAAAAAATAAAAGGCCAAAAGGAAAAACTTCATCAGTTTTATGCTTATTTAAATGAATCTCTAAACCTAGACATATACGCAAAACATGATAGATTTGGAGCACCAAGGCTACACAAATTAAGCAAAAATTTAACAAAATTTACAGAAGCAATTAAAAATGACCCAACTAAATTAAAAACATTTAAACAAATTGCTAAGTATGTAATAAAGGAGAATATTTTACAGGATGACGGAGATTTTAAAGATGATTTTGTCAAAAGAGCTTTTGAGGATGCTTTTATATTTGATAAACCAGTAAGATTTATATCAAAACTAGAAGAAGATACCAGATTTTATGAAAAAATTAATGACATTACAGTGTCCAGTAATCCACCCCCACCAGACAAGCCTGAAACCCTAAGAACAAAACTACTAAACAAACTCAAACAAAGCCCAGATTACCAATCGAGAGATTTAAATGAGCGGGGTCGATTTCTAATAGATCAGTTTAAACGCTCTCAATTAAAAATTAATCCCTTCATATTAATGATGTATCCTTATGGTGATCAAATAGAACAAAACGTAATGGTAGCTGTTGATGCTTCCGTTGAAGAGAAGTTAGCAGAATATTCTAATGAAATAGCGAAACTAGAGCTATCATTAGATAATATTAAAAAAGGTATGAATATTTTACTAAAAGGATTGACTACTGAAGAACGAAATTTTAAAACCAGCCTATCTGGCAAAACGAAAATTGAACTAGAAGATGCAGGAATAAAAGAACCTTTATTAGAATGGTTAATTAAAGAAATTATAAAGAATGAATTACCAGCAATAGACAATATAGACAACGATATAATAGCGGAACATATTTATACCGGATTGACAACAATAGCAGAGGTCAAGGCGTTAGCAAAACAACTAAGTGGAAGAGAATTAATGGTATATTATATATATAATATCGAAGTTAGAAAACAGGCGTTAGATACTAATGTAGATATAGACGATACATTAACTCTTAATAATCAATTGGATAAACTAACCAAGGAAAATGATGAAGAAAGCCTAATTCTAAATAAAGCAACTATAGATTTTTTAAGAAGTTCCAGAATAATAGATCATATAAAAAAGAGTTCAGAGATAACGATGGAACAGAATATGTCAAAATCTAAGATTAGTTTAGAATCAGCAAACACTAGTGCCCAAAAAAAAGAGATCGCCATCCAATTTATGAAAATGTTAGACGCAGAATTAACAGAAGCTAACATAATACCCATGTTAACGAGTTATATGACAGATAACAAAGATGAAAATCTTAAACAAAGGTTAGCCAAAACGTATAGTATTTACAAAAGCTTAGAAATTTTAGAAACCCTTTTAGATGGCCTAAAAAAAGAAGAAATAACACAGTTAAAAGCATTATCCAAAAACCTTTTAGATCAATTAGAAATAAACTTAACCAACAGAGTGGATTCTATATTGCCCCCATTAACGGCCCACATTACTCCAGCAGACGATACTCCCAGAAATCAAAAGTCGTCACCTGAAACAAACAGACCCGCTTCATTTGATAAGCCATTGCCCTCATCAAGGACCAAAACCCCCCAAGGAGATACTAAGCGAGACCAAGTTGCTAGACCCCAAAGTGAAATCCCAAGAAGATTCAAAAGAAACATCAAAAGAAATATCAACAGAAAATTCAAAAGAAAAATCAACAGAAATAGAATTAATCTTAGACGTATTACTACATTGGAATCCATGCAAAAAATTGTAACAACCCCCAACGCATTTCTAGAGATAAAGGATAAACAAAATAATACATATTATTACACCAGCAAACCAGATGCCTTAATTAACGATCAGGGTCAAGCTGTTGCATTTGAAAGTATAAAAGATAATATTGAAAGAGTTGAAAAACATAATACGGTATTATTAAGAGCGTTCAAACTTGGATTATTGGAGAGCTTAATTGACAATCAGAATCAACCTATTGATTTGGGTGATAGTAATATTGCTTTAATAAAGCTATATAATAGCGACCCTCTAAGGTATGGTACAGGCTGGGATGTAGATGAAGCAACAGTGCAAGAAATAGGTTTGAATTTACAAATAGTTGCCAAAAATGATGAACAAAATATACAAGAATTATTCAAATTTATAAAAACAACATTAGGCTTAGAATGTGAATTTGAGAAACACAGTAAAGGATTGTTAGCAACAAACCTAGATATAGAAAAATTAAAACGTAACTTATTAGAAATAAAAAGGATAGTCAAAAAAGACCGTCTTAAGTTACATTTTTGTGAAAAGTTTTTAACTGAGTTTATTTTAAATTCAGAAAACAATTTATCTAAGAAAGGCGAAATAATAGAAGCGATTAAGTCTTTATTTCCCCGCATTAACATAGAAGATACTAATCGAGACCAAGTTGCGAGACCCCTCGATGTTTTCTTTAAAGAGAAGACCCCCATTGAACAACAAGTTCAAAATTATAATTTAGGCAATATAGAACTTGTATTGAACGAAATAACAGATGTAAATAATTTAATTGAACTATATCAAAAAACAGGAGAAGCTAGTGTTGAAGCCTTTATAGAAAATTTAAATGAATATGATGAACTGGATAATTGGTTGAAGGAAAATCAGCCAACAATCACAACCGAACAGTTAAAACAAAGATTAAATAATTATAGTCAAGAACTTTCTGATTCTATTGTAAACGAAATGTTTAGTAGCGATACAAAGCTAGAGCTAGAGCCCTTAATGCATACTGTAACTAAAAGAACAGATCCCCCTACTTCTATGTCTACCACTTCCAGATTAAACGAAATATTTGGTAGTGATACAGAGCTAGAGCATCCTGTAACTAATAGAAGAGATTCCCCTTCTTCTATGTCTACCACTTCCAGATCAAGCTCAGACTCAGATTCAGATATTCCTGAAACGATAAGGTTTATTAATAGCAGTTTTGGAGAATATAAACACACAGCTACTTATAATGACTATTATTTAACGTTCACTAAAGAATCACAAGGCTTTGTTGAAAAAATGACAAAATTAATTAATGCTTTAGGTGCGTCAGGTAATTCTGCCGTTGAAACTAAATCTAAAGAAAAGTTAGAAAATTTATCTAGAAAGGTCCTAAATATAACTAATCAACCTCTTACAGAATCTTTGAATAAATTCAATAATGAAGAAATACTACTTTTCAAACAATTAAAAATTGCATATGACCAAGCATTTCCTGATATTAAAGAGTCAAAAGGACTCCCTTTTAGCAGCACGGGAACCCTAGATGATATTATAACGGGTCTTAATAGAGGAATTGATTCAGAAAGTTATAGAAATTTTTACTCAAAAAATATATCAGTTTTTTCAGAATTAAAATATACACAAAGTAGTGAAATTGCTAAAGCTAGAATAAAAAGTATAGCAAGCGCTGTTCATCGGTTCAGAGTGGAAGGGGGAAATATTGAACCTTTAAGACACTTTTTAGAACATTGTATAATAAATAACAATTTGAGTGATTTTTTGGACAATTTAGATGAAGAGACCATAGAACATTTGAAAAATATAATAACGGTTTATAACCAAATAAACGTCCACGGAAATGGACCCCAAACTAGAGAAAATAAAGACTAACCCAACCAATGCCCCTAATTCTAGCACCCAAAAACAATCCCTATACCCAATGCAAACCCAAATAGACTCCCAAACCCACTCCCTAAAGAGCGCCTATAACCCGCCATTTGAGAACCAAAAGAGCGCGTATATCAGAGTCGGTTATCCCAGCAACACGAGTTGTAACGGTCACACACAACCGATCGCGTAACGCAAACAAATAGACTCCCAAAGCCATCGTGTCGTTGCTTGGTTTATACAACCTTAAGAAATAACAGCCATCAATAACGCCAAATACACTGCAACTTTTTAACACCAAACAACGATAATAATAAAATATACAGTGAAAGTAGGCTACGTCATGTTATCGAAAGTAATATCAAAACAACCGTCCCAATCAACGATAACCTTGTTCAGTAAAGCATCAAAAACAAACGGTTACCGTAAAAGAAGATCGAATATAAGACCCATTCAAATTAGAGTTTTAGCTAGTAAATTACTAAGTTTTAGCTCTAAACAACATAGCTTCCTTCAATCTGATTGTACGCACTTAGCTAACCGCTTAGATACTATTTTCGATAAGTATAACGGTGATCGATCATTCAAAAATAACTATACCCAAAACGAAAAATCAGACATAGAACAAGCCATTAAGTTAACCGATATGCTAGACATTAATGCTATTTTCAATTGTGTTACCGATGACTCATCCTATAACTTTCAAGACATCGATACCCAAATCAACAAATGCTATATAATGGAACGTCCGTTACTAATTTGCGAATCGCTATTATCAAATACCCATGACCCTGTAAAGCATATCTACATTAAACGGTATATGGCAGATCTATTAACTAATCAAATCAATAAACCATTTAGTGATGTCGTGATGTCTGCGATAAATAAAGGGGAATCATTAGCTAAAATAGCCATCAACGTAGCCTATTTAATCAAAAATCAATAGGATAATCCCAATCTGATAACACATAAATTAAATAAGGGTTTGATAAATGAAACTAGTATTAAAGAAAGTAATCTCAAATAGCACAAAATTAAATCCTTTTTAGTATTAAAGAAAGTAATCTCAAATAGCACAAAATCAAATCCTTTTATCATGCACCTTATGCGCGACTATTACACTCAGCGTGCACTTAAACAAACCCAGCTAGCGCCACTATTGAACATAATAAAAGCAACAAATCTATATTTTCTTCCGGTAGATCCCTATTTAGAACATC
>QFBS01000008.1 GCA_003265895.1 Candidatus Marinamargulisbacteria bacterium SCGC AG-410-N11 | reverse complement strand
ATCCAACCCGAAAAATCGTTTGTTAGGCGAGTCCTGTTTCTTGGCCCACTTTATTATGCACATACAACACTATCATTGGCATCGGATATTACGTTACACGAAATCGGACACGGTCAAACATATGCTCTTTTTGGTGGTTACCCAAAATATTCACCATCAAGTAGCACTTCGTTACCAGCCGAACTATCCGCTAGCGAATTATTTGTTAAGTTACTTATAAACCCTCATAAAGGTGCTGCCACCCATTTTCATGGCAATTTGACACCACTAACCTATTCTGAAAGATGCTTAAAAAGCGCTGCTGGTCTTAACCGTCAAATCGAATCGTCAACAATACTTGCCGAAAATCTAGTCTTTTCTAACTATTTTAATATATTTAAGTCCATTTCTTATCTCATTAAAAAAGGGACTCCCTATAGCTACTTTAAAATGGTTGAAGATGAGTTAGCGGCAGGAAATGAAGTTAGTCTATCTCTAGATCCTTATTCTTATGTCAATTCACTTAACCTTCATTTATATAAACAGGATTACCCGACAGTTAATAACCCTGAACTGATCACAAAGTTCCGTAAATATTATCAATATAGCTTACTTTCATCGCGAGGCACCCTACTCTCTTTGATTTCGGTACTTAATTATGTCAAATTTGGTTTATTAGAGTTCAAGTCCGGCTCGTCCAATAAGCTTGGCGCTATCCCAGAATCTAATGTCTATCTAAATCAAGATCATGTCTCATGGCGAACCCAAATCATAAAAAAAGCTAATTCTCAGTTTATCTACATCTTAGAATACGAACATCGTCTTTTTGGTATTGACGGGCCCGACGAGTTTTCGGTTGGTTTTCATTCTCGTAACCAGCGTTTTGAACATCGCTGGGATGTTACTATTGGCGGAACGTTTAACTACTACTTTAGGCTTAAGAGTCAGATCCGATTATCGCCTAAACTGGGCCTTTTTGTTCATACCCGGTATGGCAATTTAGGAACTAGTATCCAACAGCGAGAACTACATCGCGATAAGCTTTTAGTTAGTGGCGGTGTCCGTTATTGGCTTAGTCGTTAAACTAGTTTAAAACCCTTTTTTTATTTGCATCTTTGAACAGAAAAAGTTACCATTTTATTAATGTCAATGTCACTAGAAGATTCTCTAAAAAAATATTTCGGGTTCAATTCGTTTCGTCCTTTCCAAAAAGATATTGTATCCTCGTTAATGGCAGGTCATGACACCGTCGGTATATTACCTACTGGTGCAGGAAAATCGCTCTGTTATCAGCTTCCGGCTATTATATCTAAAGGGGTCTGTGTTGTTATTTCGCCGTTAATTGCGCTGATGCAGGACCAGGTTATGGCACTTCAAAAGCAAGGGATCAATGCCACCTTTGTTAATAGTTCGCAAGACGCCTTTGAAGTGGACTATATTATGTATAATGTTACCGAGTTCCCGCTGTTATATATTGCGCCTGAACGGTTTGGAAATGACCGATTCTTTCAACAACTACAAAAGATCCCAGTTTCGTATTTTATTATCGATGAAGCGCATTGCATTTCGCAATGGGGCCATTCGTTTCGACCTAACTATCGTCAGTTACGGCTCTTAAAAGATTATTTTCCAGATGTACCGATTGGTGCGTTTACAGCTACGGCAACGCCTGATGTAAAACAAGATATCATTGACCAGCTCAATTTAAATCAACCGACCGTTGTTACTAGTAGCTTTGACCGCCCGAATCTATTGATTAAGATCAATGAAAAACAAAATGGTATCAAACAAATCGAAGAGTGTATCAAGCGATACCCTAACGAGTCGGGCATTATTTATGCAGCGACCCGTAAAGAAGTGGATACAATCTGCGAAAAACTGGGTAAAAGCAACTATAAAGTCGATAAATATCATGCCGGTCTTTCGGATGATTATCGACAAAAATCCCAAACCAAGTTTATTAATGACGATGTCGATATCTTAGTGGCAACGGTCGCGTTTGGGATGGGTATCAATAAACCGGATGTTCGATTTGTGATTCATTTAAATATGCCCAAAAACATGGAACAATACTATCAAGAAATCGGTCGTGCCGGTCGAGATGGTTTACCGTCTGAATGTGTCTTGTTGTATAGTATTCGAGACCTTATTTTACAAAAGAGAATGCTAAATGATATCGAGAGCAAGACGATCCAGTCGGCTATGAGACGAAAAACGGAGCAAATGTTTGCGCTTTGTGATTCGGTCGCTTGTCGTCGTGTGGAGCTGTTATCTTATTTTGGCGAAACTTATACCCCATCCAACTGTTCGCAATGTGATAACTGTATATCACCCTCAAAAATGATTGATGGCACTATTATTTCACAAAAGATATTATCGGCTGTGTATCGGTTACATCAGCGGTTTGGTATTAATTATGTCATTGATGTTTTACACGGCTCTAAAAATAAGATGCTGTTACGTAACCGACATAACCAGTTAAGTACTTACGGCATTTTAAAAGAGCTCCCGTCTGTTGCGATTCGACATTATATTTTTGCTTTAATTAATCAAGGCTATCTAACAGTATCAGAGGGCGATTATCCCTTATTAAAGTTAACCCATAAATCTCGTGATATTTTGTTTGATAAGCAAAATATCCAGTTTAAAGATCAAGTTTTCAAAGAACCTAAATCTAAAAAATCGGCGGTTAAAATGGCGTTTACGATGGACTATAGCCATGACCTATTAACTAAATTAAAAGCACTTCGTAAAGATATCGCTAATGAGGCAGGGGTTCCTCCTTATATTATTTTTCATGATAAGCCCTTAATCGAAATGGCGGCTAAATGTCCGAAGACTGACGATGAATTTTTGGATATTAATGGTGTGGGCCCACAAAAATTGACGTTATATGGTGTTCCGTTTTTACGGTGTATCAAAGAGCATCAATCGATGACGGTGTCTTGATGTTGGGCTTCGGTTTGATAGCTGTCTACTAAATCCTATCCAATTCAAATCTTTTATATATTATTCAGACTATGTTTTAATCTAAAATTTGATAATTTAACTTTTAAAGTTTTATCCGTACTAATTTCAAATATTGATTTATGTTTGGGTTCATAATAATAAATTAACACAAAATAATTCATTAAGTATGGTTATAGCTAGTTAGAGTCCTTAACGAAAGCTATTGTATTTTATGTTCTCAAGTATGCTTTTTTCAAATAACTGATTAATTTTGGCTATTTTTTGATGACTTTTTTCAAAAAAATTACTTGATCCTCAACTGTAACGCTAGATATTACTTTATTTTATCCGATTTACCGGCACTAAACTAAAAGCCCCATCGTGTTCTACTTTATAAAAAAAAGCACCTAAAGGATAAGGTCCTTGATGGCCTTGTATTAATAAATTTTCACAAGAAAATGATACGCCTTGACGCCATGGCCCTATCACATGTCTTCGTTCAAAGTGAAAAACACCCTGACCATGAGGAACGCCATTTTGTATATCGCCAAAATAAGAGTTACCATTATTCCACTCAACACATACGTTTTGGTATGCTCCGGTCAGTAGCTCTTGCGGAGTTAGCGGATCTTGAGAATCTAAATGGTAATAAGCATCATTTGTTTGAATAAGTAGATATTCCCGATATCGTTTAATAAACTCAGCATATGATTGCCCTGATCGTTTAAAAAATAACGAGTCTCCAATTTTTGGCCTAAACTGAACAGGCTCATGAACTGGACTAACGGTTTGGTCAGTAACATTGATACCTTCGGCGTTACTGCCTTTTGAGTTTAAACTACTATCATTTACACTTGCCTTATCAGCATCATCAACGTTTGATCCCTGATCCAATTCCTGTTCGTCTCCGTTCTGTTTAGAACTCGAAAGAGTCTCGACTTGATCACAGGCTAATGTAGAATCGTTCTCCAGAGGATGACCCGAAACAGAACTATTTGTTGATGAATCTGATGAAATTTGTACCTCTTGGCTATCTTCAGATCTTGGACTTTCTGATCGTGAGTCTAATGATGATGTATTCATTATACTAGTTTGAAATACTTGGCTATTTGCAGGGTTTAAATTTTCTGATTGCGAAGTTAATGCTCTAGCCTTAACAGTATCAGTTTGCAAAACTTGGCCATCTTCCAATTTCGAATTTTCTGGCAGTGGCTCCGATTCGCTAGCCTTAACGGAACGACTCTCTTCCAACACCGATAAATTCTGTATTGGAGTGTTTAATCTTTCAACTACCGGCGGTGCTGTTAGTTTTGATGCAGGATTTGTTCGTGGCTGTCTTTGAATTGGGGCTATACCTCGAGATGATGAATGTTTCTTTTTTTGCTTCGATTTCTTTGAAATCTTTTTTTTATTTCGTCTTGGGCTTACCTCCTCCCAATCTTCGGGATTCTCCTCATGATTAAGCTTACTTGCTACAAGACTTAGGCTGTTTATCTGGCTAGTTGGGGTTGCTTCTCCTGAGTGTTCGTTAGCACCAGATAAAGCTGTAGAGCTTGTTGTTTTTGCGTCTATAGTGGTGATTGTATCTTCAATTTTTTTTACTCGTCTTTTCTTTTTTTTCTTTTTTTTCTTTTTTTTCGGAGAATTACTGCTAGGTTTTGTTTCACTAAGTTGACTGGGTTCTTCATCAAATTGCTTCATTAATGTCTCTATATTATTTTCAACTGCAGCTTGGTTATTACTATTTGATTTCAGTAACAAGGCTTTTTCTATTTGTTTATGTTTAAAATCGATTATCTTAAGCAATCTTTTATTCTTTTTTGTTTTTGGTTTAATATTATTAAACAAACAAATCTTTTGACTATCCGATAGTATCAGCTCACAGAACTCCAATAACTTAAATATGGTTTTTAATGATTGACTACTTTTGCTATTTTTAATAATTAGACTTGCTATCCACTGAATAAAACCTTCATCAGCGATATAAATGGGGCTATAGCTATTTTCTTTTTGAATTTTCAAACAAGCTTCAATTATATTTAACACATCACTAGATACTTTTTGACTGGGCCCCATTAACTTTTGACATAAATATTCGATCGTATTTAATGATAGTCGCTTTATTAAATCGCTGGGTATGGTAATAGTCACCGTGTTATCAATGATATGCTGCGTTAGCTCTAACTCTTTCCATAAAACAGACCCTCGATCTAAACATAACCGATTTAATATTTTCCAATTGGATATTTCCATGATCATCGAAAATATTGTGTTACTTTTTATGGATTTCGGAATTATCATGTAATTTTGGGTATTACTAGCATTAAACCACTGTGCCCGAAAATTAACTAAAACTGTATTCCAAATAATATTTTCTTCGTTATCTAAAATTGGTTGTTCATTATTTTGAACATTCATTAAAATTTGATTCATTTTTTTCTTGGTTAAAATAATTCCATGGTCTTTGTAACTATGTTTAATCCCCTCTTTAATAGTCTCTCGATACTCGTCTACAGCCATATAAAAGGTTATATTTTGATCAAATTTTGCTTCAAGTATTTTTTGCAGTGTCTTTTGATTTATTTTATTAAAAAACCAAATCAAACTATTTTCATTATCACTATAAATTGAGGTAGCTATCGTATTTTTAACGGCAGAAATATTGCTATTTACTAAGGTATCAATCGATTCAAAATGTTTATGACCATCAATACTATTCAATAATGGTAAACTATCCAATATTAGCCCTAGTCTTAATAAGTTAATCTGTGTTTCTATTTTTGAAGGTTCTCTTAATTGGTTTGTATCAGCAACAATATACCCGTTTAATTCACTTATTTTAGGTTTTGAAAAACAAATATGTAATGTATTAACCGTTTCTGAAAAATAACGAATTTCAGTCATAAATCGTTTGCTAAGACTTTTTAAATCTGTAGTCTTAATCATTGTAATCCAATGCATCTGTTCTTTTGACTTCATACGACACGTACGCCAGGTATCAAATGTATCTGTACAAGCATGTTGTTTAAACTTTGCCTCATATAAATTGGCTTTTTCCTGTGATAATTGCAATATTTGAATATAATAATAATTGGAAAGTAATAGCAAAATTGTATCTAATTTCTTATACCCTTCTTGAGTTTCTAAACATATTTTAAACGTTAAATTTATACAATATTCAAAATCAACTTTCGGCTGATTTTTGTCCAATCTGCTAAGGCTTGCGTTAAAATATATCGGTAAATCTTCAATACGTTTATTAATACTATTTTTGATCATATTTAACATAATCTGATAGTTATACGATGACCGAACATCCGCAAATTTTTGTCTAACAACGATCCGATTAAAGACGTCAAGGCCATCATCTTTATCGACTATTTTTTTATGCAAATAATCATAGCTTTTTTCACTTAATCGTATACAGCTTTCAGTATTTAAATGCTCTACAAAATGATCCATAAAGTTATCCACTTTATCGTTAGGCAAATAAATAGGTCTTAAAAAACTATCAGATAATATGTTATCTAGGTCGATATAATTTCTTGCGATAAGTACAAGCGATAGCAGCGGCTTTTGGTGGATATGATGAGATACTTTAAAACGAATTAACCCTTCTTGATTTTTAAAGTCCGTTAGATCTTTTTTATATTTTTTAATAACGGGGTGATTTCTCCAAATAAGTAACTGCTGGCTACTTAACTTATCAGTTTGATTTGTTTCAATTAGAGCTCTTAGATCCGATTTTTTTATCCTTTGATTCAAGTTGATAAAAATGTTATAAATCCAAGTTTCTCGATTATTAACAGCGGTCTCTTTTAATTCATATTTATTAATATATTCTGCTGTTTGAGATGATAAGGTTGGCAATTCCGATTTCATGCTAGACTTAAAATAGTGATTAATTGATTGAGTATAACCATGAATTAACGCTACCTCTATAAAATGCTTAGTAAACAGCAGCCTTATTTCTGGCTGTATTACTTGTTTTTTAACTATTTGAATATTTGGGTTAAGAAATTGTAAAATCGAGTTTTGATCAAAGACCATCCCATAAAAATTTAGGTACATGTACATAGTATTAGTTATCGATTTTTTTTTGTTTATTAGTTGAATCAATTCATGAGTCGTTTGATTAATATCTGGCATACTTAAATTCAAATAAAAACTCTCTATTATTTTATTTAAATTTAATGTATCTAATTTATTATTTAGAGTTAACGCTAACCAGCTGGTAAACGGTGATTTTGTTTTTGTTAGTTCATGAATATGCTGCTCATTAAATTGGTTGATTTGTGGACATATATCACAAAATTCTTTTTTGATATATGTTGCTACCTTTGTTAATGAATAAAGAACTGATAAATTCAATAGTCTTAATACTTGATTTATATTATTAATTTCATCTTTATATTGTGAAATCAGTAAACATAGTACATGCTCTTTTTTTGTCTCTTCTAACATATTAAGCTTAAGGATAGGTTCAAATGCTTGAGTTAAGTTATTACCACTTAATTTGTGCAACTGTTGCAAATAAGGAATAATCTGACTGTCATTTGTTTTTGGAGTCATTTTTATAGCCATTATTAGCTCTAGTATCTTCGCGCGATTATCAACACTCCAAGCGATAAATTTATGTTTCATAGTAAAAATCCTTTTGCAATAACGACTTTAATGTCTTTAACTTTTGTATTGATTAAAAACCATTTTTATTTGTTTCCCCAAACAAATATAGTTGAACAAATAGCTTTTGAGTATTACTTTTATACTCATTTTTTTGGTATTTTGCAACTCTTTAATGGCGGTTTATTGCTTGACGATTCTCTTAAATACTATTTTAATATAAAGATGGCTAATGAATATGGCGCAATTATTGTTAATGTTGGGTCTCCTGATGATCCATCAGTACCAGCTGTTAAGCGGTATCTTGACGAATTTTTAATGGATGAATATATCATTGACTTGCCCTATATTTTACGAGCACTTTTAGTTAAAGGGATCATTTTAAATGTCCGGCCTAAAAAATCGGCTCATGCCTATTCTGAAGTCTGGACCGATGAAGGATCTCCGCTTGTTGCGATTACTCAGCGCGTTACAAATCAGTTAAATAAAATGGTTCCGTTTCCTGTTGAAATGGCAATGAGATATGGTAATCCTAGTATTGAACATGCCATTCGACAATTACTATTAAAACAACCCAATATTAAACACCTTATCCTGATTCCATTATACCCGCACTATGCGATGGCTACTACTAAAACAGTTACTGAAAAAGTAAGATCTATCTTACAAAAAATTAGTCAGCCGTTGGACCTTATCGTACAAAAACCTTTTTTTAATGAACAACGTTATATTAATCTTTTATCTAAATCTATCCAAGAAAAGTTACCAAAACAATGGGATCATATCTTGTTTAGTTATCATGGTATTCCAGTTCGACACTTAAAAAAGACCGATCCATTCCAAAACCATTGTCGAAAAGTAAAAAACTGCTGTGAAGTTGCATCTAAATCACATCCGTTTTGTTATTCTCATCAAGTTAAGCAAACGACGTATTTAGTAGCTAAACAACTGGGTTTATCAGAAAGCCAATACTCAATAAGCTTTCAATCACGTCTCGGCTTAGATGAATGGCTAACCCCAAGTACTACCGATACGCTTAAGGATTTAGGTCAAAAAGAGACGAAGCATTTAGTTGTTGTTTGTCCTGCATTTGTTACTGACTGTTTAGAAACGATCGAGGAAATTGGAATGGAAGGAAAAGAAGACTTTGTTGAAGCGGGCGGTGGCGACTACACACTCGTTCCTTGTTTAAATGACCGTCCTGACTGGTCTCAATTGTTAGCTTCGTATATTCAAGAACATGCCACTTCTCCGGTAACTACTCCTTAATTTAAAACAAGTATTCTTTATTATAACTTTTTAAATGGATCTTTTAATAAAATAGATACATAATTACCATCCATATGATAAGCAACACCGACAACTACTTTTCTAATATCAAAAACATTAATGTTAACACCTAGTCCCACAAATTGATCTTCGATAAATAATACGCCACTAAGATCTTTACTAATAACGCGCTCTAACCCTGCATAAATAACAGCGTTTTTATTAAGAAATGTCATTTCGTTTCCATTAGACCTAATGATAGGAAATCGAACCCCGCCATAGGTTAACCATTCATTAAATGTTTTACTTACTAATGTGTTTGATAAAATTGCATATCCATCTTTGCCATTATTAAAATTAAAATGAAATGCGCCTAGCCGACTTTTAATAGCAAAATCTAATGAGTGATTAGTAAACAACCCTCTAACAACTTGAAATCCTTGAGCCCATGCATTTTCTTTAAAGTCAAAATACATACCGACGTTAGCATAACTATCCCACTTTTTTGGAAGATTATAACTTAAGAGCACATAGGATTTATCCGATAAGTAGGTTGTTGAAAAACCAAATTTAGGATTATCTAATGGGTACCCAAAATAATGATTGTATGGCTTTACCTTTGCCCCATTAAATTTTGATTCAAATTCAATATCTACAGCTAAAACAGCGGTCATTTGAAAGCAGATACTACATAGAACACCAATAAAGAAAACCCGAATGTTATGTTTAAATGTCATTTATTTTATTATTCTTTTTTTTTTATGATAAACTAAAATTATTATGAACTATTCTTACAAAAATTTTAATACCCTGCTCAATCGATATCGAAACATTATTTCTGTATTACTTGTTTTTTTATCGTTTGTGCTTCTTTATCCTGGGCTTACACTTCCAATTATTACGATTAATGCTAGTATATCGTTTTTAAATTCAAATTTCGAATTATTTAACGAAACCAGAAGTATCATCCAAAGTATTAATAGCTTATATGAAACAAAAGATTATTTTGTAGCTAACTTAATTATCTTGTTTAGTATTATTGTTCCCTTTATTAAGGCCGGTCTTTTATTTAGCTGTTACTTTATTAAATCCGTATGGCGAACACGGTTATTTTCTTTTGTGTCTAATATTAGTAAATGGGCAATGGCGGATGTTTTTGTTGTGGGAATTTTCATTGCATTTTTATCCGCTAATGCTACCGCTAATCTATCTGCGATTATTCAACCTGGTTTTTATTACTTTGCAGCATATTGTTTGGTTTCTTTATTAGCGCTTCAATTTATGGATATAAAAAAGTCGATTTAGCCTTTGAAATTGTCTGTAGAACATCGCCTAAATTAGGATTCTTAGCTAATTTCATATAGAAGTAAGTAAAAATCTTTTCAAAAATCTTATACTGCAAAACAATTCGTCGACTAGTATTTTTACATCGACCCGACGATATAACTAGATTTATCTTTTTTTTCTTTTTAAAATTTGTTAAATAATTTGTATAACGATTTAATAGTTGTATAAACTTAACGTCTGTTTGCTGATCCGATTGTTTAATAGTTGCCTTTAAATTAGACATTATTCTTCTAGTCTCTGATCCAATTTTACAGTGCTGCTTAATAATAGCATTAATCATGTCTAATATTGACCATTGCTGATAACACTCTTGATCGGTCATCAATAAATCAGCTTTGGTTATGTTTTTATCACTTAACTGTATCACCTTATCAAAATAAAAATCCTTAAATAAATCTAGTTCTGTTACTATTTGAGATTTAGACAACGTGCTTTCATTTTTATTATCGAATAACTCTATTTTATTATCTAATAAATCTATTGACGATTCATTAGAATCGCTATCAGCCGTATACCCATCATCAATATCTTGCTCTGTAGTTAAAATAACGCTTGTATCTAGTAATAATTGATCTACTTCTTCTAATAACTCTTCTGTTATTTTGTTTTGCTGGCTAAGCGATCCAAAGTCTAGTTTTTTAACAACACTGGATAAGTCATTTAAATAATTAGCATAGTCCTGTTCCGAAATTTCGCCATTTTTAATAGCCACTCTTAAATCACTATGCAAGCTATTATCACTAAAAACAATCATTTGTTGCTTACAGGCTAAATGTTTATACATACCAGTCCTTATATTGTTTGATTTATATCAAATATATGACTTTTTTTAATTTTCGCCAAGTCCTAATCTAAAAGGCTTATTATTTATGGAAGTGACGACTATATTTTAAGGCTTGTATTGAGTTTAAATATTGATACTATTTGTTTAACGTTGATCATTGATTTTATGATCGATTTTTCATAAAGTATTCCGATCAGCTAAATATAGGTTAAGTACTCGCCGATAATTTAGCCTTAAACTTTGTAGCGTCGCTTGCCAATTTAACCTTTCCCAATTTAGACTCATCGAAATAATAAAACAAATCGATTTTTGGTAATTGAGCACCATATCTATCCGTAAATTGAGCAATCGCTTTAGATAAAGCAATTTGAGAAAATGATGGATGAATATGTCCGTTATCCCCTCCGTATTTCGATTTATGTGCCAGTGCATATCCCCCTCCATATATTGAAGCAGATAAACAGCATAAATGGAGGTCTGGTTTAGTTGCTTTATCTTTAAATTGTTCATGATAAGACTCTAAAGCATTCAAATAACTTCCTGCCAATTTATCTACTGCGTTAGTTTCGTTGTTTATACTATGAGAATGTGTATGAAGAATATATCTATCGTCTTGAAAGTCTTTGGTATTAAACCAAGAGCTCCCTGGGGGAAATTCATTAACATGTGGTAATGAGTCCAATCCACGCATTTCGTTATAGATGACACCCGACAATCCTTGTCCGGTTGGCGAAACCCTTTTGCCGCTTCCACTTTTACTGATTGCACTACCAGCAGGATCTTGAAAAACACCAGCCATTTTCCCATCTCTATTTTTAAAAAAATCATTTGAAATTCTTAAAGTAAACTTTTGAGAGGCTGTGCGGTAAGCTGCTAATTGATCTGATCTTAGTCTTTCTATCTCAACTTCAGCTGTACTTTGATTTATTGTTATTGGTACTGGTAAATCTATCGATCTCGAATGGGTTGATGGCGCTCCTTTTCTAGCGGCAGCTGCGGTCAGTACAGGGGAACCCACTCCCACTGTGTGACTTGCTAAACTAACTGGCTGATCTTGACATATTGATAGCTTACTCATATTTTGTCTTAAGCAGCCCATTTCGAATGTTGAATCTTTAAATCCTAAAATACGTACATCTAATTTTGATATTTCATTTGGCGTTAATTTACTTATGGCTAGATTAACCGTTTGAATATAGTCACGAAAAGATTCTTGCGAATTGTTTGTAAATGCACCGGTGCCTAATGGCATTAAGAACACTTTTTGAGGGTTTGTTTTTGGATTTGCTGCTGCGTTTCTTAAGATCCCATAAACTTGTGCTAATATTATCTCCTTATTAACGTCTTGTTGAAACTTTATTTCATCTGGTTCTGTCGTATCATTTTGATATGTAGCAACTGGAATCGCAGAGGCATATCTCATTGATACCTTATGACTTTTAGTTGAAAAATTAGTTTTTGTACCATCGCTAACACCGCCTGCTACAGGAACGTTATCCATGGATAATATGTTTAATAAGTGAGAGTTTGCTTTTAATCTTTCTATTGCGGCTGTCCTTTCTTGCTCTGATAACCCTTTTGGTACTGTTAAATAACCATTTTGCAGGATAAATGGATTAGCGCTTAAGCCATTGTTTAATTGAACTAAGACGTCTCGAATTGCGTTAATACCTTTTCCGCCACTAGTCTCATTCTCTGCATTATCAATAATAAACTGCCCCACACCAGGATAAACTGACTGCTGACCTCTTGGCCCTCCAGTTGGATCTGAATTATAGGCATCCATGGTTGTAACTACATTATTCTGACTTGGATATTCAGCTCCGTTCAATTGTGATGGCAACATAAAAATCGCACCTGCATTTTCTTCGTTTTGAATTTCGTCTGTTATCATACTCGATTCTAATTTTAGACACGGGCTATGACTATAACTTGCTAAATTTTGTATGGGCTGATTCGATGTTTGGGGAACACTAAAATCACCAATATCATTACCGCTTGAATCTGTTAAATGGCCTGTAATTGGATCATAACGGTAATCAAATGATTGCGTTTCCGAACTTTCATACTTTACTTCACCACTACCTTTGGGGCTCCTAACTTGGAGTACGGTGCTAGAACTACTACTATCTGCTGCTGACCCGCCACCTGCTGTGTCTACACTAGATGAAGATAAAAACTCATCTAGTCGAGAGAAATCTTGTGCATAATAGCCAATCATCTTAGGTAACTTAATATCCGTGTCATTAACCGTCAAGTTAAATTCACAGGTCGTCACATTGTTTCCGGTTGCGTCCGTGTTTCTAGGTGCTTCAAAATTAAATGTTAAGCTCGCATTTAGATTTTTTCTGCTTAGATATTCATTTATTTTAGCACATTCAAAAGCAAAATATTTTCTCAAAGAATCGCATTGAACACCTCTTAATGTTGTTCCCACTAAATTATCCTTACCAAAAAATTCAATTGTATTAACATCAAATTCATCTCTAGCACAGTCCTGTTTCTTTAACTTTACGGCAGGGCAATCTTTCAAATATACCATAGCTAATCCTGTCCGATCTGCACGAGAAAACTCATGGATCTTATCACTAGCAACACCAAAAACACCTAATTCATCAAACGCATCAAACGCATACCCAACCTCATCCCATGGATCAGATGCATGGCCACCGCCAGAGGCATATCCCTGAGTTGCATGATGTTTGGCCATTTGAATATTACCCTCTTGATCTACAACAATCCCACCAACAAATTCAACACGCTTTTGTTGGAGTTGTCTTAACACCGATTGAAAATCGTCAATGACTAATTGATTTGAATTTTCTACAAACTTTAAAGAATCAGAATTGATTTTATGATGAATTAAAAATTTAGTTACTTGATCCCGTGACTGTGGGTCTTTAAAGTCCATTACAATCTGATTACCGTTTAAATGTAAATTTTCAAATATATTGCCATCGTCAACGTTACGACGTTGCAAATAAGCACGAAAACGACTCGCTCCATGACCTGTTGTGGGGTGACGAAGTGTAGCAAAATCGCCTTCTTCTTTTTCATCAAACGCTTCATATTTCGTATCTCCACTCGCCTCGGAGTAGTTTGTTTTTTGCATTTCATCATAATATTTTCGATTTTGACATGACATACAAATCTCTTTAAAACATTGAGTTAGTAGGGCCTCATTCACCGCTTTTAAAGAATTTAAAGCTGTCGATGGAATATGAACTTTACCTTCTTCTTGCGTTGGATCATTGATTTTACTATTATTCGCTTTTCCTAATGTAATCACTTGCGGTTTTAGCTCCGCAAATTCACCATTCCATTTAGCTACATAATTTCCTGATATGTGACTAGCATGTGGGTCACGTACAAACTTATGAAGTCCATTACTGTTCGTTAGACCCGTCAGTGTTTCATCATTAACTCCTCCCAATGCAGGGATTAATCGTCCACATAATGAATGAAAAACTTGGTTATGAAAATTGAAGGTCACAGCATCATGTTCTTGAGTCACCGAGCACCGTCCTCCCATAATAATACCTGCCGATTGTCCAAGAGCTTCTGTATATAATTCTGACGTTAGGTCTGACTTAGGTTCTAAATTAGAAATACGTTGTATGCTATTAAGGGAATGGCTATCAAATACAGAAGAAGGAGAAGGAGAAGGAGAAGGAGAAGCACTAACAGATGAAACGACTACTGGATTAGGCGGAGTCACAGGCTGTCTTGTTTGATCAACTGATAATCGGTTTCCTTCGGAACTGCTAGGCGACTGTCGGGGTGTCCCTACAGCTGTCCTTTGAGTGGAAGAGCTTGTTACAGGTGCCGGTGGCATAGTGTTTTCAGGTTCTCTATTTGGAATATCTATCCCTAATATTTTGCCAACCTCTACTTTAACACTGGGTTTTGTTTGAATTCCTTTCAAACATGATATCCATTTATCCAACCATTCTTTTTGAGACCCTTGTGTGCCATCTGTTTTTGTAAACGCATTCTTAGTATCTTTTGCCGTCGCCTTTAAACTTTCTAATTGTGTTACTAGGTTATCTATATCTAAATTATTCTGTTTAAGTGTTTGAAAAATATTTATGTCTTTTGAAATTCGATTTAATCCCGCTTGAAGATCTTGAAGTCGAACAACCAATTCTTTTGCTTTTGTAGATGTATCTACTGCGCTGTCCCAATTTGATTGAAGCTTATTTGCCAAATCTTTTTGACTGCAGGAGCCTTGTTTTTGTTTAAACGCCTGTATGAGTCTACTTTGAGAGTTATCATCACCTTGTAAAAATTTATTTTTGTTCTTATCTAAACCTTTAAATTGGTTCGTAAAGGTAGTTCCATAAGTATCTTCCGGAGAATAAATTACTTCTGAATTTCCAGTTGAACCTTGGAGTCTGTTTGCGCTTTCTATAGATGTCTCGCGACACTCCGTGGATATCCTTCTTTTCGATCTCGGAGATGAACGCTTAACGCTACTGGGTTGGCCTGCTGAGGAAATTGGTTTTCTTGATGACATAAAATTCTCCTAAAATTTTTTTATTATATTATCGTTAAAAAATTAATAAAAATTGCACTTAATGTATTTGATCCTCTTATTTTGTTCAATAACATAAAGTCATTACGTCGCTATACTCAAAAATATTATAATCTAAATAAATATTCCCACTTTTAAAACTCACCAAACATTTGACTTTCATACATAACATAAGTATAATGTCACAGATTTCAAAATTTTGTAATAAATTATTCACGTTAATTTAAATTATCGGACATATTAAAATTCAATATCGAGCTAGTTTTCTAGATCTTTATTTAAAAAGGGATTAAGGGGTTATTAAATAAGGAGAACGAAATACACTATGAATGGACTTTTTAATACGACTAATCTAACGCAAGTAGCAACCGTTAATAATTTAGCGGCTTTGGATGCCCAAGGAAGTACTGATCTAACTATTACTCAAGCAGGATCTCAAGCTTCGCAAGACTCTTCAGAATCACTAATGTTTAACTTAGATTTAGATGGCTTTTCAGAAATGTCAACGCCTACATGGATTACAATTTTAGATACTCCTCAAGTAGAAGTTACGCAGAACAACGAGACAACGGCTAGCCAAGCAAGAGAACGAGTATCGTCGCCGCCTATTGATATCCCAGCTCCTCGGTGTTCGCTTTTTAGTATTGATCGTTTAAATAATGACAACTCATCATACAACTCAACATATTCAACTTTAAAACCATATATCTCTAACCCTAACTTTTATACTCCTCAAGATGACTGGGTATTTATTAACTTTGAGCGATCTTGTAAAAAAATTAAAACAACTAGTAATCCAGATCAAGCGTCAAGATCTATTCAAAATATGATTCGTATTTTTTTAGCAAAACGAAAATTAGATCAACTAAAACTGGCAAAACAAATTCAAGACGATCAACCATTCACACCAATCCAACATGACTGTATGTCTAATGAGTCTAACTCAGACACCCAATCCTTATCTTCCGAACAATCAACAGAAACGTTTACATCCCCTGTTCCAAGTTCTGAACAATCGACAGCTCCGTCAACACCACCTCCTACCCGTGTTAATTCTAAGCATACCAGTCCTAACCGTCCAGCAAAAAACAAAGTTAGAAAAACGGCTTTTTCTGGTAAGGTTGATCTATTTGCGCAACAACTAACTACGCGACTACTAAAAATTCAAAACTCTAAAAAATAAAGGCTACCTACTGATTTGATATAATAGTTGTATATGAATTATTTTATAACTATTATATCAACTCTTATTCTTTTAGTTTCGTCTTCTTTTATTCATGCATCCTCAATTAACTTAACTATTGAACAAAAAGTAGCTCAACTTTTTTTAGTTCAGCTAACAGATCCTCTTATTAACCCTTCTAATTCACGCTTACTTAGTAAGTATCCTATTGGCGGATTTGTTATTATTGGTAATCAATTTAATAATGCTAAAGATCTTTTACTTTGTACTCAAACATTACAAACCTTTGCTTTAAAATCACATTTTTCTTCGTATTGGATCGCGATTGACCAAGAAGGTGACTCCGTATCTCGAATTAAACAAAATATCACGTTATTTCCACCAGCTATGGCACTAGGAACCATTCAATCGCCTATCCTTACTCAATCTGTTGGATCTGCAGTTGGGAGTGAACTAAAACTATTAGGTGTTAATTTATTTTTAGGACCAGTTCTAGATATCAATACAAACCCTCAAAACCCGGTTATTGGCGTTAGGAGCTTTGGGAATCATGTTGATATCGTTACAAAACTAAGTCAATCATACCGAAAAGGAATCGAGGCCAACAACTTACTTGCCGTTTTAAAGCATTTTCCAGGCCATGGAGATACAGCTATCGACTCTCATTTAGAATTACCGTCTATCAATCAAACAGCAGATCATATCAATCTCTTTACAACAATTCCCTTTCAGCATCATATTAATCATCAAGCGAAAGCGATTATGACAGGTCATTTACTGGTTCCCAGTATTGACCCTAATTATCCAGCTAGTTTATCAAAAGTAATAACAACGGATTGGTTAAAAAAACGGTACCAGTTTCGTGGCTTGGTTATAACTGACGATCTAAATATGTCTGCTATTAAAAAAACATTTTTCCTTACCTCAAGCCTGTATAAAGGCTTTTTTAGCCGGTCATGATGTTTTGATGTTATTAAGTGACTACAATTCTGTTATAAACTGTATTAAAGCACTATCAACCTATATCAAAACTAATCCTAGCCTATTATTACAATTAGATAAATCGTTAGCTAAAATTGCACGCTATAAACAATCTGTATCTCAACCTTCAATAAACAGCGATTGGCCAGCTATTAAAACGAGTCTAAATTCAAAAAAGCATCAACAACTAGCGCAAGACTGTTATCAAAGATCCATCCTTTTTCTGCCTAAAGATCAACCATCCCATACCCATTATAACGATACTAAAAAAACTATCTTTCTTTCGCTACAAAAACCGTTAACTATTTTATTCACTAATAAGGTTAATCAGCTAAGATCCTATTCATTACCACCACATTTAAAACTGATTAGCTCTATTAAAGAGCTGAAAACATTCTATAATCTCTCCACTACTAACCCACCTTTAATTATTGATGTATCTGAAGACTTAGACTTTAATGCACTAAGTAAGGCTATTCAACCGTATTCACTGTCTATTACTAGTATTCTTAAAGGTTTTCCACATCAAAAAACAGATTACCATTCCTTAGGAAACGTCATTATTAGCCATAGCAAACACCCGCGCGTATTACCCATGATTTTATCTAACTTATTTGTCAATAAATAGTCTGTATTTTATGGAGAACTTAACCGACGCCGTTTGTTTGGACTTTGTTGTTGACTTGCCAAATAGTCAAAACAGATCCTTAACGTCTCCTCACTTTTTAACAATGGATATTTTTGACAACATTGTATGTATTTTTTAATAAAATCACAAAAAATAGCATCTTCTATATAAAAAATAATATCAAAAATTTTAAACGCTTCTATTACTGTTTTTCTTATTTCTATTAAATTTGACGCTATATTTCGACAATCTTTCTTTAAATTTGAGTTTAGTGGCAAGTCATCTTCTAGTATATCCATAATGTTTTCATATATCGTGTTACCAATACTGTTTTTTACCTCTCCAGAAATTAAATAGTCATAGTTTTGTAATACTTTTAAAACAAATTCATAGTGCCCTTCTCTACATGCTATTTCTAAACATGTCTTATCATCTCTAGTTTTCATCTCAAATAAAGATGATTTTGTTATTTTTCGGTCACCGCTTACAGGAACTGCATCTATTAATGCTTGCATCATTTCAATGTTTTTATAATACCCAGCCAAGTGAATAGGCATAAATTGATTATCTCCACATTTTAACTCTAAAAACGGGGTAATATTATCTTTTGTATAATAATTCCATTTAATATTATTCTCAATATAACTTAAGAAGGGATGCCTAATATTATCACTTTGCGCTATATTATTTAGCTCTGGATATTTAGTTACTAACAAATCGAAAATATCTTTTTTATTATTCTCGATCGCGTAATTTACCGCTGTTTTCCCATTACTATCACTTTTTATAATATCTTTATCGTCTAAATAGGATATTAGTTGTTTGGCGTAATCTGAAGTCTTATTTAGCTCTAATGCTAACATTAATGGTGTCTTATTATTGATATTAACTTCATTTACCCTAGGTTCAAACTTATAAAACTTTTTGATATTTTCAAAAAGTTTATTAATTTGAATTGGACTGTAGTCTAATAGTGCTAGCTCATGAAAAAATGTGGATATTTTTTGTTCATTTTCAAAAGCTGGAAAGTCCAAAACTTTAATATCTGGATAATTCGTAATTTCAATAACTAACCGTTTATTAAATTCTAAGGGGCTTAGCTCTTTTAAGTCACTACTAATAATGGACTCTCTAACGATGTCTTGACCTTTATATACTTGTTTATAAAACTGAAAAAGTGTCGAATTTTTAACACTTAAAGTATTAATATCCGCTACCTTAAACGTTAGCGGTTTAAATCTATTACCTAATTTTTTACATAGTTTATTTTTTAGATCCGTGGAATAAATCCGACTATAAATGCGATTAATGATCCGATTACACAGGCGTTGAATTTTACTCTTGGTTTCAAATTCTAGTTGATATGATCGAGACAAATCTTGCTCTTGATCAGAACCTTCATCGATATCTCCATGAAAACTAGAATTATCAGTTAACTCATTCAAATCTTTTTTTAACCAAATAAGCTTCCTTTTTAAGTGACTAACCTCTAACTCTAACGATTCTCTATAGAAGTCATTACTACTGATTAGTTTGCTTTCTGTTTCTTGAATAAAACCTTCTAATGTTTGAACAACCGTATTATAATCTTGGCCAATCTTTTCAAAGATCTCCCAATCTGTAAGAACTGTCTTTAAGGGTTTTTCTACAAGATCAGTGATAAGATCTTTACACCTTTCTTGATAACTACTTTCTTCTTGCTCTTCTTGATCTAAGTACATGCTTTCATTTGATAACTTATCTTCAATGTTTTTAAAGATAATTAAAAACAAACTATAATTATCATATTTTATCGATAACTTAGATAACCATTTATCGCCAATCACATTATTAAATCGGATATGGAAACGATTTAAGCGTTTGGTTGTAGTTAACTGTTCAGTATCACTTTTTTGATTGGCTTGAGCTATGTTTACTGGTTTATGAGCCCCAAATACAATCGATTTAAAATAATCATAAACAAGTTTTCTAATTTGCTTTTGACAAAACTGTGTTTTAGAAGAGGATAAGCTTAACAATAATGCATCGTTTAAGTCCTGTTGCTTTTGTTGATAATGTCCATCTTCTTCGTTTAATAGTTTATATACTTCTGGAAAAAAACCAAAACAAAAACAAGCCTCACTTCTTGATTGTCTTAACATTGTTAATATCTCTTTTACGACTGGATTAGACTGAGTTTTTAGCCAAGAGAAAACCATTCGGTTAAAGGCATCTCGTTTTAATCTAAATTTACTTTTAGGTTTAGTTCCTGATATTGTGGCATGCTGAATATACTTGGTATTTAATTCATTAAATATTTCTAAATATAATTTAACTGTTTTAATTAACTGGCTTTTTATTGGTTTGTTTAGTTGACAGTACGTTTCAAATAAGTTCAAACTGGTAACTAACTCACTTTTTCTTGTACCATTAAAATAATGGCTAATCAATTGATCTTCTAGTTCATTTACAAATGGGTCTTCACCTATTTTTTTTATTTCTGTAATCAGATATAATGCTTTTTTTCCGATATTATATTGATTAATATTAATTAAATTTGTTCTATAGCTTAATAAGTATTCATCCAACGCTGTCTTTATTTGGTCAAAATTCTTAACCACTCTAAAGTTTAACTCATCTTCAAAGGCACCAAAATTCTTAATTAACTGCTTTAATTGTTCAATAATTTGTTCATTTTTCATTAAATCTTTACTCTTTCCAATAACAAATGATGACATATTTATATATTGAATACCGTCCCTAATCTGATCATATCTGTTTTTTAGATCAGAAAAGCTAAGTCCTGTTATGGATGACCAAGCCGTAATAAATGCCTCGATTATACTATCATTAAGTACTGGCATATGATTTAATTTATGGCAAACAGAATCAAATGTCGTCCCTTTTTCATTTAAAACAGTAACTACACTTTCGATATTATGGTTAAGATCTTTATTATTTTTCATCATAAATTCGGCAACTATCGTTGAATCAGTAATACCTGTTTTATTTTGTAAAAAATATAAATATCTTAAAATCTTGTTTAACTTTGATTTTTCCATGGATAGCTCTGACCCTTGATAACAAGCTAATAACCTAGTTAGTGTATTATATTTATCTAAAAGTTCTTTATTTTGTTTTTCTATTTCATTACTTTTAAAATGTTGCTTATGATTTAAATAGTCTAGTTTTAATTGTTTAAAACCAGTTTCAAAGTTTGGAAATAACTGGTTGGGGGTTGTATGATATATGTGCGTTATGTCGTCTATCTTAGACTCGATCGTTTCTAGGGTATTTATAAAATTAAATACTTTATCTATTTTGATTTCTTGTTTAAATAATTGCTTCATTAAAATCAAAAATGACTTCGACCCTAATTCATCCTCGATTGAATATAACTCATTTAAAAATTGATACTTGATACTATCGATCTTGCAATCTGGGCTTCCTCCTTGGTTTAAATGCCACTGGCTCATATTAAACTCACTAAATACAGCTCCTATTTCTTGAATAAGTAATGGCTGATTTATATAAGATTCGATTGTTGATGATTGATCTATTCCATGTTTAACTAAAAAACCCATTTCAATTAATTTAGGAATAATATACCTTATTTTATCTTTTGATTTTTGTTGTAATTCCTTTAAATTCATCTTTTTTTCAAACCCAATCGCTAACTGTATTTGATCTAAATCTGTAAAAGGATTAATAAATGCTTGCTCATTTTCTAAAAAACCTAGCTCAAAAGGCCATACTATTTTTTGACCTCTTAAATAATCCAGTTCAGCACCGTTTAGCCCCTCAACAACTTCACAAAAACATTCATTTAATACGTTCAGTTGATCTAAAAAAATAGTTTTGTTTTGGTAATAAGCAATTTGTTTATTTTTTAACACTGTTAAGGTCCTAACATCATTCAAATTATTTCATTTAGAGCTTACTTTTCTCGCTATTTATAGTTATTTCAAGAATACTCTTAGCTTAACCGTTTTTAATAAATTTTTTAACTTTAGTCAATACTAAACATATATTAATTTTTTTCGATATAACTTTTCAATGCTTATTTACGATAAATAAATATAAGCGTTAGAAAATAAATACTTAACGTTTGATTACTTTTTAGTTATGATTAAATATGATTTATAACAAATCTAATTTCATCTTAACTAGAAATTATTATTTAATTCACATGATTACCTGAATTAAATAGATATGTGTAGATACACTTGATTGTAAGTTATTCTTTATTTCTAAATAATGAATAGCTTGATAACAAGAAAAAGAGAGGATATACTACGTGTTATGGATGCAATATTAAGTGCAACTGCAGAGTTTATCTTTGATGGCAATAAACAACTCATACTAGCTGTCCATCTTAGATGGAATGAAGAGAGACCGTCACTAGCGCTATCATCGTTTATGCAGTTTTTATATAAAAACGAAAAACAACTCACTAAATATGAGCTTAATTTCTGTTATCGATTAACTAAAATCATTAAAAAGATTTCGTATAATGGACGCTTATATTTTGGTATGACTCGTGATGATGATATGGCCTACTTTTTTAAACATATCCTCGATTATCAAATACCATTGTATTGGAAAACAAAATCAAAAAAACCAACACGACGAGTTAAATTAGATGCTACACTACCTATTACAATCGAATTAATGCCACGAGCGTCTGGTCTACATGTTCGTTTAGTTAATATTAAGCAATGGCGACAAGACCCTTTATCGTGGCTTGTTTTACGAACAGAGACACACTCATTTTGTTTTTGTCGTGGGGTTTTACTAACACAACTCACAGAAGATCTAGATGAATTTATTAATAAGTTCTTAGATCAAGATATTGTGGTTTATTCTCGAGAACAAGCGATTCATGTTATTCATAACATTCAAATTCCTTATAAATATACGCTTCGTTGGCAAACTCGTGGTGATATCTCCTTTTTATTACCTCAAGATATTACCCCAACACCATGTTTAAAGCTTGACTTTGAGAATAAGATACTAACCCCGACACTCTCTTATCTTTATGGGAATGAGCCGGTCGAGGTTAATGATACACGAGATCTTATTATAGATAAAGAAACAGGAAATACGATTAAACGTTTGGTTGATATGGAAGTTACTTATCAACAAGATTTAATGACCTTGTATAACGAAAACAATATTCCTTTTCTATTAGAAAACTTAGCTGATATCGGAATATTTTTAGATAAAGTTATCCCTACCGTCAAAAACCGTGGCTGGCAAGTAACCTCTAATATAACCGATTTAACTATTCTTGATACTCCGATCGATCTAGAATATGGAATTAATGCATCCAGTGGACTCGATTGGTTCTTTTTTGAGCCAAGCTGCCAAGTATTAGATCAAAAAATGTCACTGCAAGAAATTGCTCGGCTAATGGTAGAAAACAAAGGTTTTTTAAAAACTAAAAAAGGGTTTGTCAAAGTAACCAAAGAGTCGCGACAAGAACTTGAAAAACTTGCTCAATTTGGAGCATTTAAAGTAGGAAAAAAGTTTCGAAAAGAAGAAATATTACCGTTAATGGCTTGTAGTAAATCCAGTTCAAGCAATCAAGATGTTCAATCATTAATATCAACGATACAACAATCTCATACTCGTGATAACACAAAAATCCCAGCCTCGTTTAAAGGAAGTTTAAGAATCTATCAACAACAAGGTGTAAATTGGCTTAGCTTTTTAAATAATGCCGGTTTAGGTGGTATATTAGCCGATGATATGGGTCTTGGAAAAACTGTTCAAACAATTGCCTTTTTAACCACATTAAAACAAGAGCGACCATTTCTTATCGTTGGTCCTACGAATGTTTTATATAACTGGCAAAAAGAATTAAAAACATTTGCGCCTTCCATGTCGTCTATTATTTATACCGGTCCTGGCCGTCACAAACAGGTATCCAAATTAAAAGATGTTAATGTTATTATTACAACTTATGGTGTTCTAAAAAATGATTTAGAATTGTTTAAGTCTATGTTTTTTCAAGTGGTTATTGTTGATGAAGCTCAATATATGAAAAACCCAATGGCCCAAATCTCTAAAGCAATGAAACAAATTACCGGGTCATTTAAATTATTACTTACGGGTACCCCAATCGAAAATCAATTACAAGATTTATGGAATTTATTCGACTTTGTTATGCCTTCATTTTTAGGTACTAAATCGCAGTTTGATAATGATATTAAGCAAGGGTCTCGTGACTTTTTAAAAACTAAAATCAAACCGTTTATTCTTAGAAGAGAAAAAAATGAGGTGTTAGATTCGTTACCAGAAAAAACAGAAATCACATTAACATGTCCACTTTCTGATGCTCAGCTAGAGTTATATAAAACTGTTTTAACAGCTACTCAACGAGGTATTCGAGATTCTGCTGGTAAAAATAGACGGCTGCATGTATTAACCTCGCTTCTTAAGTTGAGACAAGTATGTACACACCCAGGACTATTACCCGAGTTTGATGGAACGGATATAGAGTCTGCTAAGTTTGAAACATTAAAAGAAAAATGTGCCGAGTTAATGCATAAAGGACATAAAGTTGTTATTTTTTCTCAGTTCACGAAAATGTTAGATATTATTCAAACTTGGTTAAACCAAAACCAATTTTACCATGAACGTATCGACGGTAGTGTTAATGCTAAAAAGCGGATTGAAGCTGTTAACCGTTTTCAATCAGCAAACGGCTCTGGCGTTTTTATTATCTCTCTTAAAGCTGGTGGTGTTGGTATCAACTTAACGGCAGCAGATTATGTGTTTCATTTAGATCCTTGGTGGAACCCAGCGATTGAATCACAGGCTACCGACCGAGTCCATCGAATGGGACAAACCCAAAAAGTAATGGTTTATAAATGCATTGCTCAAGGTACAATAGAGGAAAAGATTCATCAATTACAAGAACAAAAACGTCATTTACTTGCCCAAATTATTGATATCGACTCAATCGAAGGTAAGGCTATTGATATTGATGAAGTTACTAATATATTAATGGGCAATGATGAACTAATCCCAGCTTAACTATTTACTCTTCTAATGGGCTTAGGATATAAAAGCCATCATTGTATGTTCTTGAGTTAATACATTCATCTACAGACATTACACTGCCATGAGACTGTTTGTTGGTCTTAATAAATATACCTATAGCTGATAGTACTTTTTGATATATTAACATCGGAAGATCTTGTTTAATTTTACCTTCGTCTTTAAATATAAATTTATCATTAACTATTAAGTAACCAACCGGCAACTTTAATCGCTGGTTACTAATTGCACTTTCTGGTCGATTAAATTCTAAATTATCTATAATAAACTCTTTTTGTTGTAAATATGTTTTTTCTTCCCAAGGCGTCGATCCATCTATTTCTGAAATTTTTCGAATATCAACTAATTCTCGATCTTTTGTTTGATATAAGCGTAAAATAACATCTCCGCTTATAATTTTATTTAGATAGTTATCAGAAATCATCTGATTAGGCAAATGATGTTCGTAAAGTACATTATTATATTTTTTAATTAAAAATAAACCATAAGGTAAAAACCCAACAGCGGACCTATCTTGTGGAACTTTAAATTCGATTGTAATTTTCCGTCCAGTTTTTTTTGTTATCATATCAAAATAGTCATCTTCTTCGTCAGTACTAGTTTGTGAACCCCCTATTTTTCCGGTCAAACTAAATATTGGAAAGGAATTATTTTTAAAGTAAATATCATCTCCTGTTGATTCTTTTTCACTTATTATTGAGTAGTCAATATTTTGAATATGTTGCGGATCAGATGGATTAATAACCATTGATTTAATATAACCGCTATCCCCGCTACCTTCTTCATAAGGCTTTACTTTAAATTTCTCAACTTTGACTGAATCAATGGCGTTTGAAGATAAATTTGGAAATTTAATTGCAATATCACAGTTATTATTTTCTAATTCATAAATATAGTCTGAGTAGATAATCATCTCAACTTTAGCAATTTTATGATTAAGAAAACTTTCTTTTCCTTTATATTTAACTCTAACTCCCGCATAATTTGGACTTTTTGATAAATTTATTGGGTAATCTGCTAAAAAGTAATTTACTCCCGTTGCACTTTTCGAACTATAGGTTAACTCTACCGTGTCAACCTTACTATTAAGTCCTTCATCATCAAATAAATCTGGCAACCCATCATTATCACTATCTCGGTCATTACCTAAGGTCGGCAATGAATCAATCGATCCATTCTCGTCTAAATCGCGCCCTATTTTTTCTCCTAAATCGAGTACTTGGTCGCCATCTGTATCACAACTACTGGGATTTGTCTGAATTAAAATATCAGAAAATTCAGAATTATCTGTATATCCGGTCATCTTATACCCTTTCTTTTCCAGGAAATCTGATATTCCATCATCATCTGTATCTTTTGAATTCCCACTAGATTTAACTAAAATATTAGGTTGATTATTAATTTCAATTTCCCAGCCACCACGCTCTTCAACGTCGGGTATTCCATCTCCATCCGTATCATGATGAACAGGACTTGTCTGTATCGTATGTTCTGTAGATTTAATTATTTTTAATTCTTTTTTTTGACTAACCTCAGTTACATACTTTTCGATATCTAATTTATAACCATTAATTTCTTCAAGATCTGAATAACGATTATCTATATCCGAATCTGCATAGGTTGGGTTAGAACGTACTGTTTCTAGTTTTTCGCGGATCATTAGATCATGACCAATAACCGATTCTTGATAGTCACTCAGACCATCTTCATCTGTATCGGTTAGCGTTGGATCTGTTTTATACAAGTCTTGCAATTCACCTGATTGAAATTTTACAGGATCAAATTCCTCCATAAACAATTCATCTGAATCATCAATTAAATCGCCATCGGTATCGTAGTTTAAAGGATTAGTTCGAATGGGTTTGCTTAATGTAATAAATTCAAATTGGTTATTAATATCATCTATTTCTGTTTTTCTTTTTTGAATATTAAATGTAATATTTTGTGTTATACCTTCTTCTCCATCTAATAACCCATCTTTATCAGTATCCGCAAGTGTCGGATTTAAATATACTTTTTCATTTAAATAGTAGATGTTCCTTATCTCTTGACCATCACTAAGGCCATCTAAATCAAAATCTATATTTAATGGATCTGTTTTGGTTTCATTACTGTTAAACCATATATTGCTCGTCTTTTTTTTACCCTCTAATTCATAGGTAATTTTAACAGGTCCTACATTCAGGCCATCTTGTTCATCCTTATCTGATAGTCCATCATTATCGGTATCCTTATCACTAGGATTTGTAACGGCAGGATACGGTCCCTCGTTGGATAATTCTTCACTATCCGAAATCCCATCTTCATCAGTATCCTTTTTTGTTGGATCGGTAATGATGTCTAATTCAACTTTAACTGGGTTATTAATTCCATCTTTTGTAAAGTCAATATAAAACTCCGTCCTAGTAGGTGTTAATTCATCATTATCGCTAATACCATCACCATCAGTATCTACTAACGTGGGGTCTGTTACTAAATTATTAATGGTATATTCCTTTTTTGACTGTGTAGATACTGTCGATGGATTGCCATCGGCATAGGAACTAACTTTTTCGTAAGAAAACGTTAGTTCTCTTCCCTTAATTTTATTTGAAGTATCTAGAATATCGTCATCACTAGTGCCTGCCCAGCCTAATTCGATATTATCATTTAATCCATCGCCATCCGTATCTTTAGATATTGGATTCGTAGTAAATTCTACGGTCTCAGATCTATCTTTTAAACTAAACGTGTACAGAAACCCCAGGACTTCTCGACCATCAATAATACCATCATTATCCGTATCTTTATTATTTGGATCTGTTGAATAAGGATTTTTAATCGTATTTAGCATATTTTTTTTATCCATAACTAAAGAATACCCTGTTTCTTTTGCCGTAATTTCAAATAAATCACCTAGCCCATCGTTATCCGAATCCGCACTAATAGCGGACGTTATTGCTGGCTTTTCGTTATATAATAATGTCCCATTTAGTTCATCATAATTGGTAATACCATCAAAGTCGTAATCTTTTTGACTATCTAACAATTCAGATTCAGATTGACTGTTCAGAGATTTAGAATATGGATTTTTAGGGTTATAGTTAAACTGTTGTTCTTGTTGATCTAATAATAAATCACCATCATCATCGTTATCTTCTGCGTCCCAGATATTATCGGCACCTGTTTCGTTAGAGCCATCTGAATTTCGTCTTATTTCAGTGATAGTAAAGGTTTCTTCTAATCTATTTTTTGGCGTTGATTTATCGGTTGCAAAAAACGTAATTAATGCGCCAGATATTGAGTCTTCACTGTTTAACGCCATTTTTTCATTTTCTCCCCAGGTATCACTTGTTTCAAATAGATTTAACGTTGGTTTAACATTAATGATATGAATATTTGAATGCTTATCAATACTTGCATAACTTATCGAATAATAGTCACTATTAATATCATTTGAAATAGTATAGTTGGCAAACCCATCATAATTACTAGAGGTATCTTCATCAAAAATTTTAATCATAAATTGTTCTGTAATCCCAGTCACAAAAACTGACTTATTAGAAACGGTACTAATAAACATCATTGTTGGCGGATCATTTTGATTGACTAGGTTAATTACAATATCTTCACTATCGCTACTATTATGTTTATCCGTAGCCGTTAATGTTATAAGATGTTGATTTTTGTCTTCATAGTTATGAGTAGTCTTATCCCCCACCACTCTTAATTCGACATACATATCATAGTCTTCTTTGGTTAACTTAAGCCGATACTTATCTTTATCCTCTCCAGATAATGATAGCATGTCTTCAGTTAAAGTATATGTATTGGGATACTGATGATCTTCGTCATAAACATTAAATCTTACTACGTCTAAGGTATCTTTATCTTTTACAAATATGTTAGACTCTTCTGTATAACTTTGGTCTGTTATGATTTCATCGATTAATCCATCTGAAACATCAATATTAATAGGATCATTATTATCGTTAATAATTAACGTTAAATCTTTACTAAATGAAAATCCAAGGCCATCGGATACTTTAACTCTTAAAATAACTGAAGACACGTTACTAACACCATTATCTAAGGCTTCATGGTTTAATACGCTTGTTGCTTTTAAAACACCATCTAAAGATAAATTAAATAAAGATTTTAAGTCGAAAGCTTCATCGTCAACCCAAACTTGACTAGCTGGTACAAACCGTTTTGCTGTTCCTTTTACGCTTAATAATTTAAAAGTTAACTCTTGTCCATTAGCCATATCTTCATCTACCCCTATCAGTTGCAGTGATTCAACGAATGGCTGAGTATTTTCATTAAACATAAGATCTGTTTCACTAGTAATATCTGTCGGCGGTTCATTTACATCAACAACAATAACAGTAAAAGTAGCGGTATCCGATAAATTCTCTTGGTTTGTCACTTTAATTTCTATAATATATCGATTATCTTGATTACTATCTTCTGGAAATTCATAACTCTTACTTTTATTAAATTTTAGATCTCCTGTATTTTCATTAATACTAAAGTGTAACTGATCAGATCCGCCAGTAATTTTATATGTAAATTGGTCATTACTATTACTAATCGTTGGATAAATTTGACTGATATTTATTATATTTTCGTTCACTCTAATAATATCATCTTTTAAAATAAGTGATTGATTGTTATATAATGTTAGGTTTGAAGACTGAGATATACTAGTTATTGAAGCACTAATCATTTGTGAATAAAAAAATATCATTAAGATATAAACAAACACCCACTGAATAATACATTTAAACCATTTTCTTTGCACTAATTGAAAAAACATTCCAAGTCCTTAACTTTACCAATAAAAAATTATAAGCCTATGCATTAATAATTCCCTTATTTGGCTATTTTCAAACATGAAAAAATGTTAATATAAAAAAAACAGAAGCCGGTTAGACTTCTGTTTTTAGTATTTGAATAAAAAAAGAATTTATTTAATTTTAATCGTTAGATACTAACGGTTAGGTTATTACCCACAACAACAGCATTAGATTGTTTACCTTTGCTCACAACAATCACATTGCTTACCCAAGACTCAAGTTCTATATCTCGAGCTACAATTCCTTCCGCGCCTAGGTTTGCTGTCAAAATATGAACAACTTTACCATTATCAATAACTTGTAATGTTATCGAATCGTTGGGAGTACCTTTACATCTAAAGTGTATCTTATTAACGTTTGTTAATGATTTTTTTCTTAACTTCTCAGCAGGAATCCATATCCCTCCCATATTATCTAGTATAACACCCGAGTTAGCATTCGATGCCACGTTACTTGAACTACTTCCTCCAGTAGCTGTTGCTCCCGGAGAGTTATTAGCAGCAACTGGCTGAGACGTTGTCGCTACGGTTTGTACTGTTTCCTTTTTGTCTGGCTCTTTCTCTACTTTGTTTAATAACTTCCCACATCCAGTAACCATTAGTAATGTTATAATTATGACACTTGCTATTAAGTTTGTTATTATTCTTTTTTTATTCATTATTATTTCCCCCTTTATTTTTTTATTTTTTTATTTTTTTATTTTGATACACCTTCTTGCTGTATCATACCAGGCACATTTGATTCATGCTCTTTCAATGTATCAGTGTGAGCTGTATCTACTGATATGTTCACGTTAGACTCCCCTGACATTAAAACATTTTTTATTGTATCTGATATAGACATTCTTAAAGTACCTGCTGCATTAAACATTGATCGATTAGCTCCTTTTGTATCAAACACTACAGGCAACTTCAATGCATTTCCACTATTATCATAAGCCCAAACGTACATTGCTTCAGCTATCATCTTTGTATCTTTCTCTGCCTTTGTCCTAGTATCAAATATCACACCATCTTTTTCTGCTTTTGCATCGGCTTGTCCACCCTCTCTGCTTCTTAAATCTTTTGTTGTGTCACCCTCTGTAACTGTCATTAGACTTCCTCTACCTAGTGCAAGTGCCTCTAAGAAACGGTTTGAAAGTTTCTCTCCTGGTAAATGCTGTTCAAATTTTGTAGCTTTTAAGTTCGCGCCATGACCATTATCTGATTGGCCCATATCTTTACCTCTGATTAAAAATAACCCATATGGAGGACGTCCAACTTTTGACTCTGGTTGAGCGTCGTCAAACACAACTGTTATCTTTGTTGCGTTACCCTTAAGAAACATACCTAACAAGTTCTGCCATCCAGCGTTTGTTCCAGAGTCTCCTCCACTGTTTGCAGCACCCACTTCTCCAGTTAATCCGAATATCGCGAAATCATTACCTTTATAATAATCTATAGCTGGATCGGATACCGCTGACCCTTTAACTCTATATTCTTGATGAGAAGTTTCAGGACTAGATGGATATTTTACTTCCTGAGCCTCAATTCCAACGATACCATCAGCGCTAAGTTTAACTTGATACCCTCTCACTGTAGCAGACATGTCATCATAAGTTAATTCAGGAAATTTAATAGCTAAATCTGAATTAAAGTTATTAATTCCTAGGTACATATCTGTCCAGACCATTAGCTCTATACGCTTAATATTATCAGAGCTGTCTCTAAATTCTTTAGCCATGTACTTTAACGCTAAAGGACCATACTCTCTTGACGCCATATTTTGTCGAGGGTAATCGGATGCAAAATGTAAGATTCCATGATTACCGTGCGATTTCCAAGTCGTTGATACAACCGATCTTAATTCATCATGTGGATAGTCATCATTAAAGTCTGAAACACCATCATGATCGGTATCAGCTATAGCTCCATGAGATCTGTAAGAAGTATTAAATGTTCGTCCATTCTTTTCTATATTATCTAATACATCATCACCATCAGTATCCACACTACTTGGGTTTGTATATACTAATTCTGATGTAAAGATATCATCCGACTCATTAACATCAAGATCGTGATATCTTGTTTTATTAATTGAGTACTTAAGACCAGTTTTTTCATCATAATCAACAAGAGTATCATGGTCTGTATCTATTGCGGCTGCGTTTGATTTCACACGTGTATCTTGAGCATCTGCTGTTCCTGTTATCGATTTATCAATCGCTATTATCCATCCGTCACGCTCAACATTATCTAATATGTTATCATTATCCGTATCTAGCTTTGTAGAGTTTGTTCTAATCGCTAAACTAGTTTCCACTTTAGATATAGTACCTGCATCATCTACCACTTTCTTTAAGACAGTAATTGAATAGCCATCATGTTCATCTTTATCAGAGTATTTTCCATCTCCATCAGTATCAGCTGATAACGGGTTTGAGTATATTTTAATTTCTTTACTTGAGTCTGCCGCATTAGTCCCTTCGTAATGAGCCATATCTTCATGCACTTGAATTGTTAAATAATCAATATACTCTACGTTATCGTCAATACCATCTCCATCTGTATCTTTAATTCGTGGGTTTGTTATGTATATATCCTGTCCTGTTGTACTAGTAGTAAAATCTTCTACCCCATCTGCATCTGCTAGCTCTGGACCATCCTTAATGGTATCATTATCAGAGTCATCATCATTTGGATCGGTGGTTAAATCTGTATATTCATGATTAAAATCTTCAAATTCATTTGGCGTAGTTGTAGACTCCTTATGAAGCTTAAATGTAATCACCCTATTTTGAACTTCATCTGTATCTAATATCCCATCATTATCTGTATCAGCTACATTTGGGTTAGTAATTCTGTTATTATTCATATATTTTACTAATAATAATTCTTGTCCGTCACTCATACCGTCGTTATCTGAGTCTATGTCAAGTGGATTGGTTGTTATGTCTACCGCTGTAGTGCTTGATGTTCCATCAATGATCTTAGTTATATTAAATGATCTTGTGTCTTGTTCATCTTTATCACTAATACCATCGTTATCAGTATCAACATCTAATGGATTTGTTATCGCTGAGTATGGTGCATCTGTAGACAACTCAGCACTGTCTGAGATTCCATCACCATCAGTATCTGTTAAGATTGGATTTGTAATAACACTCACAGTTAATTGTGTTGGATTATCAGCTCTATCTTTGGTTAGGTCGACACTAAATGTTAAATTTCTTGCAGTTAACTCCACATTATCATCAATATTATCACCATCTGTATCGGCGTTGTTTGGATTTGTAATTAAATTTGCTAATGTTGTGGTTGTTTTATCTTGAACAGCAGCTGTTGCTTGCAAAAAGTTTGTATAAGTACTTAGATTTTCAAATTCAAATGTTTTAGAATTACCATTTTCCTTATTCCAATTTATTGCAACCTCATTAGCATTTGCCTCGCCATATAAGTCTCCTGACGCTCCTTGCCACCCAAGTTCAACGTTATCATTAATACCATCGCCATCTGTATCTACACTTCGTGGATTTGATGTAACAATAATTTCTGTCGTAACATAATTTACTGTTTTGTCATCTGTTGTATCTAATGCTAGGTCTATTTTAAATCCTAGTACCTCAATACCGTCTATAATGCCATCAGCATCCGAATCTTTATCATTTGGATCTGTTGCATGTAAGTTTGCTGCTGTTTTGCTAGAATCTGCAATAATCATTGAATCAGCAGCTATTAAGAACTCAAATAAATCACCTAATCCATCGCCATCTGTGTCGGCTAAAGTCGCATCTGTTACTGTCGCAGTTTCTTCATATGTATTGGCTGCATTAATTTCATCATAGTTTGTAATTCCGTCACTATCGTAGTCTTTTAAGTCATCTGTTGTTCCAATACCTCCAGAATCTGGGTTTTTAGAACTGTAATCAAACTGTTGTTCTTGACCATCTAATAATCGGTCACCATCATCGTCAGTATCCGTAGCATCTGCTGTAGTATCTGTTCCATCAGTCCCATACACATGATAATCTGTATTTCTTGCTATGTTTATGGCTATCGTTTCAGATTGTACGTGTTCATTAATATTTTCGTTTATTGCTCCGACTTCAATTGAAACGTCCTGTAATGAATCAACGCCACCTGAATCCCAATTATTAGCTACTGTACCAAATAGTCCTAATTCTGCCTCAATAGAACGAGTATATGTTACAGTTCCAGCCATGGTATTAAATACTGGGTCGCTCCATTCACCCAATGTATAATCTGAAGTTTCAATTGTTGTAAGTAATTGATATTTTGCAAATAAATTATCTGTATCATTATCAAAGGATCCAGTACTGTGATTATCATAAACATCCACATCGTTAATAACAACAGTCATCGTCGCCGGAACATCTGTTTGTAAGTCAGCTAAGCTTACAAATATTGCTGTTGGCGCTTCGTTAACGTCTAGTATTGTTAAGGTTAAGTCTTCAGATGTAGTTAGTCCTGCACCATCTGTTACGGTTACCGTTAATTCATATATACCATCCAAATCTACATCTTCCATATTTTCAAAGTTCATTTGATTTTTTAAACTAAGTACTCCAGTATCTGCGTTTATGTTAAAAATTCCCGCATCAGCACCACTTTTTGTATATGTATAAGTTTGAAATGTATCGTCATCATTTGTGTCATGCCCAGCTCTATCCACGTCGGTACTTGATACCGTTATCCCTGATAAGTCTGCATTCTCATTTAAGCTGTAGTCATCATCATCATCCTCATCATTTCCTGTAATACTAATCACTGGTGTTTCGTTAACGTCGGTTATAGTTAAGGAGAGTGCTTGTGTATGCTCTAACGTTCCATTATCAACAACGGCTATGGTTAACTCATAAATACCATCATTATTACTATCTTCAGGAACTTCAAAGTTTAATTGATTTTTTACCTGAATAGCATCATTAATACCATCTTCATCTTCATCAACCAGTTCAAATAATGCATAATCACCAACTTCTTTAATTTCGTAATCATAGCCATGGTGATCTCCAGGTTCGGCTAGCTCATGCCCATTTCTATCTACGTCGGTACTTGAAAAACTAATTATGTCGGAGCTTAAATCTGCATTTTCAGCTAATGAGTTAGTTCCTGTTAAAGTAATCTCTGGTGTTTCGTTAACGTCTAGTATTGTTATTGTAATATTTTGAGTAGCCTCTAAACTTCCATTATCAACAATGGCTATGGTTAAATCATAAACACCGTCAGCACCATTATCTACAGGCTCTTCAAAGTTTAATTGATTTTTTACCTGAATAGAATCATCAGTACCATCGCCATCTGTATCAACTAGTTCGAATAAGTCTTTATCAGCACCTCTAATTTCGAAATTATTCCCATGGTGAGCTCCAGGCTCGTCTACATCATAATTATAACTATCCACGTCGGCAAATTGAAGTTCAATTATGTCTGTACTTAAATCTGCATTTTCGTTTAACTCAAAGGCAGTTTCATCTTCATTATCACCATCCACAACACCAAGAAATGGGGCTTCGTTAACGTCTGTAACGGTAATGGTTATATCGTCTTGGCTAGTTAATCCGCCGGGATCAGTAACAATTACAGTTATTTCATAAATACCATCACTTCCGCTCGGAACCTCAAAGTTAGGTGCCTCTTTAAAATTAGCTACACCAGTTGATCCATTAATTTCAAATAAATCTGCATCTGCACCATCTAATGAAAAGGAAAGATCGGCAGTATCGTCGTTGTCTTCATCTGTCGCACTTGCAGTAAATACAACAGGGTTATCGTTTTCTGCGGTATTATAATTATCATCAAGAGTATCTAATACTGGTGCATCGTTAACGTTAACCGTTTTAAATGTAAACGTTTTTTCATCGGTGCCACTGTTTCCATCATTAGCCACAACGGTTATTGAAAACCCGTCTTGTCCTGCTAAAGCATCACCATTATTTGGTGTTCCTGATAATACACCCGCGGCGCTTAAACTAAGCCAGTCAGGTAATGGATCTGTACCTTCTTTAATCGTAATGCTTTGTGTTGTATCGGCCTTTGTATGTGCCTCGTCATCCGTATTAATGTCATATGAAAATAGTATTTCTTCAGTTGCTGTTACATCATCCTCTTCAATAGTAGCTATCGTTGGAGCATCGTTGGCTACTGTAATAGTAAATGTTTGTGCATCACCGGCTAAACCGCCATCATCTGCAATATCAATTGTAATGTTATGTTCACCAACGTGTGAGTTATTTGGCGTACCAGAAAGTTTTCTATCAACTGCGTCAAATGTTAACCAATCAGGTTTAGTAATCGTAAATGTAGCGGAGTTAGCATCATCACCAGCATCAACGTCTGTAGATGTTAGTATGTAGGAATACTCTGCATCTTCAGTTGCAACTGTAACCGCATCAGAACTAATTCCAGGAGCTTCGTTTACGTCTGCTACAGAAACATTGAAAGTCTTTGTATCATCAGTTGCTCCTCCAGTACCTGTAATCGTTACACTAAATATATCATCATTATTAGCATCTCCAAGTGCTTCATAGTTTAAACCTTCTTGGTTAAATTTTAAAACGTTCCCATCTTTACTGAACTTGCTGTGATCTCCTGAATTTGTATTAATTGACCATGAGCCGGAACCTCCTCCTGTTAAAGAGACGGTCACAGTTGCTATCTCAACAAGGCCTGCTCCTAAGTTTTCATCTACAGCTGCTGTTCTTTCGTTACTAACATTTATAACAGATGGGCCATCCTCTGGAGTTGCAACATCTAATGCCGTTATTGTAATAGTTGCCGTGTCTGTTAAGTCACCATCCGATACGGTTATTGTACCAGTGTATTGTGCACCAGCTCCTCTAGGAAGTGTGTAACTTACATCAGATCCTGAAACTGAAATTTGTCCGGCACCAGTGAATGAATAGTTTAAACTATCACCAGCATCTGGATCGGTAGCTGCTAATTGTATGGTACCAGTACTACTTTCATCTTTTGCTACTGTAATATCACCTAAGCTCGGCGCTTCGTTTACGTCTACTAATGTAATCTCAAAATCTACTGGACCCTGTGTTAAACTTCCATCAGAAACAGTTACTCTTGCGGTACCTGCATCCGCTGGATTAGCTCCATTATCTTCAAAGTTCAGAGAATTTTTAAGCTTTAATTCTTTATAACCCGCTACACCATTTAACGTAACATCATCTATTTCAAAAACGTTGCCTTCAACCGAAAAAGTTAACGCATCTCCTTCAGGATCAGTAGCAAATAAATAACCCACTACGGTATGGTTTTCATCCACATTATGATCATCCGCGTCATTTGCGCTATTTCTTAATACCAGACCACTCGGCGCTTCGTTTACGTCTACTAATGTAATGGTGGTTAGTATTAATTGGGCTGTTAAACTACCATCAGAAACAGTTACGGTTACATCTTCTAAATCCGCTGATATTCCTTCCCCTTCAAAATCCAAAGCTTCATTTAAATGTAACTCATTAACATTTTTAATATTATATGCGCTACCATCAGGAACTGAATATGTTAAGTTATCCCCCTCATCATCATCAACAGCACTTAATGTACCTACTAGTGTTTCATTCTCGTTAACGTCAGCGTCATCTATTGTTAGACTATGTGGTGCTGAGTTATCGTTTGCAGTATTATTTGCGATAGTAACTAAAAAATCTGACGTTTCGGTATCGGAACCATTAGAAACACTAACTTTAACCGTATGTTCAACATTCGTTATTATATCATTAACTGCAGTATTTAAAGTTAATGCACCAGAAGCTGCATCTATACTATACAAATCGTTATTCCCTTGACCGTCCGGTAATGAATAGGTAAGCGAATAACCCCTATCGTCTGTTGCAGAGATATCACCTACTGGACCAGCGACTCCCTCCGCTATAGTTAAAGAATCATTTGCAAAAAATCCTAAGTCAACATCTTCTACGTTAGTAACAGTTATTGTTATCGTTACAGTATCAGAATTATCATCAGTTTCAAGATCTTTAACCCTCAATGTAATATTATATTCTGTGGCAGTTTCATAATCTAAAGTTCCAGTGTGTTTTAACAACAATTTATTTTCTCCAGCGTCCAAAATTGAAAATCCGTGATTTGCTATATCTTGACCGTCCTGGTCTATTACACTATCAACAGTAACTTCAGCTAAACCATCGTTGTAAGCATTTATGTCCATTTGATCACCAATAGTACCTGATATATAATCCGATAAAATTATGTTATGTACATTATTCACCGGATTCCCATCTGTGTTTGGGCCTCCTATTTTCACAATTTTATGTGGATTACCTAAATAATTAAATACCTCAGTATAATCATTAGAATTTTCAGCTATACTTGTTAATTCTGGTAGGGGCGATCCGCCATCCCCGATATAATCATCCATAAACGTAGAGTCTTCATTTATATTTTCCATCATTATTTCCATATTGAACATCGTCATGGTACTAACAGTTGTGTCTCCATTTTTAGAAAGTACTTGAGCAGGTCCTGAAATATTATTTTCATAATCCCAAGTTCCAAATGCTACTATTTTATCATTATTATCACCACCTATTTCATACCCAAATCGATCCGCAGTTTCAGCATTACTACCATCTACATTCAAATAGATCTTGGCAACATCACTAAACCCACCAGTCTCACTACCTGCTTGAAGTTGAAATGAAGTATAAGTTTCAGATTCGGTCAATGTTCCTATTACATCTCCATCTTCAATGGTTTCTGCAACATGTTCGTGACCTGAACTTGATACAATATAGTCTGCGGTCTCGAGAGTAAACCCTATTGTTGAGGCTTGGGCACCTCCGCCATCGTTGTTACTATGGCCTTGGTCACCTTGGTTACTATTCCCGCTATTCCCGTGGTCATTATTATTATCATTTCCAGTTCCTTCACTTATTAATATTTTTAAAACTTCAGAAGAAGCACTATCTACACCACTGGCTACAACTGAAATTGTTATTCTAATTTCATCTACATTACTATAATTAATGTTATCGGTATTTGTTACTTTTAAAAGATGATAATCGTCAGGGAGCTCATTCTGTGAATTTAACGCAAACTCAAAATCACTTGATAGATCAATGCTCGCATCTTGCTCACCGTCTTTATAAGCTTCTACACTGGTTATATTTAATGATCCTATTTTATCATTTAAAGGTACTTTTAATAAGTATGGTATTTCGGATGCGGGTATACCAGCAGAGTAATCACCAGTAGTATAGTCTGTCCTACTCTGCCAATTCATCTGATCAACCGTCAGATTATCTGCAAAACTACTACCACCATCTTGATACAAGTTATCATCTAATATATATTCATCATCACCTGTTGTAATTGTTGTGGCTTCATCTATATTTCCTGGGCTGAACGTGCCACTTATAGCTTGATTGCTAAGAATTGTACCACTACTATCTTTACTAACTAATCTTGCTCTACTATCTTCTGATTCCCCACTTTTATCTTTGGCTTCATAATCCCAATCTCCAAAAGATACTATCTGCCAATCACTACCGCTTTGTTCTAATTTATAACCAAATTGATCAGTACCAGCTGCATTTAAGTACACTTTGTTGTCGTCTCCGTCTCTTTTCGTATCATCACTAATTGCCGTACTTCCACCGCTTGTAGTTACATGCATTTCAAATACAGCATTGGCATCTAAACTTTCTGATAATGTCGCAAGTACAGTGCCTTCTGATACATTTTCTTGAATCTTTTTACCTCCATGACCCCAACCATCATCAACTATAGCACTATCAGTACCATAAGTTGTGTCAATATAAGCATAAATATCTCCATGAAAGCCTGCACCATTAAAAATAGGTACAAGGGTAGTGCAAAAAGCTAATGTTAGCAGGAATACAAAGGTGCTTTTGAATGAATTATACGAAAAAAGAGAACTAGGTTCTCTCGTTTTTGTTGCATCTCCTTTATTCCTAACTTTCACGGTCGCTACTTTCCGCGTTCGCTTAAAAAATAGCCACCCCAATAAACTCGCACCTAAAATTATTACTGCACCCATTTGAACCCCCCTAAAATTATTTTTTTTTGTATTCTTGTTTTTTATCTGTAGTTATAGGAATACCCATTTTGACGCTTTTTTAAACATCGAAATTCCTCGTTTTTTTTGGGTACATCTATTTCTATATACGGATTATCACACTTAAATCCTTATATTAAGTTCAAATTGCTTTATTTATGCACGCCCCTTTAATTAGTCTAAATCGCTATAAAACTAGTTAACGGTATCAGTCCCCCCCCTTTTATTATTGGGTGATTATGATAACTGAATCACTTCTTCTAATTCTGGGATATCTTCTTTTAATCGGTTTTCAATTCCCATTTTTAATGTCATTACCGATGCTGGACACGTACTACACGCTCCTTGTAATTTTAACGTTAATACACCTTCTTCAAAACTATGAAACACACAATCGCCGCCGTCCATAGCAATCGCTGGCCGTATCTCTTCATCTAATATAGACTTAATCTTTTTTACTACATCCGAGTCTTCTTCGCCTGTTGGTATAGCTTCTATTAATGTTTCGTCGACTAACTTATCTCCATTTTCAATCATGGTCTTAATTTTATCTGTCGCTGGCTCTAGTACGTTTTCCCAACCGGCATCTTGCTCTTTGACTATCGATACAAATTTAGTACCTACCATCACACCAATAATCCCGTCTATTTCAAATAATGACGCCGCTAACGGGGATGTAGTTGCGCTGTCCTTATCTGGAAAATCTAAACTACCCCGCTCTATTAAGTCACGGTTAACCGAAAACTTAACCGAATTTGGATTTGGGGTTGGCATTGCCGTAATATTTAATTGTTCTGTCATTTTTATGTCCTCCTAATTAAACCAATTACTCGGTTGTTATCTCTCCTGCTTGCGTTTCAATCGCATCTTCCAGTGCTCGCCATACTAAGGCCGCACACTTTACTCGGGCAGGAAATTCTTTTACACCTTCAAATACCTTTAGCTTACCTAAATTGGTACTCGCTGATTGGTCGTTAGTTAATAAATTAATAAAATCGTTTTTTAAGGCAATCACCTCGGTAATTGTCTTTCCTTTAATACTCTCTGTCATTAACGAGCCACTCGACTTGGATATTGCACATCCTTTTCCTAAAAAACCGATATCTTTAATTTTATCATTTTCAATATCTACAAATACATAATAGTCGTCGCCACATAACGGATTCACGCCATGCGATTCGTGGCTACAGGGCTCTACCTTCTTAAAATTTCGTGGCCGCTTATTATGCTCTAAAATCATCTCTTGATATAACTGTTTTAGTCGCTCGCTCATGTCATTACCTCGATCGCTTTATTAAGAGCCTGTATTAACCGATCTACATCGTCTGTTGTATTCGTAAAGTTATAGGACGCGCGAATAGTCGCTGGCACATCAAATCGTTTCATTAACGGCTGAGAACAATGATGCCCAACACGTACGGCTACACCTTCTTCATCTAATATTGTCCCCACGTCATGAGGATGGATATCTTCTAAAACAAACGAATTAATCGCTTTTTTATGGGTCGCTGTTCCAATTAACCGACAGCTTTTAAGCTGGCTTAACTGCTGTGTTGAATACTCTAATAATAGCGCTTCTTGCTTTTTAATTAAATCAAAGCCAACCTGTTTAATAAACTCTAATGCGGCTCCTAATCCGATAATTTCGGTTATTGATGGCGTACCCGCCTCAAACTTTAATGGCGGTTTGGCATAGGTTGTCTTATCCCATGTAACCGTTTCGATCATATCGCCACCCGTCTGATAAGGTGGTAACTGATCTAAAACGTCATACCGTCCATATAATACACCGATTCCGGTTGGGCCATACATCTTATGACCAGAAAAACAATAAAAGTCGCACCCTAACGCTTGAACGTCTACTTCAAAATGGGCGGGGGCTTGGGCGCCATCAATTAACACATACGCGCCTACTTCTTTAGCCGCTTTTATAATGGCTTCGATTGGGTTAATGGTTCCTAATATATTAGATACATGACACACCGAAACAACCTTGGTGTTGGCATTAATCTTGGCTAAAAAGTCGTCTAAATCAATATCGCCATTATCTAATATTTTACTAACCACTAACCGACATCCGGTCCGTTTCGATTGTTGTTGCCACGGAACGATATTTGCATGATGCTCCATACCCGATACCAACACTTCATCTGTTTCTGTTGCATCGTGTAATGTTGAATGGGCCACCAAATTAATCGCTTCTGTGGTACCTCTTACAAATACAATTTCTTCGTCTCGCTTTGCATTAATAAAGGTCTTAATGTCGGTTCGTACTCGATCACACTTTTCTGTCGACTTTTGACTTAACTGATAAATACCTCGATGAACCGTAGCATAATGATTATTTAAAAAATCAGTAATCCGATCTATAACATAGGTCGGCTTTTGTGATGTAGCTGCATTATCTAAATACACTAACGGTTTTCCATTTACCGACTGTGATAAAACTGGAAATTGATCTCGATATTGACGTATTGTTTCGTTATTGATCGACATAACCATCCACTAAATCCTTTAATATCGATTCCAACTCGTTACGAAATGTATCTATTGTAATACACTCGATCACTTCTTCGGCAAATCCATATGTTAATAACGACTTAGCTTGTTTTTCGTTCATTCCTCGGCTGGTAATATAAAATACTTCTTCGGGATTTAGCTGTCCTACCGTACATCCATGTGCACAGGTTACATCATCAGCATCTATCTTTAATTGCGGTCTAGATATAACACGCGCCGAATCTGATAACATTAAGTTTTGGTTTAACTGACCCGAATCTGTTTCATGAGACTTCTCTTTAACAAACACTAATCCAGTAAATTCACTTACCGATTGATCGGTTAAAATGGTCTTAAATAACTGGTTACTAGTAGAGCCAGGCGTATGATGATGAATTTTAATGTGCTGATGACTATGCGTTTCTCCTTTTAATAAGGATACTCCTTTTAATTCACAATGAGCGCCACTATCATGGATATGAACGTCGATATCCGATCTAAATAAATCGCCATCGTTATAAAAGGATATATACTCGCATTGGCTATCTTTTTGTTGATCGATTCGGATATTATGCATTACTTTAGATTGGCTACCTTTCCAATCAACCATATTTAATGTAGCGCCTTCGGCTAACTGACATTCAAACACAGCATTTACAAATGTGTTTGATGTACCGGTATGCTGGATACCAATGGTCGCCGTCACATTAGCAGCTATATTAATAAGTATTCTTGGGTGTTCAATACTTAATTCTGAGCTAATACTTTGACAGTCTATAATATATGGCTGTTGCTGCGTTTTATTAATTTTTACTTCTACACCATCTTCAAAACGAAATGCATTTAACGTTGAAAATGCATTTTCTTTAATGGTTGTCTTAATATCTGGTTGGGTTGCTAGATCTGCAAACCGTGTAATCGTAATTCCCTCTCGATTAGCTACCGAACCAACAAAGCCATTTACCATTACCAACTCAGCTGTCGACGACTGTGCGTCTTGTTTTGTTGCCGTAGATACCTCTTGATTAGCGATACTCTGCACATCGGTATACAACCAATCTTCGTCTTTTTCATTAGGTAAACCCTTAAACTCTGTTATAGCCGTTTGTTTAAATTCATTTAACCACGTTGGATCTTGGCCTGAATTAACTGGACTGGTTATTGTTTTAATCATATCTTTTGTTCCTATCGTTGTCATTAATCCCACCTTTCCTATACAGTGGCTTCACTAAATACCCCGTCGTAGCCTTTGTCTTCTAGCTCTAATGCTAAACTCGCTTCTCCGGTTTTAGCTATTTTACCATCAGCTAATACATGAACGATATCAGGTTTAATATAGTTAAGTAATCGCTGATAATGGGTAATTACGATAATACTCTTATTTTTAGACTTAAAAAAGTTTACGGCTTCCGATACGACTTTCATGGCATCGATATCTAAACCAGAATCAGTTTCATCTAATACAACCACATCAGGGTCTAATACTAACATCTGTAAAATTTCGTTTCGTTTCTTTTCGCCACCCGAAAACCCGTGATTTACAGCTCGATCTAAAAATCGCGTTTTCATGGATAGTACCTTTAACTTTTCTTCTAAATAAGCTTCAAAATCCATTGGATCAACTTCATCGTGTCCTTGATATTTACGTTTAGCATTATAGGCCATTCTTAAAAAGCTAGAATTATTAACGCCAGGTATTTCTACTGGATATTGAAACGCCATAAACAAACCTTCTAAACTTCGTTCATCTGGATCTAATTCTAATAAATCTTTACCATTTAAATTAGCTTGTCCACCCGTTACTTCATAATCTGGATGACCACAAAGTACTTTTGCTAATGTACTTTTACCCGATCCATTCGGACCCATAATAGCATGAACCTTGCCTTTTTCTACTGTTAAATCAACACCTTTTAAAACCGGCGTATCATTAATTGTTGCTTGTAAATTTTTTATTTCTAATGTCATTATCTAACCCTCTCTACCCAACGGTATTTTCTAATTTTAAACTTAATAACTGAGTTGCCTCTACCGCAAACTCGGTTGGTAACTCTTTAAATACATCTTTACAAAAGCCATTTACAATGGTGGTTAGTGCATCTTCCATAGCGATCCCTCGCTGTTGAAAATAAAACAATTGTTCTTCAGATACTTTAACCGTTGCTGCTTCATGACCTAAACTTGAAGACCCGTTTCTTACATCGATATAAGGAAACGTATTAGCTGTACAAGTACTTCCAATTAACATCGAATCACATTGAGTAAAGTTTTCAGAGTTTTTAGCTGATTTATTCATTTGCACTAATCCACGATAAACATTTTTAGATTTACCGGCCGAAATTCCTTTGGATACAATGGTCGATTTTGTATTTTTTCCGATATGGATCATTTTTGTTCCAGTATCAGCTTGTTGGTTATGATTGGTTAACGCCACCGAATAAAACTCCCCTACCGAATCATCGCCAATTAACATACAGCTAGGATACTTCCATGTAATGGCTGACCCCGTTTCGATTTGTGTCCAAGATATCTTTGACTTTTTACCTAAACATTTTCCTCGTTTCGTTACAAAGTTATAAATACCACCCTTCCCGGTTTTAGGGTCTCCGGCGTACCAATTTTGAACGGTTGAATATTTTATCTCAGCATTATCTAAAGCAACTAATTCCACAACCGCAGCGTGTAACTGATTGGTATCAAACATAGGCGCTGTACATCCCTCTAAATAACTAACATGACTATTCTCTTCACAAATAATTAAGGTTCGTTCAAACTGTCCTGTATTTTCGGTATTAATTCTAAAATACGTTGATAATTCCATTGGGCAGATCGTATCCTTAGGTACGTATACAAACGACCCATCCGAAAATACAGCGGCATTTAACGCGGCAAAGTAGTTATCGGTATGAGGAACAACGGATCCTAAATATTTTTTAATTAAATCTGGATAATCTTGTACTGCTTCTGAAAACGAACAAAAAATAACGCCATGTTTTTTAAGCTTTTCTTTAAATGTAGTGGCTACCGATACACTATCAAAAATAGCATCAACAGCAACACCCGATAAACGTTTTTGTTCGGTTAAGGGAATCCCTAACTTTTCAAATGTTCGTAATAGCTCAGGATCTACTTCATCTAAACTATTTAATTCCTTCTTTTCTGTTTTAGGTTCGGCATAGTAATACAGATCTTGATAATCGATCGGTGGATAATCTACATCTGGCCACGTTGGCTCGGTCATTGTTTGCCAATGTCTAAAACTTTTTAACCGATACTCTAACATAAATTCTGGCTCATTTTTCTTTTTAGAAATGAGACGAATAATATCTTCGTTTAATCCTTTCGGGGTTGTTTCACTTTCGATTTCTGTTTTAAACCCAAACTCGTATTCTTTATTAGCGATTTTTTCAAATTCTTTTAAGCTCACCAATTTTCTCCTTATTTTACCTATTAAGCTCAGGCTTGCTTTATTCCCTTTTTGGTTTTATTCAAGCTACTTAATTATATCTAAATATTTTTAGATACTATTTTTGCATTATTAAACTATAAATTGTATATGATTTAAGTTTAATCATCAATGTTAAATAAATAAGTTCTTAATACTTACTTTTAATAATTTAAAAATATTTTTGTAAATTATTTATATTAATTGCTTATATGTACTAAGTTTAATCATCAATATTTAATAAATTTAACGATATTAACCTTATTTTTTGCCTATTTATTGCGCTTACTACGATTCTTTTTTTGCTTAATGAGCTGCTTTAGTTCTTTTACCGATTTTTTAGCTAAGCTTTTTATTTTTTTTGTTTGACCTTTTTGATGTTTTTCGCGGCTGCTTGGCCGTTTGTTTGATACATGCTCTTGATTACTTATTGAATGTAACTCTTGTGCTAATTTTTTACTTTCTTTTTTTTGTTTTTGAGTTTTGGGACGTTTTTTTTTGTTTTTAATTAAATAATCAAAATAACTATCTTCTTCATGGTTGCTTGTAGAAATTAGTTTATATGCTTTTACAATATTGGTTGATAAACTGCCTAATAGTGTTTCCATAACCTCTATAAATTGGGTTTGTTTACTCGGTTTTGTTTGCTCTTTTATATGGTTAGCATTCGACTGGTCAAAGGATTCTTTTAAACAGGCAACTTGATCTGGATATAACAGATCTATTTCAGAATCACTAAATGGAATCGTAATTAACTGATCTACTGTAACATCAATCCCCTGACCTAATATAGTTTGAAAGGCTTTCCAAGTTTGAATGATATGTTGTTGTACAGAACTACTTAGTACCCTGTAAGTAATCTTATTTAGTATTAATTGTAATTCGTTGTCATCACAATGCTTAAAATAATCATCAAAAAAATCACCCATATTAGTCAACTTCCAGTCACTAATCAATCGATTAGCTAACAAACGATCTAATAAATTATTAAATATAAGCCTTGGCTCCACATCTTCTATTGTTGGGCCACTTTGATAGCTATCTAATAATGCTTGTCGCTTTTTTTCGTTCAATACTACTTCATCATCTCGATCGTTATTAAGTTCATCCCAGGCATTATGAAATTGCTCTGTTGGATTAAATCGCTCCGAATTAACAACGGCAATCACTTTATAAATACCATTTTCGTTTACGACTACCGGTGAACCCGACATCCCCCCCACGGCTGTTGCGTTTAATATGAAATAATCTTGTTCACAATCTGAAATACTGCCCTTGTGAACAAGCGGACGCTCTTGATTAAACCCATAACCAGAAACAACTACCGAATCTAACAGATCATATTGTAAAATCTTATCAGATACTTGTAAGGCATCCGAAACATCACAACATGGATACCAGGCCACTTTATTGGCAATTCTAGAATAGGAAATCATCAACTCTTCTTTTAAATAACGAGGTATTTCCACATGATCAGACGTTACCAGATAATATTGCTGTCCCTTTTTTAAAAAGAATCCAGTACCATGACTATCGTTTTCTATAGACGCTAATTCGATAATGCACTTCTGTAACTTTTTTACAGGGGTATTCGTTGTTATTGATATTATTTTGAACATAAGCGTTAATCCTTAAAATATAGTATAAATTCACTGATATACACAGTGTTACTAAGACATATTATTTGTTTTGAAATATTAGTATATGAATGTGTAATTAATGTAATTCAGAATGCGAAATTTTTCAATAGTAACTTTAATTTACCAAGTGCCTTGGTTAGGCATCGACTGCCAAGGTTCTTGTATTGGTAACTTTTCACCTTGTTGAAGTAATTCGATGGATATTCCATCTGGGGATTTAATAAACGCCATATAGCCATCTTTAGGAGGTCTTAATATTTTAATACCTGCTAACTGTAACCGTTCACAGGTATCATAAATATCAGAAACCTGAAAAGCCAAATGACCAAAATTTCGACCGCCTGTATACTGCTCCGCGTCCCAATTATACGTTAACTCTAATAAAGGGGCTTTTGATTGCTTTGCTACGGCTTCGTCATTCGGCGCTGCTAAAAAAATAAGAGTAAATCGTCCTTTTTCATTATCATAACGCCGAACTTCTTTTAACCCTAAACATGTACAATAAAAATGTAGCGATTCGTCAAGATCCGCTACCCTTACCATCGTATGCAAATATCTCATTAGGCATATTCAGGTTGTTTTTTATCAGAACCACTTGGACTATACATATGAGAGCTATGACCATAAAAAACTTCGGCCGACTCCATAATTGTTTCTGATAATGTGGGATGAGGATGAATAGTTAATGCTAAATCTTCAGCTGTGATACCTAAATCTACCGCTAATGTAGCCTCTGCAATTAGTTCGCCTGCATGATGGCCAACAATACCAACTCCTAATAACCGGTCTGTTTCTGGCTCGATTATTAATTTAGTTAACCCACTTTGCTTGTTTAATGTTAATGCTCGTCCAGAAGCTACCCAAGGAAACTTTGCAACTTTAACATTTAAATTTTTCTCTCTAGCTTCTTGCTCTGTTAATCCACACCATGCCACTTCGGGATGAGTAAACACTACGGCTGGTAATGTCGAAAACTTAGCCGTTGCGTTTTTACCACATATCACTTCGACTGCAACTTTAGCTTCTTTAGATGCTTTATGGGCTAATAAAATACCACCCGCAATATCGCCAATAGCGTAGATATGATCTACGGTTGTCTGCTGATGATCATTTACTTTGATGTAACCCTGATCATTTAATTGGACACCGATATCTTTTAGCCCTAAATTATTTGAATTTGGCGTTCGTCCTGTAGCAATTAGTACCTTATCATATAATTCAACGGTTTTATTATTGGCATCTTCTATAGACACTTCAATTTGCTTGCCTTTTGTTGCCATTTTTGCAACTTTGGTATTTAACCGAACCGACTTAAATATTTTTTCGGCATGGCTTAATACGGGTTTTACTAAATCTGAATCAGCACCCGCTAAAATTGACTTAGCAGCTTCAACTAAATGAACCTGACTTCCCAATGATGCATAAACAAGCCCTAGCTCCATACCAATATAACCGCCACCAACAACTAAAAACTTTTTAGGGATTTCTTCAATATCTAACGCTTCGGTCGACGTCATAATTCGCTTATTTCCTAAGTCAAAGGCAGCCGGTATTGCAGGACTAGACCCTACGGCTATAATCGCATATTCAAAATCAATAAACTTTTGACCTTTATCCGTTTCGACTCGTAATATCTTTTCACCTTCAAAATAACCACGGCCTTTTAAAACCTGTACATCTCTTTTTTTGGCTAATCCACCAATTCCTGCTGATAGATTTTTAATAATCTTATCTTTCCATTTTCTTAATTTATCTAAATCTACTTTGGGCTTTTCAAACTGCACTCCAAATTGAGAGGCATCTTTTGCATCATCAATCACATTTGTAGCATGAATAAGCGCCTTAGATGGTATACAACCTCGATTTAAACAAACGCCACCTAAATTATCCATTTCTACTAATAATACGTCTCTACCCATATCCGCAGCATAAAATGCAGCAGCATACCCGCCGGGTCCAGCCCCTAAAACAACAATGTCGGTCTTAATTCGTGTTAACATTACTCGACTCCTTCCAATTCTGATTCAGGAAACTCCTGTAATGCCTGAATAAATGTATTAATAAATCGTGCCCCATCTGCACCATCAATAACACGATGATCATAGGATAAGCATAATGGTAAAAATAACCGTATTTTTCCTTTTTTAGTTTTTGGATTTATAACTGGCTTATATTCGCCACGTCCCATTCCAATAATACCAACTTCTGGAGTATTTACGATAGGTGTAAATGGACCGGCATTTAATCCGCCTAAATTAGAAATTGTAAATGTGCCACCGCGCATATCGTCGATACTTAATTTTCGATCTCTTGCTTTTTCGGCTACTTGTTGTAACTCTTGTGACAATTCTAATACCGACTTTTTATCTACGTCTCTTATAACGGGTACAACTAATCCATACTCTGTATCAACGGCAATTCCACAATGATAATAGTCTTTATAAACAATGACTTGTTTTTCGGTATCATAAGAACTATTAAACACTGGAAATGCTTTTAACGCCGCTACAATGGCTTTAATTGCAAATACCGTAACCGTAATCTTAGCGGATTGTTTTTCGTATATCGGATTATATTTTTTACGTAAATCCATTAAATCGGTAATGTCAGCTTCGCCAAACTGTGTCACATGAGGAACTTGAGTCCAAGATTCCGTCATTTTTTCAGCTATCTTTTGTCTCATCATACTTACGTTTTCTTCTTGTACCGGTCCCCATTTTGAAAAGTCTATCGATTCTGATTTTTTTGGAGCTGGGGTTGACGCTGTTGTTTCTACGGGTTGTGGCTGCTGAGGTGTTACGCTTAACTGCTGTAAATATTGAATATATTGACGGATATCCGATCTTAAAATTCGCCCGCCTCGACCTGACCCTTGAATTAGGCTTAAATTTAGTCCTAAGTCATAGGCTAACTTTCTAATAGAAGGCGCACAAGGGGGTTCTGCTCCTGTTGGAGATGAAAATCCCTGCGCTGAATTAGCGACCATTGGTGTTATTGTGGTTGCAGGTTGTACCGGTTGAGCTTGAGTAGCTACGGGTACAGGTGTTTGCACACTAGGCTGTATAGGCGCTGCTTGTGGGGGTGCCGTATTCTGAGCAACTGGTTCTTGCGGCGCTCCACCATTTGTTTCAATGGTAACAACATGATTTCCTGTTGCAACAGTATCGCCTTCTTTTACTAATATTGCTGTAATTTTGCCTTCAACGGTTGCAGGTATTGGCGCAACGGCTTTATCTGTTTCTAACTCCATGATTGGCTGATCTAATTTCACAGCATCTCCGACACCTACAAAAATAGTCGACACAATGGCCTTTTCAACACCGTCACCTAAATTGGGTAATTTAAAATCCATATACTATCCTTTCATTTTAAGTTATTAAATACAAAGCGGATAGGCTTTGTCTGGGTCTACGCCTAAAGTTTTAATCGCTTCTTCAACTTGCTTTTTTGTTACTTTCTTTTCTTTACTTAATTGATACAATGTAGCAATCACTATACATTCTGCATCAACTTCAAAAAAGCGCCGCAAATTAGGCCGCGTATCACTTCGACCTAGTCCATCGGTACCTAAGCTATAATATCGACCAGGCACCCATGGCGCCACTTGATCCGATACCATTTTCATATTATCAGAGGCAGCAATAAAGGGGCCCTCTATATTATTTAAAACTTTAGCAATATAAGGTACCTTTGCTTTTTTAGTAGGATTAAGCATATTCCATCGTTCACAGTTTAATGCATCTGTTCGTAACTGTTTATAATTAGTTACCGACCATACATCCGCAGACACATTAAAATCTTTTAAAAGTTCCTGAGCTCTAATTACTTCTCGTAAAATAGTACCGCTCCCCCATAATTGAACGTGTTTCTTTAATTGCTTCTCTGCTGAGTTAAATTGGTAAATACCCTTAACAATACCTTCTACACATTTTTTATTTGGCATTTCTGGCATTTCATAATTTTCATTACATAACGTTATATAATAAAAAATCGATTCATCATTTTGATACATTCGTCGTAAACCATCTTGAATAATAACGGCCACTTCATATCTAAATGCTGGGTCATAGGCCATAATGGTTGGAATAGTACTTGCTAACAAGTGGCTATGGCCGTCTTGATGTTGTAGCCCTTCCCCATTAAGGGTCGTTCGTCCTGATGTTCCACCTAACAAAAATCCTTTTGCCTTAATATCGGCGGCTAACCACATTAAATCACCTACTCGCTGAAAGCCAAACATCGAATAGTAAATATAAAATGGAATCATATTAACACCATGTGTTGCATAACTCGTTCCTGCAGCTATAAACGAGCTCATAGATCCCGCTTCATTGATTCCTTCTTCTAATATTTGACCATCTTTTTCTTCTCGGTAATATAACAAGGTTTCACTATCTACCGGTTCATACAATTGACCTTTTCGAGAATAAATACCACATTGTCTAAATAAGGATTCCATACCAAAGGTTCTAGCTTCGTCTGGGATAATAGGTACAATTAATTTTCCAATGTCTGGATGTCGTAATAAGCGTGAAATCATTCTTACAAAAGCCATGGTTGTTGATAACTCACTCCCATTTGAACTTTTCATAAACTCTTCAAAAAAGTCTAAATCGGGTGTTTTAAGTTTTGGAGCATCTGGTTTTCTTTCTGGTAAAAAGCCGCCTAAATTTTCTCGCTGATTCATTAAGTATTGATATTCGGCACTGTCTTTTTTAGGGCGATAAAATGGAGCGTCCACCACATCTTCATCACTAATTGGAATATCGAGTTTCTCACGGAATTCACGTAATTCTTTTTCGTTTAATTTTTTCTGATTATGTGAAATATTTTTACCTTCACCAGCTTCGCCTAAACCATAGCCCTTAACTGTTTTCGCTAAAATAACGGTAGGAGATCCTGTATTATCCATAGCCGCTTTATACGCAGCATACACTTTTTTAGGGTCATGACCACCTCTTAATAACCCCTTTAAGTCACTATCCGTTTTAGTCGCAACTAATTCTAACAGTTCTGGATACTTACCAAAAAAATGTTTTCTAAAATAACTACCTGGTGATACGACATACTTTTGATAATCGCCATCAACAGCTTCTCCCATACGTTTAATTAATAACTCTCGATGATCAGACTTTAATAGCTCATCCCAATTAGAGCCCCAAACAACTTTAATAACATTCCAACCAGCGCCTCTAAAAACGGCCTCTAATTCTTGGATCATCTTTCCATTTCCACGAACAGGGCCATCTAACCGTTGCAAATTACAATTTACGATAAATGTTAAGTTATCTAAATTCTCGCGGGATGCCAATGTTAAGGCGCCTAGAGTTTCGGGTTCATCACACTCGCCATCGCCTAAAAATGCCCATACATTTGTATTATCTTCAGACAAAATACCTCGCGCTGATAAATAGCGATTAAATCGAGCTTGATAAATAGCTAAAATGGGACCTAGCCCCATTGATACCGTTGGAAATTGCCAAAAATCTGGCATCAAATAAGGATGCGGATAACTAGATAGACCTCCACCGGGTGCTAACTCTTGGCGGAAATGATGTAATTTTTTAGCGCTAAGTCGGCCTTCAAAATATGCTCGAGCATAGTTTCCCGGAGACACATGCCCTTGAAAAAACACTTGATCTGCCTCATGGCCATTGCCATTTCCTTTAAAAAAGTGGTTAAACCCAACTTCGTATAATGTAGAACAAGAAGCAAATGAAGAAATATGACCACCAATCCCGTGATGGTTTCGATTGGCCATAACAACCATTGCCATTGCATTCCAACGAATGATATTCATATTTTTTTCTTCTAGTTCCAAATTACCTGGATAGTCAACCTGTAATGTGTCT
>QFBS01000007.1 GCA_003265895.1 Candidatus Marinamargulisbacteria bacterium SCGC AG-410-N11 | reverse complement strand
ATATTAACTCTATTCCTATTCTTGGTAATATTTCTGCTGGATTACCTATTTTTGCTGAGACTCAATTCTCTAATACAATTTCCGATATTCCAGCATTAAAAAGTAAAGATGGTCGATTTGCACTTAAAGTAAAAGGTGATAGTATGATTAATGCAGGAATTCTCCATAATGATATTGTTATTATTGATAGAAATAAACAAATTAACGATGGTCAAATCGTTGCTATATTAATTGATGATGATGTTACATTAAAACGTTTTTTTTTATGTAAGCACCATGTAAAACTAGTTTCTGAAAATGAAACTTATAAAGACATAATCATTCCATTTAATCAATATAAAATTAACTCTTTAGGACTATTTATTGCATTAATTCGAACACAGTACTAATCAAAGCATATGTCCTAATTTTTTCTTTTTTGTTTTAAGGTACTTTCTATTATGACTATTTGAATCAGTATATAAAGCAACTCTTTTATGAATCGTTAAACCAAACCCTTTTAAACCTATTATTTTTTTTGGATTATTTGTTAATAACGATATTTTTTTCACGCCTAAATACCTTAAAATCTGCGCGCCTACACCATACTCTCTTAAATCAGCTTGAAAACCTAACTTTTGATTTGCTTCTACAGTATCCAACCCTTTATCCTGTAATTTATAGGCTTTTAACTTATTAAGTAAACCAATCCCCCTACCCTCTTGCCTCATATATAAAACTATACCAGAGCCATTTTCTGCAACGTGATTTAACGCTAAGCTCAACTGATTACCACAATCACATCTTAACGAATGAAATACATCACCAGTTAAACATTCAGAATGTACTCTTACTAAAATATCTTTTTCAGGTTTAATTTCTCCCTTAACTAAAGCTATATGAATTTTATTGTTAACTTTATCTTTAAAGGCAAACATTTTAAATTTACCAAATTGTGTCTTAATGACTCCCTGATCAATTAATGTAATATAGGACTCTCGTTCAAGTTTATAATTAATTAAATCTCGTAATTTTACTATTGTATAGTTATTACTCTTAGCATAGTCTTTTATTGCTTTATGTTTTACTTCTAATTTCTTTAATGAAATCTTTTTTACAACCGCTGCACACGATAAATTAGCTAGCTTTACTAAATCTACAGCAGCTTCAAACTTTGAAGACTTTCTTAGAACCCCCATTTGTCTACAAATGTGAATATTAATATTTCCAGATAATTCAAAATCAAATGGATCAATCTCATTACTAATCGCTAAAATACCGTTGGCTATATTAACATCTTTAGAGGTTTTATCCTTTTGCAAATAGCTAACGGATGCTATCTCTTTTTTAATATTAAATAAGCTATTTTTAACTGGTATCCCTAATTGACTAACTTTTTCTGGATGCAATACTAAATTAACATTCCCTTTATCAATCATTATTTTTACTTTCTCAGGTGTAAAATAATGGGCAGAAGTCACTAATAAACCACTTTCTATTTCTTCCTCATCATCTATAATTAGACAAAATCTTGCATTTTTAATTTCATTTATTGCTTTTTTAACCGTCATTTAATGACCTCTGATTTTCAAGTTTATAAAAACGATATAAATACTTGCCTAAAATGTCAAATTCTATATTTAACAAGTCTCCTTTTCTTCGATTTAAAAACGTTGTTTTTTCAATTGTATGAGGAATTAAATGACAAGTAAAATAATCCTGTTCTATATTAACTACAGTTAAGCTTATCCCATCTAATGTAATGGACCCTTTTTCTACAACTAAATGTCTAAACTCTTTATTTAACTCAATAGATATGATTCTCCAAGGGTCATCTTTTTCAACATTTATTAATTTGGCTACTGTATCAACATGACCTGTTACAAAATGACCACCTATTGGTGTTTGAATACTGATACTTTTTTCTAAATTTACTTGATGGTTTAATTTTATATCACTAATCGTTGTCTTTTTAAGTGTTTCTTCTAAATAATTAACAAAAAAAATTGTATTATTTTTTGAAATTACAGTAGAACAAATACCATTAACTGATATACTATCGCCTATATTTACTGTTTCTAAAAACGATGCGTCAACTTTAATTGATATATCCAATCCATTATTATTGGACTGTATAGTATTAATATTACCTGTTAACTCTATTAGCCCTGTAAACATTGATCATTAACGTATGCCCCTAATATGCCATTAATAAATTTATAAGAATCTTCAGTAGAATATTTTTTTGCAATTTCTAAGTATTCATTTAAAATTATTTTATTATCTGTTTCAGTTTTAGTTATTTCAAATAACGCTAACCTTAGAATCGATTTATCTATTTTATTTACCCGATTTATATCCCAGGACTCTGAATACTTTGAAATAATACCATCTGATATATCAATCATCTTTAACGTTCCTGATGCTAGTTCTGTTGCCCAGCTCTTTGTTTCTACTTCATAAGATCTATTTTCGTTTAAATCTTTAATAATTTCAGATATATTTATTTGTTTGATATCAAACTGATATAATAACTGCATTGCTAACTTTCTACCGGTTCTTCGTTTACTCATAAACTACTAAATTCTTCTTCTACAAAATGGGTTGTATAATTACCAGATTTAAATTTTTTATTATCTAACACTAATTTATGAAATGGTATTGTTGTTTTAACACCATCTAAAATAAATTCATCTAATGCACGTCTTGCCCTCATCAAGGCTTCTTTACGATCAATTCCCCAAATAATTAATTTCCCTAATAAAGAATCATAATATATCGGAACATCAAACCCAGGATAAATAAAACTATCAATCCTTATTCCTTTTCCTCCCGGAGGTAAAAATAAAGATATATTTCCTGGAGAAGGTTTAAATCCATTTTTAAAGTCTTCTGCATTTATTCTAAATTCAATTGAATGTCCAAACAATTTAATATCATTTTGCTTTATGTTTAATTTATTTCCGTAAGCGATATTAATTTGATGTTTTACTAAATCGATCCCTGTAATCATCTCGGTAACCGGATGCTCTACTTGAATACGGGTATTCATCTCCATAAAATAAAAATTTAACTTTTTATCTACTAAAAACTCAACTGTTCCTGCACCCTGATACTTTATACTTTTAACCGCCTTAACGGTTATCTTACCCATTTTTTTCCTTAATCGATCAGTAACATTTGGAGAAGGCGCTTCTTCAATTAATTTTTGATGTCGTCTTTGAACCGAACACTCTCTTTCTCCTAAATAAATCGTATTGCCTTTTTTATCTGCTAATATTTGTATTTCAATATGTCGAGGATCTTCTATAAATTTTTCAACGTAAATACTCCCCTCTCCAAAACATGCTTTAGCTTCATTTTTAGCAATTTCATAATTTGATTCTAATTCTGACTCTTTATTTACAATACGCATCCCTTTTCCACCGCCCCCAGAAGATGCTTTTAGTAATAAAGGATATCCTACTTTTTCTGCTACATTAATTAATTCTTTTTTAGATTTTATTACACCATCAGAGCCTTCAATAATAGGCACTCCACATTTCTTCATTGTTTTTTTAGCCTGACTTTTATTTCCCATCAGCCTTATATTACTCGGTGTCGCTCCAATAAAAACAATATTATTAGCAGTACAAATTTCACTAAACTCTGCACTTTCCGATAAAAAGCCATAGCCTGGATGAATAGCTTCAGAACCAGTAATTTCAGCTGCAGCAATAATTGCAGGAATATTCAAATAACTTTCTTTAGGTGATGCAGGTCCAATACAGACAGCCTCATCTGCTAATTTCACATGCAATGAATTTTTATCAACCTCAGAATACACAGCAACTGAACCAATTTCTAATTCCTTACATGCGCGAATAATTCTAACGGCAATTTCGCCTCTATTTGCAATTAATAATTTTTTAAACAATTATGTTTCTCCTTAATTTTATTCGGATAAATTATATCATACTTTTTAAAATAACTAATAACTTAATATATAAGTATATATAACATAAAATTGTTTATTTTTATAAATAAATAGGTACTATTAAAATATGAACGATTCTACTCAATATAATCAAGAATATGATGTTGCCATTATCGGTGGTGGTATTAATGGTGTATCTTTGGCTAGAGAACTTTCTTTAAGAAACCTTAAGGTTATTCTGATAGAAAAAAATGATTTTGGTTATGGAACTAGTAGCTTGTCATCAAAGCTTGCTCATGGAGGATTAAGATATTTAAAACAAGCTCACTTTAAATTAGTATTTGAAGCGCTAAGAGAACGACACTTACTTCTCAATTCAGCTCCTCACTTAGTAAAACCTATGCCTTTTTTATTTCCTGTCTATAAAGGAATCCTCTCTAACTTTATTCTTAAAATGGGTATGCTCTTGTACGACATGTTAAGTTTTCAAAAAACGTTACCCAACCATTCTTTTTTTACATCTAAAACTTTAGGTAAGTTATCTACTTGTTTAAATCAATCTAAATTAAACGGAGTTGCTAAATATTATGATGCTATTATGAATGATGCTAAGCTCTGCATTGAAATTGCTCAAGAATCATCTCTATATGGTGCGACTCTATTATCTTATAGTGAGGTAATAAAAATACATACGAATAATTCTAAAATTTCTCATTTATCATGTCTAGATAATATCTCAGGCAAAAAATTTTGTATAAAGGCTAAATACTATGCCAGTTGTACAGGGCCATGGACGGATAAACTATTAAAGCTTTTCAATAAAAAACTTCCTAATTATTTAAATTTAAGTAAAGGAATTCATTTGGTAACTAAACCGATCCCAATTAAAGAGTCTATTGTTATTTCTACAAATGATAATCGAATATTTTTTGTTATTCCATGGGACAACTACTCAATAATCGGAACAACAGATACTTTATATCATGATAACTTGGACTCTATTAATATAACTAAAGACGAAGTCTTGTACTTAATTAAACAAGTTAATTATTACGTTCCGAATCTTAATTTAACATATCATGATATCTTTTTTACTTTTGCTGGTTTAAGACCCTTACTTGTATCTAATAAAAAAATTGGAACTTCCTCTCGCGAACATTCTATTATTCAAAATCACAACCTCTTTTCAATTATTGGTGGAAAATATACAACGTTTAGAAGCATGACTGAAGAAATGGCAAAAAAAATTATATCTGTAGCTCGACCAAATGATACGTTTATCCCGATGTCTAAAAATCTAAACTCTTATGGGGGATACATTAAGAATATTAATCAGTATATTCAATTAAATTTCAAAAAAGATTCTGATCAATTTAATATCGATAAAAATCTTTATTCTCATATTATCCATTTCTATGGTAGTCAATATAGAAATGTTTTAAATGTATTCTCAGAAAATAATGATTACAAATCTAAATTAATTGGAACGGATCATTATTGTGGAGAAGTGATCTACTCAATTCGATACGAGTTTTGTAAAACGATCACTGATTTTCTGCGACGACGAACTCAAATTTCATTTTCAAAAAATAATGGTATACAATGCTTAAATCAAGTTGCTAACTTATTTCAAAAGGAATTAAACTGGTCTTTGATCCGCTATCAATCAGAAATTAAACATTATAAACAATTTATTTCTAAAAGTTCTATTGATCATATTTTAGCTAATTCTGACTAATAGAAATCAACTGCTTATTATCTTTCCACTTTAACACTCTATTTATAATGGTAGCAACTTCAGCTCGTGTTATTAAATCATTTGGTCTTAAACGTTTTTGATCATCTCCTCCATACCCTAGCTCCACTATATATGTTGTTAAATATGCCATTTTATCATTATTTATAGTATTCCAATCTTTGTATGGCGTAAAATCTACTTTAACCGGCTTTAAGGAAGCTCCAAAGTGAAGTAATACTTTTGTAACACAAACCATAAAATCTACTCTTTTCATTTCTTCATATGGATTAAAACTTATCGAGTCGTTCTTATTAATCTTTATAATTGGTTTTTGAAAAATACCTAGTTTAACTGATTCAAAAATATATTCACTACCTGGAAAATCTTTTGGAATATCAGAAAACCCAGGATTTGAAAATACAGAAGATAAAGATGGCTTATTTACTTCTTTTACCTCTATTGTTTTAACTTCACTCAAAATACTATTTTCACTAATCGTATATTTTTTATTTTCATCAACTTTTAATAAATTAGAGCTTACATTAAGTACCACTCTATATTTACCTGTATTTAAACTCTTTTGATCTAATTTCCATATATACTTTACCTTATTAGATAAAACTCTTTCATTTTTAGCTAATGTTTTAATAATATTGTTTTCAGAATCAAGAATTAATACTGATATTAAATTATTTTGACTATTCTCACCTACAAAACTAATTGAAATAGGTACCTGCTTCACTACTAATAAATCTTCAATATTGGCTAAACGACTTAATATTTTAGAACAATCAGCCTTATTTATTGACGAGTTAATATCAAATAATCTTTCTGAGCCAATAACTTTGGGATCCATTAAACCTAAATTTAAGACAGACTGAACATCTAAATAAGACCAGTGTTGTAATGTATCTTGCAACTTAACATTATTCTTCTTAAAAATTAAAACTGATTCTGGAACTGATATTATACCTTCTAAATTTCTTGAAGAAAACTGATCTACTTCTGAAATAGTTTTAATTTTTTCTTGTGTAAGCTTATTCTTAATTTTATTAAAAATAGGCGAAATATGATTTTCAAAACCAATCGTAGCAGATAATTCATTACTATACTTTATTTCAAATCGAGTTACTATTTTTGGGTTGATAAAATACTTAAACCCAACCCCAGAACATAATCCAATTTTTTTTCGGTTTCCATTTAAAGCACCCTCTATCCCTCCTAATAAATAAAAGCGTGCTTTTTCCCCTGGGTTAAAATCATATAATGTAGATATATTATATAAAATATGTTCCTGTTGCTTAATTAAACTAGACTCCTTTTTTTGTGTACTAAATAAAGAGACTCCTCCTTGAAACGAAAACATTTTATTATAAAAAGTAACTAATCTTAACCCACCCTCAGCTCCATTTTGAGAACTGCTAGATACCCCTCTCATTCCTAAAAATGGTGAAAAAGCATACCTATAATGTGGTCTTTTTAATGACTCTATTTCAAAATCCTTTAAAATTGTTTCGCTTTGAAGGTCTTTGTTATATGACTCTAAGTTTTGAGCTCTATTTTCTATTAAACGTGTTAACCCTTCTAGTTGCTGAAATTTTTCATCAAACTTATTTAAATAATCAGAGTTTTGCTTATTATTTTTCTTATACTCTAATTTCAAATCTCCTATTTGATTCTGAATCCAACTATTTAGAGACTTTAATAAATCATATTTAATTTGTAACTCTTTTTCTAAATTTACAATTAATTGTTTTTGTTTTGAAATCGTATTCATATTTTTTTCGAACTTAACTTTTTGTATCTCAAAATTTTTGACTCTCTCTTCTAACTCAATACTTTTATTTTGTTGTTCAAATTCTAATTTCTTTAAATTATCACTAGCATTCGCCATTAATATTTGTAGTCCATCTAATTGATTTTGTTTTTCTAAAATTGCGGATTCTTTCTTTTCCGTTTCTAACATATTTGCAACTTTTACTTGTTCAAATTCGTCTTGCTTTTCTTTTAACTCTAAGGTTAGCTCTACTAATTTACTTTGTTCACTCTTGATACCTTCCGATACTTGTTCTAAATAAATTTTCTCTTTACTAATTTCATTTTTTTCATTTTCGATTTGCTGTTTTGAATTTTCTAAATTTCCTTGTTGTGTTATTAGTTTCGCCTTAATACTTTCTAACTCATTATTTTTTGATGAAATTTCCTGTTCTAACAATACTAAGGCCTTTTCTTTTTTTGTAATGTTACTCTCTCTCTGTTCTGAGATTGTTTGTTTATTATATAAGTAGTTTTCTTTTTCTTCTGCCAAAAAACTCTTCTTAGTAAGTTCCTTAGATTTTAAATCTAAGTTAGACTTTTGATCTTTTAACTTTGACTCTAATGAAGAAAGTAATTCCGACTGCTTTTTAATTCTTTCTTTCTCTGCATTTAAATCTTTTAATTTATTTTTTAAATTTGCTAATTGTTTTGCTAATTCTTCTTGCTGCTTCTTTAACTGCTGCTCTAATCTTTTTAACTCTTCCTCTTTTTGCTTAATTAAATCTTCGTTAGCTAATTTTTTCTTCATATTATTGATATTATTTTTTAAATTTTTTATTTTCTTTTTTAAATTTTGCTTTTCTTGTTCCAAGTTATCAACATTTTGCTCAAGTTCATCAATTTTTATGTTTAAATTAGACGTTTTGGAATTATCAAAGAAACTCTTTGTATTAACTTCTACACTTTTGGATGACTTACTTAATGTTGGCTTTTTAATAACTTGAAAAGATGTATTAGGTAGTTTTAATTTTTGGCCATCTGTTGTCGATAAAATAATTGACACGTTATAATTTCCAGGTTTTTCATTGAGACCTATTTTGTAGTTAAAATTAAATAGTTTATCATTTACTTTCTTTAACTTAATTTTCTTTCCATTTGATATTTCAATATCTACGCCATTTAACTCTACATCAGAAATTAAAGAAACATGTAATTTTTGACCTATCATTACTGGGTCTGGCTTTAAATTAAATACTAAATCATCTCCCAATATACACAGCTTATTAACAAAGAATAATGTTAATACTAAAAGAAAAACAAAAAACCTTTTTAAAAACATATCAACCTCTCCTTTTTTTACAATATTTAATACTTTTTTGATTAAGTATTAATATGAAGTTTAAAACTTTATTTATATAATTATCGAAAAATATCATTATAATGTTACATTGAAATATATTAATATATTATTTCTTATTTTTTTATTAATATTAAGTTAAGGTATTATATTATTTTTTTAAGTTTATAACAAGTTAGATATTTATTTATGGATTTTAGTACTCTCAATACAAATCAACTCAAGGCTGTTATGTTTAATAACGGACCTGCGCTTATTATTGCAGGAGCTGGGTCTGGTAAAACAAAAACATTAGTATACCGAGTTGCAAGACTTATTGATGATGGTATTTCTCCTAATAGTATCCTGCTACTATCCTTCACTCGTAAAGCAGCTAACGAAATTCTTACTCGAGCATCCAAACTTAGTAACCCTAAATGTCAATATGTTTCTGGAGGTACTTTTCATTCTTTTTGTCATAGTCTTATTAAACGATTTCATCACTTAATTAATTACTCAAACTCCTTTTCAATTTTTGATCGATCTGAGTCAGAAGATCTTATTAATTTAATTCGTAAAGACTATGTTTCTTCAACTATAGATTTACCAAATAAAAGTACACTTTCTAATTTACTTTCTCACTGTTTTAATACAGAATCTTCGTTAGAAAGTTATCTAATAGATAATTATCCTCAATTTGTTAATGCTATTGAATTAATTACTACTATTTTTAATCAGTATAAAATTAGAAAAATGGAACTTTCAGTTTTTGATTACGATGACTTACTATCATTTTCTAAGTTATTATTAACGCATAAAGAAGTTCAAGATTTTGTTCAAAATTCTTATCGTTATGTTATGATCGATGAATATCAAGATACTAATAATATTCAGGCAGATATTGTGAGTAATTTGTTAACTAAAGAACAAAATATAATGGCCGTAGGAGATGACTGTCAAAGTATCTACTCTTTCAGAGGTGCTAATATCAGTCATATTTTAAATTTTTCTGAACAATTTAAAAATACCACTATTATTAAATTAGAACAAAACTACCGAAGTGTTCAACCTATTTTAGATCTGTCTAATGAAGTTATTAAGTTTCATTCTTCCGCAATTTCTAAATCTCTTTATAGCGATTTTAAATCTACACAAAAACCATTCTATATAGAATCAAAAAATGAATGGGATCAAGCTAAATTTATTGTTCAAAAGATTCAAGACCTACTAATCCAAGGAACTTCGCTTTCTGATATCGCCGTTCTAATGAGATCCAGTTGGCATTCTAATGATTTAGAAATTGAATTAAAGAAGTCGGATATTCCATTTATTAAAGTTGGAGGAAGTAAGTTTATAGAAGCTTCACATATTAAAGATATAATGGCTTATTTTAAAATAATCTCAAACTCAAAAGATATTATAAGTTGGTCTCGAGTACTCATGCTTATAGAAGGTGTAGGACCTAAGACTGTTTCTGAATTATTAAATATTATTCCTAATCTAAATAACCAATCTATAAATCAATTACTCAATAAATATAAATCTAAAAAGTTCTTCTCCGAATTAAATAAATTATTTACTTTTTTTAATAACAGCATAAAGTCACCCGCTTCTGTAACAGAGTTATTTGAAAAAGTTTTTGACCTTAATTTACCATATTTTGAAAAAAAATATGATGATTATTTAAAACGTAGTTTGGATTTAAACAATCTCAAAACAATTGCATCTCGTTATACTTTATTAGAAGATTTTATTACAGAACTAACTCTCGATCCTATTGACTCTTTATCCACTAATCCCAATGATAATTCTGTTTTAACACTAACAACAATTCATTCTGCAAAAGGTCTTGAATGGAATACGGTTTTTATTATATCAATTATCGATGGTTATCTACCTAGCTCCAAAAGTTTTGATAATAATGAAAAAGAACAGGAAGAACTTAGGTTGTTATATGTTGCAATTACTCGAGCTAAATTAAATTTATTTATATTTAAACCGCAACAAACGAAATCATTCTCATCATCTACGAACTCAATGACTACGCAACATAGTCGATTTTTAATGGAAGATAAAACTCTCAACTTAATGGAAACTTCCTTTATTGAAGAAGATTACCAAACAGGATTACTAGAATTAAATTCATCTTTTGAAACTTATCCAAAACTAAACTTTGATCAATTAAGTAATTCTACAAAACCATCTACTTCTATAAAATACAATCTTTAACCTAACTATCAAAATAATTGTCATTATTTTAATCTTTACTTTAAATTTAAAGCGATTCTTCTTTGTCTATTTTTGTTTTTATTTGTTCTAAATTCAACTTATGATGTTTATCTTTTTTAATTATTTTCATTAACATTTTTAATTGCAATGCAAAATCGAAATGATTTTTACTTAATAAGTATTTTTTAAATATTTCAAAGGATAATGTTGCTGCCTTTTCCTTTATTTTTTTGTTAAGATTCTTTTTTAATGCAAATGAATATAAAAGTTCCGCTAATAATAATTTGTTTGTCTCATTTAATTTTTTAGATATTGAAATTAATTTTTCAATTTTTTTTGCATCCGATATATTATCTTTTTTAATAATTAGCTTAACTTGTTCCCAATTTGAAAAGTCATTTTCTTTCTTTGGTTTAAACACAGGATGAAAGTATTTTTTAATAGGCATTTATTCTCTCCTAAAATAATATGGTCTTAATACTACTTATTACCCTAATATTTAAAGAGTTAAACTAAAATGCATCCTATTATACTAATATATATCATATATTAGTATATGGCACGCCCGGGAGGATTCGAACCCCCGACATCCAGATCCGAAGTCTGACGTTCTATCCAGCTGAACTACAGGCGCGCAGATTTCTATATTCTATAATATATTTTTGTTTTTTTGCAATAGCTTTTGTGCAACCTGCAAAGAATCTAAAGTCCCAGCGTCCGTCCACCAGCCATTAAATATCTCATATTCACAATTTCCTGACTCGGCATAAAATGTATTTACATCTGAAATTTCTAGTTCACCTCTGTTAGATGGCTTACACTTCTTAATATACTCAAAAACATCTTGATCAAATCCATAAATACCTGTTACTGCATAATTTGTTTTAGGAATTTTTGGCTTTTCAATAATTTCAATAATTTTATCACCGTTAAATGTAGGGACTCCATATCTACTTGGATCATGAACCTTCTTCAACATTAATCTAGCGCCGTGATCTTGTTCTTCAAATTTTTTAATAAATTCGGTTAAACTATCTTCAAAAATATTATCTCCTAAAATTACAATAAATTTCTCTTTATTACAAAATTCCTTAGCTAAATTTAAAGCTTGAGCAATACCACCTGCTTCATCTTGAACTTTATATGTAAAACTACATTCAAACTCTTTTCCAGATCCTAATAATCTAACAACGTCTCCCATATGTTCTAACCCAGTAATGATTAAAATATTATTAATACCTGCTTCTACCAGCTTTTTAATAGGATGATATATCATTGGAATATCTCCAACTGGTAATAAATGTTTATTCGTTACTTTTGTTAAAGGATATAACCGTTGACCTGTACCTCCTGCTAAAATAACACCCTTATTCATATGTTAATCTCCTACTCTTATCTTATATAGATGATCTATATTGTTTACTTATATAATCCTGATAATCTTTATTTAGAATATTTTCACACCACTCGGGATGTTGTTGATACCATTTAATCGTTTTATCTATCATATCTTCAAAGTTAGCTTTAGGACTCCAGTTTAATTGTTTTTTGATTTTAGAAAAATCAATAGCATATCTAAAATCATGTCCTTTTCTGTCTTGAACAAATTTAATTAATGAGTCCGGCTTATTTAATTTATTTAAAATTATCTTAACAATGTCTATGTTCTTTACTTCTTTATTACCCCCAATGTTATATACCTCACCCTCTTTTCCCTTGTTTAGTAAAAGCAAAATAGCTTCACAATGATCTTTAACATGAATCCAATCTCTAATATTATCGCCTTTTCCATATACAGGAATGTCTTTATTCTCAATCGCTCTTAATATAGTTAAAGGAATTAATTTTTCTGGATATTGTAATTTACCATAATTATTTGAACATCTTGTAATAATTACTGGTAATTTATGTGTTTTATAAAATGAATAAGCTAATAAATCAGAACTTGCTTTACTTGCAGAATATGGACTATTAGGTTTAATGGGTGAATCTTCTGTAAAAGCACCTTCATAACCTAATGATCCATATACTTCATCAGTAGAAATATGGAGAAACTTTTTAATATTTAAATGTTTAGCTAAATTTAACATACTATGAGTTCCAACGACATTACTAATTATAAAATTATTGCTCGACTGTATACTTCTATCAACATGCGACTCAGCTGCAAAATGCACAATAGCAGAAATCTCTTTAACAGGTAATTTATTTAATATAGCTTCTGTATTTGTAATGTTTTCTTTAATAAAAAAATGGTTTTGTTCATTTATACCTTTTAAATTATCGATATTTCCAGCATATGTTAAACAATCAATATTAATTATTTTTGTTTCAGGTTCTAATTCATTTATTAAATGAATAAAGTTTGAACCAATAAATCCACAACCACCCGTAACAATAATGTATTTTTTATTTTTAATCATCAGTCAATTATACCGCAAAATGTTATTATTTAGTATATTCAAGACTTTGGACTTTACATATGGAACTAAAACGTTTAATTAAATTTAATAACTATTAAACATCCATTTAATACTTATTTTGAATACTAAAAACAATTAATTATAGCTATAAATCATTGACATAAAAGAGCTATTTTGTTAAAATCCTGTGCTATTATTTTATTTAATTTAAATATATTTTTAGGAGATAACATTGACTAAAACAATAGAAAAGCAATTCACTAAATCGTATGGTTTAAATGAAATTGCACTAGTTCCATCAGATATAACTTTAGATTATAACTTGGTAGATATATCAACAGAAATAGCGGGTCATAAATTAGACCTACCAATTATTGCGTCTAGTATGGACTCGGTTGTAAGTCCACAAACAGCAGGTATGATAGGAGAACTTGGTGGCTTAGGTGTACTAAACCTAGAAGGTGTTCAAACTAGATATGATAATCCTTCTGAGGTACTATCTAAAATTTCGAGTATTGATAAAAAGAACTACGTATCCTTAATGCAATCAATTTATCAAGAGAATTCTGTTAAAGAGTCTCTAATTATTGATAGGATCAAAGAAATTAAAAAATATAATACAACAGTAGCAGTTTCTTGTACGCCACAAATGGCTGAAAAATATGGACCGATTGCGGAAAAAGCTGGCGCAGATATATTTATCATACAATCTACTGTTATTTCTACAAATTTTAAAACAGATAATAATCAGCGATATCTAGATCTAGAAGCATTTTGCACTAAAAGTAATCTTCCTGTTTTAGTTGGAAATACAACAACATATGATGTTACCTACGATATTTTAAAATGCGGTGTAAAAGGTATTTTTATAGGTATCGGACCAGGTGCCGCATGTACAACACGTGGGGTACTAGGTATTGGAGTTCCTATGGCGACAGCTATGGTTAAGACAGCGGCTGCTAGAAATCAATTTTTAGAAGAAACTGGTGAATATATTCCTTTAATTGCTGATGGTGGAATTGTTAACTCTGGAGATATCTGTAAAGCTATTGCATGTGGTGCTGACGCTGTTATGATAGGATCTCCATTAGCAAAAAGTACAGAAGCTCCTGGAAATGGTTTTCATTGGGGTATGGCTACACCAAATGCAGTACTTCCAAGAGGTGCTAGAATTGAAGTTGGTACTATTGGATCTTTAAAAGAAATTTTAGTCGGTCCATCAAATACGGACGATGGGTCCCAAAATCTAGCAGGAGCTATTAAAACTTGTTTTGCAACTTTAGGAGTTAAAAACATTCGTCAAATGCATGATGTTGAAGTCATGGTAGCGCCATCACTTCTAACTGAAGGAAAAATCTTTCAAAAAGCTCAAAATATAGGAATGTATAAATAAATATGATAGCTATACTAGACTTTGGATCACAATATACAAAATTAATAGCTAAGAATATTAGAGAATCTAATGTTTATTGTGAAGTATTACCTCATACAACATCTTTAAGTGATATTAAAGATAAAAATTATAAAGGAATTATATTATCTGGTGGCCCTTCCTCAGTATTTGAAAATAACTCACCAAGATGTGATAAGAATATATACGATTCAAATATTCCTATTCTTGGAATTTGCTATGGAATGCAACTTCTTGCTTTAGAACTAGGCGGAGAAGTTATTAAGGGCGACAAACATGAATATGGCCATTCTAACTTTTATATAGATAATAATTTTGACTTGTTCGAAGGTTTATGGCTTGAAATGTCAATATGGATGAGCCATGGCGATAAAGTTGTGAGAATGCCTGAAGGCTTTCAACGATTAGGTCATACAGAAAATTGCCCTATTGCAAGTATGGGTAATAAAGAAAAGAAGATCTTTGGTATACAATTTCATCCTGAGGTTACCCATACACATAAAGGTAAAGATTTAATTAATAATTTTATTTTAAATATATGCAAATGTAAGGCTGAATGGACTCCAAAATCTTTTATTAACTCATCTCTTAATAATATTCAAAGAGAAGTAGATAATAGTCGAGTATTATGTGCTTTGTCAGGAGGTGTAGATTCTACTACTGTCGCAGCATTACTCAAAAAAGCGATTGGAAAGAATTTAACTTGCGTGTTTATAGATCAAGGTTTTATGAGAAAAAATGAAGGTGAACGTATTAAAGAACTATTTACAAAGTTTTTTAAAATAGATCTTATATATGTCGATGCAAGACAACGATTCTTCGATAAAATTAAAGGTGTTACAGACCCTGAAGAAAAACGAAAAAAAATTGGAGAAGAGTTTATCAGAGTTTTTGAAGAAAAAGCAGAGGAATTAAATAGTGAATACCCATATTTGGCTCAAGGAACACTATATCCTGATGTTATAGAATCAGCCGGAAATAAAGATGTTTCATTAGCAGCTACTACTATAAAAAGTCATCATAATGTAGGTGGGCTACCTAAAGACATAAAGTTTAAGATTATAGAACCACTTAATAAACTATTTAAAGATGAAGTACGTAAAGTTGGGTTAGAATTAGATATTCCAGAAGAATTAATTTTTAGACAACCATTTCCTGGACCTGGCCTTGCTATTAGAATTATAGGAGAAGTAACCCCTGACCGTGTTAGAGTACTGCAAGATGCTGATGCTATTGTAACAGATGTAATTAAAAAGCGTGGCTTATATCGAAGTATTTGGCAAGCATTTGCGGTATTATTACCAATTAAATCTGTTGGTGTACAAGGTGACAAAAGAACCTACTCTCACGTTGTTGCAATTAGAGCCGTAACATCTGAAGATGCGATGACTGCAAAAGTAGCGGAATTACCTTATGATGTTTTAAATGAAATATCAACACGAATTATTAATGAAGTTTTAGATATTAATCGTGTAGTATTTGATATTTCGTCTAAACCACCTGCTACAATAGAGTGGGAATAAGATAATATCTGTATCCTATTAAAATCGATACATAATTATAACGTATTTAATTGAACTACTAAATTAGTAATAATATTATTTTATAATATATTTAAAGATTTAAAATTATAGTCTACTGGATAGGACAAGTATAATCTTTGTTTATCAAACAAGAATATTATATATTGTTTTGAATATGTACCTTAAATTTTTATATGATGTAAATCAATATTTTAATTTTTAGAATTCAGCAGATACATGCATTATTAAGCTAGTATCGTCATTTAATTTATAAGAACTTGATTGTTCAACTTTTGTGGAATCATCAATTGTAATAGATTTAGACTGGATCTGCCTTCTTAAATTAACACCAATCTTTGCCTTACTTCTAGTTTTAGTTGGTATAATGTAATTTACTCCTAATTGAATGAAAGGCGATGTAATTTGTTCTTCATTGGATCTTATATTATTAGTAAAATCTCCATTAAGATGTGTATGAGAAATACCGAAAACTGAAGTATATTCCCAGTTATTATTAAACTTAGTTGTAACTCCAGCTCCCAGGAATAATGAATTTGTATTTATATTAGTACTGTCAATAAAAAATTGCTTAACATTATACTCAGTATATATATGTAAACTTTGCTTATTATTTCTTTTAAGATTATATTTTATAAAATAACCTTTAGAGTTATTCTCTATACTTTTTAATAAATATTCATAATGTAGTCCACCAGTTAATGAAATTGCCATAGATTGAGTACTAATAATAAAAAATATAAATAAACAAGTAATTCTTAAAATCATTAATTTTTCCTTAAATTTTAATATATATTATATTTTAACTGATAATATAAATTTTTTATAGTAAAAAAAAAGGCTGTGCATAAAGCACAGCCTTTTGTATTAATTCTAAATTGTATTATATTTAGAAACCGTAAGCAACTCTAGCTGCAATTTTTACAGCATGCTTGTTTTTAATATTATTAAAAGCAGCATCACTGTTAATTCTTCGACTTAGATTAGTTAATCTAACGCCAGCATCTAAACTGATAGTTAAGTCAGATACTTTTCTTTCAAGATAAAATCCTAGATCAGCTAAAGGAGCTGTTTGAATTGTATCAGCAGCATTGTTTGCTGCATTTCTAGTAGTTAACTGAGTAGCTCCAATTAAAGCATTTAGTCCTAAACCAGATTGTTTTCCTAAAGGTATTCTTAACCCTACACCATTAACAACTTCATTACCTGATCGGTGAGTGTCACCATCTTGTAAATTAAATGCTCCCATTTCTGTTTGCATGTATAGTTTCATACCATTTTTTGCAGAAAACTGTACACCGATAGCTTGTGAGCTACCATTTTCGATGTCAGTTGTTAAATTATAATTGTATGCACCTGACAATAGAATACTATAACCAGTTCTTGCAAGTAATGGTGTTACAAGACAAGCTAAAATTGCAATTAAAGCTATACTTTTTTTCATATTTTCTCTCCTAAAAATTAATTTTTAAATTAAACAATTATCTAGAATCCGTAGCCTACTCGAAGACCAATTCTTAAACCATGTCTGTTGTTAATAAATTCTGTTTGTCCACCAGCATTTGTATTTTGAATTTCTTCTTTTAATGCATGATGTCTATAAGTTACATCTAGACCTACATTTACATCACCATAAGATTTTGTACCATAAGCACCAAAGTCAATTATAGGATTAGTTTCTGAATATGCAGCAGTACCAAATGAGTCTCCATTATTAGCAGCGTTTGTAAACTTGGTATTTGCTTTTCCTAAGAAAACATTAACACCAATATTTTTAGAAATAGGAGCTCTAACACCTAATCCGAAAGTACCTTCATCAACAGTAGCTACAGCTCTTCCGTGTTCACCACTAAAAGAACCTGTTTCGTTTCTTAAATAGAAAACATTTCCACCGTTAGTTTTAAAATTCAAAGATATAGAGTTAGCCATTGAATTTTTGAAAGATTTTTCTAAGTTATATTGGTAATTGCTCGCTAAGTCAATTCCAATACCAATACCTGTACTAGCTACTACTGGCAATGCTAGACAGGATAATATACTTAATAATGCTAAAGATTTTTTCATTATCGATTCTCCTTGATTTTTTTTCTTTAAGAAATAGAAAGATATTTACTTTTAAATATCACCCCTTTCAAAATTTTTATTCTAATTTTCAAATATTTCTCTTTATTTAAAGAGTTAATTTTCATTTAATACTTAAATCATATCAAACAAAATATGTGTAATCAAATAAAAAAAAACCACACGCATTAATGTGTGTGGTTTTTTTAATTTATGGTTTATTAAATTAGAATGAGTAAGAAATTCTTACGCCTGCTCTAACTCCACTTTTGTTGTTTAATACTGTGTTTCCATTAACACCTTGTTTAGCATACTGAATCTCATTGCTTAACATGTGATGTCTATATGATACAGTTCCTGCTACACTTACATCTCCATATGTTCTTTCTACATATGCTCCTAAATCTGCAATCGGATCTGTTGATGACTCTTCAGTTGCTGCTGTTCCGAAATTATCGTTGTCTACTGCTGCTTCATCTTGGAAATTTGTTGTTGCGTTTCCAATCATCACGTCTAATCCTACTGAGTCAGCTACTGGCACTCTAACACCTAATCCTGTTACACTCTCAGAACCTGTAATATTTGATTTACCAGATTCACCTCTCCATGTTCCATTCTCGTTTTGAATGTAGAAAGTAGATCCGCCTCTTGTATTGAACTCTAATGCGATATTTGTTGCTTGTCCATTTTTAAACTGAGACTTTAAGTTGTATGTATATGATGTTCCGATATTTATTCCGATACCTGTTCCTGTAGCTGCTACTACTGGTGCTACTAACGTTGCTAATAATGCGATTAATGCTATACTTTTTTTCATTTTATTTTCTCCTTAAGTTTTTGATAATTTTATAGATTTTTTAAGTTATTGACTTTTAATTAAAATTATCACCCCTTTCAAAGTTTTTAATTAATTTATATTTGGTTAAATTTAGTATACCCAAAATATATTGCATTAAACATTTTAATTTTTTTCATCATAACAAATTTACATATCTATAATCAAATAAAAAAAAAGCCGCACAATTTTGTGCGGCTTTTTAACGATCAACGCTTAGAGAATTAGAATGAGTAAGAAATTCTTACGCCTGCTCTAACTCCACTTTTGTTGTTTAATACTGTGTTTCCATTAACACCTTGTTTAGCATACTGAATCTCATTGCTTAACATGTGATGTCTATATGATACAGTTCCTGCTACACTTACATCTCCATATGTTCTTTCTACATATGCTCCTAAATCTGCAATCGGATCTGTTGATGACTCTTCAGTTGCTGCTGTTCCGAAATTATCGTTGTCTACTGCTGCTTCATCTTGGAAATTTGTTGTTGCGTTTCCAATCATCACGTCTAATCCTACTGAGTCAGCTACTGGTACTCTAACACCTAATCCTGTTACACTCTCAGAACCTGTAATATTTGATTTACCAGATTCACCTCTCCATGTTCCATTCTCGTTTTGAATGTAGAAAGTAGATCCGCCTCTTGTATTAAACTCTAATGCGATATTTGTTGCTTGTCCATTTTTAAACTGAGACTTTAAGTTGTATGTATATGATGTTCCGATATTTATTCCGATACCTGTTCCTGTAGCTGCTACTACTGGTGCTACTAACGTTGCTAATAATGCGATTAATGCTATACTTTTTTTCATTTTATTTTCTCCCTTATTTAAATATTATAAATTATTTTAGAAACCGTACCCTACAGTTGCTGAAAATCTAATTCCACTTTTATTGTTTAATCTTTCATTATTTCTTAAATCAATATTATCTTTAAGTAAATGATGTCTGTAAGCGATATCCATTGCTAATTTTGCATTACCAAAGTTAACATGATATCCAGCACCTAAGTCTGCAATTGGGTTAGTTGAAGAATATGCCGCACCACCTGCAATGTTAGCAGCACCTTGACCAGCAGCTATTTCAGTAGTTGCAGACCCAATTAAAACGTTCAATTTAACATTTGTTTTAGCAACATTAGCTAAAACACCAACACCATGTACAGTTTCAGTACCTTGTACGTGCTCTACTACGTTTCCGCCTTGACCATCTCTAATATTAAAATCACCAAATTCATTGTGAACATAAAAAGTAGTTCCACCTGCAGTATTAAACGTTACATCAAATGATCTTGCATTTGAATTTTTAACGTTTTCATCTAGAGAATATCCAAATGATTGTCCTAAGTGAATCCCTAATCCTGTTGTGCTAGTATTTGCTAAAACTGGCACTGTAAGTGCTGCTAAAATACTAATAAGAGCTATTGCTTTTTTCATTATTTTCTCCTTGTAAAAGTTGTGAATGTAAATTTATTTTGATTAGATAATTTTCATTATCACCCCTTTCAGTGACTATTCATTTATATTTTTTAAATTATTTTATTTTTATATTACTATGTTAACAATATAGATTATAATAACAAACAAATATTTTGGGATCAAATATTTCATTATATATAACTATAAATTTTTCAAATTAATTGTATTCAAATATATAGACTACCTTATAAAAATACAATTTAAACATATTTTTAAAATTTTCTTTTTAACTGATGATTAATTAAGATTCTTAGTAAATAAGAAATAAATGTTATAATTTTATACAATATTATGAAATCTTCAGAAAAAAACTCTATACTTTATAATAAAATATTAAAGGCTATTAATAGTAAATCTAAATTAAATTACTCTCGTTTATTTAATCGATTTCATGATGCCGATATTTCTGAGGCTCTTTTACAGCTAAACACTGAGCAACGGTTAACTTTTTTTCGTAAATTCAAACCTGAACTAGCAGTAGATGTGCTTGAAGAAATGCAATTACAAGAACAAGTCTCTTTAATTTCTGAACTTAGGACAGCTCTAGCTGCTGACTATATTGAAGAAATGGAACCAGATGATGCCGTCGATTTAATAGAAGAACTTCAAGAAATTAACGCTAATAAAGCCCAGGAAATTTTAGATGCTCTTCCAGATAAAGAAGCTGAAGACCTTCAACATTTATTATCATACGAGGAAAATTCTGCAGGTGCAATTATGACAACAGAGTTCATATGCATTCCTGAAAACCTTACTATTAAACAAGCTCTATCTCATATTAAACGCCAAAACCCTCCTGATTCAGAGATATCTTTTTACATTTTTATTGTTTCTGATAAAAATAAGTTATTAGGCTATATTAGTTTACGAAATTTACTTATGAATAAACCTAGTGATTTGGTTGAAACGTTTAGCTTACCGTTTCCTGTTAAAATAACTATTGATACAGACCAAGAAGATGCTGCTAAAATATTTCAAAAATATGATTTTGTAGCGATTCCAGTAGTTGATAAAAGTAACACGCTCGTCGGATTAATTACTATTGATGATATTGTTGATGTTGTAGTTGAAGAAGCTAATGAAGATATTATAAAGTTATCTGGAACTTATGAAATTGAAGAAGAAAAATTAATTTCTGGATCTATTTTTTATTCTATTTTTTACCGTATTCCTTGGTTATTACTTACCATTTCGGGTGGTCTTTTTGCTAGTTTCATTATTAATTATTATTCAAATATTCATCCATCTATCAATATTTTACCGTTATCTTTATGTTTAAGTTTTATACCCATTATAATGGGACTTGGAGGAAATGTAGGAAATCAATCTGCTACTATTTTTGTTCGAGGCATATCCACTGGCCTTATTAAAGATAAGAAAGGTTTATTTTATATTTTAAGAGAATTTTGTATCGGTATTTTTATTGGATCCATTATTAGCTTTATAGTATTTATATTTAATTATTTTTTTTCTGGTCTGCCTACTATTTTTTCGATTATCGTTTTTATTTCAATAGTAACCAATATTATTATTGCTACTTTAATCGGATCTAGTCTTCCTATATTATTAAGAAAAATAAATATAGACCCTGCTATTGCATCGGCGCCTTTAATTTCGACTTCACTTGATTTATTAGGTCAAGTTATTTATTTTTCGGTTACTTTTTTTTCATTACTTTATTTTTTATGAAACTACTTAAGACAACTGGAATCATATTTTCTTCAAAAAACTTTTTTGAAAAAGACCAACGATTAGAATTATTGACACATAATTTAGGAAGAATTACATTATTAGCTAAAAATGTTTATAAAAAAAAATCTAGTTTAATTGGGAGTCTAGTTCCAACTAATATCATTCAATGTAATATTTATAATGGAAAAAGCTTTCAGCTACTAACTGAATGGTCATTAATAAATTCTTTCCCTTATTTAAAGCAAAACTTCAACCTAATTAGTTTAAGTAGTTATTTTATTAATATTATAAAAAATATTACAGACTATAAACAACCTACTCCCGAATTATTTAATCTACTATCTTATTCCTTAATTAGACTTAATAAAAAAAATATCTGTCCAAATACTATTCAATATGAATTTCTAAAATCTATCCTTAATAATGAAGGTATTTTAGCACCGACATCATCAATATCTGCCAAGACCCTTCATAATTTACTCGAAAATTATTGTTCTAAAAAGATTCCGTTGCCGATGCACCAAATAACTAAAGAATATGTTTTTTAATGTTTAATCCCATAATATCTAAATTTGACGATGAATTATCCTAATTGTTAAAGTAACATTATGCTTACTATTTTTTATATACTTTTGACATCATCTTTTTTAATGGTTATTACTGGTATTTTTTTATTTTATAAAAGTTATCAAGTTTCTTCATTTAATAAAGATGCTATAAAGTTTTGCAGCTTGATTAATGAAGGATTAATAACATTTAGTAAACGTGTTTTTTCCAGTATTATTCAAATTATTTTATATACAACTATTATTCTTTTCTTCTTTTCAATTATTTTTAAAAAATCATTTTTATGGCAACAAATTGGTGCATTCTCTATGGGGGGACTATTTATATGTGTTATTTCTTTTGTTATTTTATATTTAGCGCCATCTTTTATTCCCAAAATTTTAGAAAAAAGTAATACTTATTTATATAGAGCGGTTTTATTCCAATATCAAATTAGTAGCGCTTTATCTTTTTTTATTATTGGACTTACAATTACTGGATTATTGTTATCGTATCTTATTTTTGGAGCTTCTAGTATTATAGGATATGGGGTGGGCATTATTTTATCTTCTTTTTTCTTACGAATTGGAGGAGGTTTATTTAAATCAGGAGCTCAACTTTCTGTTCAGTCTCATTTGGAAACATCTGATATAAGTGCATTTGATAAACGCAACCCGGCACTATTGCTTGATTTAGTTGGTGACTATATATGTAGAATAGTAGGATTTAACTCTGATATTTTAGGATCGTTTATTTTTTCTTTAATTTCTTGCTTTTTATTTTCATTTAGTTTTTTTGATAACTCTAGCTACTCTCAATCAGAAAGTCTTATTTTTTTTAATGTTCCTCTCTATATTATATTAATTAGTTTATTTACTAGTTTTATTGTATATATCTATACAACAATCCGAATTAAGTTTAGAAAAACTCAAAATATTTTATTAGAAAGTCTTTACTTAGCTATTTTAATTAGTTCAATTACTACTTACTTAGCATTTGAATATTTAAATATGAGTCAAACCGTTATCAATATTTTTGGACAAACCGCCTTATTCCAACCCTTTTATTATTATCTTTTCGGTTTATTAGGTGCGATTCTTATTGCCTTTACATCGGAATATTTAACATCTAATAATTACAAACCAACTAAAAGACTTGCTCGTCAAATTGAACATGGCGTACCCGTTACCGTTTTAAATAGCTTTGTAATTGGTCTAAAAAGTAATTCTTTTTATCTGATTTATTTATTACTTATTATTCTCCCATCATTATACTTTGGGGGATTTTATGGAGTCACCATTGCATCGCTAGGAATGCTATCTCTTAGTACCACTATAATGGTTCTTCAAATTTTCAATTCATTTGTTTCTGTTACTTATAAAGTTTCAGAATTAACCTTAGATGAAAATCTTGATGGTAAATCAACTATTTTACATAACATAAAACAATTAAATTACTTAGGTCAGACCGCAATATCATTAGGTAATGGCTTTGCTGCAGGAGCTGCCTCTATTTCTACTATTAGTATTTTTTTCTCTCTTATTTTAATGGCTAATATCAATTCAAATATATTAATATTAATGAATTTAAAATGGTACTGTGGTCTTATAATTGGTATTATGATTCCTTGTATTTTTTCAGGTCTTTTACTAAAAAAGCTTAATGAGCTATTCTTGTTTACTAGCCAAGAAGTTTATCGTCAAATTAAAGGAATTGCTTTTTTAATTGAAAACAAAGCTCATCCTGATATTATCCTTGCAACTGATCAACATTCCCGATTTTGTATGGATGCTTTAATTATACCAGGTATAATAATGTCCTTACCTCCTATTATAATTGGTTATATGTTTGGCCCTACATTTTTAATTGGAATTGTTTTAGGTGTTTTTCTGACTGGGATTAATCAAAACTTTTATTGGGCTAACTTAGGTGATGTTTTAGGAAATGCTAAACTTTACATCGAGAAGGGGCATTTCGGAGGGTATAATAGCAATAACTATACGACGATCGATACAGCCTCTCGAATAGGTAATACATTTAAGGACTTACTTGGTCCTAGTATTAATATCTTTATTAAAAGTGTTATTATTATATCTTTTTTAGTTATGATACTTACAACTTAAAACTTTTGGAGGTTTTTAATGAGAAAATATTTAATTGCAGGTAATTGGAAAATGAATTTAACAGTTCAAGAGGGCAAGCAATTTTTAATAGATATTAAAGATCAGATAAACTCTTTTCACAATGTTGAGATTTTGGTTTGTCCACCATATACTCATTTAGATTCTTTATCTAGACTTGCTCAAGGGTCTAATATTTGTATTGGGTCACAAGATGTATCGACTGAGTCAAACGGTGCCTATACAGGAGAAATATCTACGGATATGTTATCAGAACTAAATTGCAAATACTGTATAATCGGTCACTCAGAAAGGCGCCAATATCACCAAGAATCTGACCAGCTTATTAATAAAAAACTTACAAAACTACTAGCTACTAATATATCACCTATTTTATGTGTTGGAGAATCACTTGCAGACCGAGAATCTGATCAGACATTTGATGTAATCAAACGTCAATTAACAAATGCATTTAATTCGATTAATAAAGACACTGTTAATATTCAAAATCTTGTTATTGCTTATGAACCGGTTTGGGCGATTGGGACAGGAAAAGTAGCAACTCCTTTTCAAGGTCAAGAAGTCCATTCATTTATTAGAAATTTATTAAAAGAAACGTTATCTGATGAGCTGGCTGATCACATTCAAATATTATATGGAGGCTCTGTGAATCCTGCTAATATTGAAGATCTAATTAAACAAGAGGATATAGATGGGGCATTAATTGGAGGTTCATCACTTAAATCCGATACGTTTTTGTCTATTATTAAATCTTCTAGCCAAGTTTATGAATTATCTAAAAGTTAACCTATTATTTTTTATAGTTTTTTTACTTTTTTTTAATTTTTCTATTTTTTCTGTAGATGATAATCCTCTAGTAAGAATTATTACAAATAAAGGTGATATTATCGTTAAGCTTTATCCTGAAAAAGTTCCTAGCACTTGCCAACACTTTTTAAATTTAGTTCAACATGGCATTTATAATGATACCATCATTCATAGAGTTATTGATGGCTTTATTATTCAAGGTGGAGGCTTTTATTCTAACTTTAAAGCAGTTCCTAATGTATCTCCTATTAAGAATGAATCAAATCGTGGGCTTCAAAATGAACGAGGAACAATCGGTTTCTCTCAAACAATCGATTATAATAGCGCATCTACTCAATTTTATATTAATTTAAGTAACAATTCGTTTTTAAATTTTAATATTCATTCTCAAAAAGGGTTTACTGCTTTTGGTAAAATTATTAATGGAATGAATGTTGTTGATAAAATTCAAAAGATTAATACTGAAAAAAAACGATTCTTTTCTATTAATACAGAAAAAGAAGAGACACTTCGTGATGTACCTATTATTCCTGTTAAAATTATTAGAATGACTATATTAAAGTCTTATACTAAATAATTGATTAGAGTTTATTTAATTCTTTAAATGCTTGAATGGTATTTTTCATTAACATTGCAATTGTTAATGCTCCGACTCCTCCAGGTACAGGTGTAATTTGAGATGACTTGTCAAACACATCTTTAAAATCTACATCGCCCACCAACTTATATTTACCCTTTTCCAAAGGATCTTCAACTCGGTTTATTCCAACATCAATGATAACAGTCTCTGGCTTTACCATATCTTGCTTAATAAAATTAGGCTGACCTATTGCGGCAATTAAAATATCCGCTTGTTTTGTTATTTCTGATAAGTTTTTAGACTTTGAATGACAAATTGTTACAGTTGCGTTTCCAGGGTTTGATCTTTGAACAAGCATTGCAGCTAAAGGTTTTCCTACTATATTACTTCGTCCGACTATAACAACATGTTTACCTTCTGTATCAATATTGAAAAAATCTAATAAAGTAACTATTCCATAAGGAGTACAAGACTTAAAGGTATCTAATCCTAATAGTAACTTTCCAACATTTTCGGGATGAAATCCATCTACGTCCTTTTTAGGATCTATTAAATGTAGTAACTTTTGCTCCTCTAAATGCCTGGGCAACGGTAATTGCAATAAAATACCATTAATTTTATCATCTTTATTTAACGATTTTATTAACTCTATCAACTCATCTTCTTCGATATTATCTGGGAGTAAATACTCATATGACTTAATTCCAACTAATTCACATGCTTGCTTTTTTTTTCCAACATACACTTTTGATGCCGCATTATGGCCTACTAGAATTACAGCTAATCCAGGTCTTTTATTAAATTGGGTATATAAATCATCAACTTCTTTATTTAGCTCATTAAGAATTTGCTTTTTTAAAAAGTTTCCATCTAATATTTTTTCTACTTTAGTCTGCATCAATAGCCCTTCCTAACAATCCCTATTATTTTAATACAACTCGCTTATTATCTTCTACACCATCTTTATATTTATTGTAGGTTCCTTCTTTATAACCTTCCTCTTGTCGGCTATGATTTAATTTATTTTTTTTAAAATATAAATCTTGAACTTCTTCTGCAGAAAGACCTGCAACAGTACACATTGATACCCAAAAATGAAGCATATCTACTAACTCTATTTTTATATTATCCCAATCTTCTTCATCTTTTTTCCACCATTTCCAATTCAAGCTATCAATAGCTTCCGCAGACTCCTGTTTTAGGGCTAGCTCAAAATTTAAGAACCATTTTCGCCGTACTTCAGGATCTTTAATTTTTTCATATAACTCTGGTTCAATTTTTTTATTTAATTCAATTTGTTGTAAAAATATTTTTTCTAAAGACATGTTTTTTCTCCTTAAATTCTATTTTAATGTTATAACATCTTCTAATCTTGCATAAAATGCTTCCATCAAGTCTGTATAGAAATTCATTGTTTCAGCTGTAAATCCCGTCTTTTCAATTTCTAGACTTCTACTTGCTCTCAACTTTGGTGATGAAATATGATATTTAGCTACAGTTTCTGCATATTGATTTACAACTATAATTTTTGATACTAACTTAAACTTATACTTTTTTTTAAATGGCATTTTAGAAGCAAACGGAATGTAATAAAAATCAATTACAGCGACGGCGTCTACATTTAAATCACTTGCAATTTGAGATAGTCGTTTAGTATCTTTGTAGTTTAAACTCCGATATGGCTTTGGATAATAAACTGTTCTATGTAACCCACTTCTCTTAGTTAACCGTTTATAGTATTTTGATTTCTCAAACTTTTTAATGTCTTTAAATTTAAGATCAATATTATTTTTCACTACATTTTCAACTTTTCTTGAAAAATCGGTATAAAATTGTCTTTCTTCATATTCAAGGGCTGTTGAAAACTTAGATTTATATTTTGAAACTAACTCTCTATTAAACCGCATCGAGACAATAGCGATACTATCAATAGTTTCTAATTTAACTAACTCTAACTTTCTTTTTCCGCATCCTGTAAGGAGGATTAGTAATAGACATAAAATTAATACCTTTTTAAACATAATTAATCTCTCCATTAAACTAAAATTTTATACCTTAATATTATATAAAACTTTTAATGATATTAATAGTTAAATACATAGAAAAAAATTATATAATAAATCTAAAGATCGGCAACGTAATATATTTCTTTTTATTTCAATTTTCTAACGTAACATGCTATACTATTTATCTATGATATCCAAAGTATACAGTGCTTCTCTATACGGATTAAATGCGCTCAAGATTACCATCGAAGTTTATGCATCTACCGGTTTACCATGTGAAAAAATCATAGGTCTTCCTGATACAATTATTAAAGAAAGTTCTAGTCGTATTAAAGCCGCTATTAAAAACTCTAGTTTTAACTATGCTAATAAATCTTATACTATAAATTTAGCACCTGCTGACTTACCAAAAGAAGGTTCATTTTTAGATGTTCCTATAGCCGCTGCAATTTTAGAAGCGACAAACCAAATTACACTCCCTAACAATAGCTTATTAGTTGGAGAGCTATCCTTATCAGGATCTATAAAACCAATAAAAGGTATTATCGCTATTTGTGAAATGGCAAAAAAAAATAATATCCAATCTATTTATTTACCTGAGGCTAATATTGATCAAGCAAAATTAATTAATAATATTAAAATATTCCCTCTTACACATTTAAGTCAGTTTAAAAATATAGAATCTATTAAACAGATTACTATTAGAAAAACATCCTTTTCATTACCCAAATTTGAACAAGATTATTCTGAAGTTAAAGGTCAAACGGTTGCAAAGCGAGTGATGACAATAGTTGCCACTGGTTTTCATAATATTTTATTAGTTGGCCCACCAGGTTCAGGAAAAAGTATGATTATCAAACGTTTACCTACAATTATGCCAATATTAGATGAGGACCAAACGATTTTAAAAGCTAAAATTGAAACAATTTCAAAACCATTTAAAACATCCAATATTACACCTATTCGTCCTTTTAGATCACCCCATCACTCTATTTCTTATGCTGGGATGGTTGGAGGTGGTAGAAGTCCAAGCCCTGGAGAAATCACTTTAGCGAATAATGGAATTTTATTTTTAGATGAATTTCCTGAGTTTTCTAAACAGGTTATTGAAGTATTAAGGCAACCACTAGAAGATAATTTAATTACTATTAGTCGGGCTTCTTACAATATTCAATTTCCATCAAATTTTATACTAGCCTGCACTATGAATCCATGTCCCTGTGGTTACTTAAATGATTCTAAAGAAAAGTGCAAATGTAATTCTAGAGATATAAATAAATACTGGAAAAAACTATCTGGCCCTATTCTAGATCGAATTGATATTATTTTAGATATTCCTAGACTAAAAACTGAAGACGTCTTATTAAATACTAATAATCATTTAAGTACAGCTTCTATGACAGAAATTATTGATTTAGGAAATAAATTTCAGCACAACCGAAATGGTCCTTCATTAAAAAACGCAGCACTTACTAGTCTATCACTAAATAAATTCTGTAATCTATCTAAGCCATCAAAATCCTTACTTATTAAAGCTCTAGATAATGGTATTCTTACAGGAAGGTCCTATGACAAAATATTACGAGTTTCTAGGACTATTGCCGATATAGATCAATGTAAAAACATTCAAGAAACTCATATATTAGAAGCCTTACACTATAGGCAAACAAAATTTAAACCTACTTAGATTTTTTCCCGGCTCTTTTAGCAAGTTCACTAAAACTTAAACGGGACTTTTTTTCTTTTGAAGATCTTTTTTTAGGTACAATAAATTTCTTTTTCTTTCTTTTTTTTACTTTTTTTGTTGAAAAAGATAAAGCTTCTTTTTCAGCTGGCTCTTTTTTTACATAAGAGGACATCTGATTAAACGTAAACCCGACTTTTTTTTGGTTGACTTTAATATTTTTTTTAAAATCTTTAGATATTTTTTTTGGTTTCTTAACTTTCTCAATAATTATTTCTTCTTTATAATTTTCATTATTAGACTTATTTGGTTGAGTACTTACGCCCTCAGTATCATCATATTGATCTGCATTATCAATAAACTCTTGATCTGCATACCCTCTTCCATAAGGATCTTCTTGACCTATGATAATGCCATTTAGTAGGACTAGATAACTGATTGTAAGTAATATTAAATACTTATATTGTTTTAACACTGAACACATAAACTTTCTTTATGACTTTTTATTTAAATTTTAATTATATTTACTATTTTAATACAATATTATATTAATTAATAATATTTTATTACATTTTACACTTAGCTAATTTTTAAGGTATAATTGGATTTATTAGTTTATTAAGTAAAATAACATAAAATAAAAAGAGTGTATATGTCTCTAATCAAGAATGTTGATCGTTATTTTTGGGTTTTAATAATTATAGCTGTAGCCTTAGGTTTAGCATTTCCTTCGTATATTATAGATTATGAAAGATTTGTCATTATTATTTTGACAGTTATTATGGGGCTTTTATTTTTAAAAGTAGATATTATTGAAATTCTTTCTCAAATAAAAAAGCCTTCGCAAATTGTTTATATTTCTTGCATCAATTTAATTTTATTACCATTTTTTTCTTATTTTATTTTTAAATTTTTAGATTCTGAACTATTAATGGGGTTTGTATTTTTAGCAGCATTACCTGCCGGTGTTTCATCAGCTGTTTTCACGGATATGATGAAAGGTAAAACATCATTAAATCTAACGATTATAATCGTTACCAATTTATTATCAGCAGTAACGATTCCGATGATATTTCTATTCTTATTTAATCATGAAGCGGGTATCGATTACTTAAGATTAATAAAAACCATTTCATTTATTGTATTTGTTCCCTTTGTTATTGCTAAAATAATGAAGAGAGTTATCTTTCCTAGAATTATTCATAGCCTTCAAGATTATTTTAACTTTATAATAATATCCTTATTATCTGTCATGATCATGATTATAATTGCCGGACAAGCAGACTTTATCAAATTGAATATACAAGATCATTTAGGAAAAATAGCTATGTTATTTTTAGCACTTTTTATTTTTCAAATTGTTAGTTATTTCTCTGTATTTTGGTTAAAAAAAGGTGAAAAATTAGCAGTGGCAAATTCAAATATGATCATGAATAATATTTTGGGTATCGTAATAGCTATGGAATGCTTTCCTCGAGAAGTTATGTACCTTTTAATTTTGTCATTAATTCCTTGGAATGCGATGATTATTTTAAAACACTGGTATAAACGATTTTTACCTTAATTCTATATATTTAAAAAATATTTAATTTGGGCTAATGTATAAAAACCAGCAGATTCCGATTTTAAAATATGCTTCCCTAAGGATACACTTTTAAACTCTTTTTCTTTGAGGAGGTCAATTTCATTCTTAGTTAAGCCACCTTCAGGGCCAATAAATACGCCAACTCTTTTAATATTATTTTTATTATACTTATCTAAAACAGTTTGTAATGAATTTGATAACTCTTCTTCCCAAGGTACTACTAGAATATCGAAATTTTTAAAAGTAAAGGTCTTTAGGAAGTCACTTATAGATAATACATTGCCCATGCTTGACTCAATATCTTGAAAAGATTGAGAACTTGATCGTGTAAGAATTTTTTCCCATCGAATTCGTTTCTTTTCAAAATCATTAGGATTTATTTTTACAATACTTCTATGGGTTATCACAGGAATAAATTTACTTACGCCAAGTTGAGTACATGTTGATAATACAGTTGAAAATGCTTGCTCTTTAATTATAGATTGAAATAATACTAATTCAATCTCATTATTATCGACCTTATTTGAACGTAGTATTTCGACTTTTAAATAATTCGTTTTAAATGATAAGACTTCAGCAATAAATAAAGTTTGCTTGATAACAAATTCAAAAGGATCTCCTGCTTTTAAACGCTTAACTCTGGAAAGATAATGATACTCATACTCATTTAAAATAATTTGGTTATCTATAAATTGATTTTGTTTAAAAAAATATCTCATATTTTAGAACTTGTTATTTATGATTGGATTATCTTAATATAACATTTGACGCAAAGTCAAAAGCCTTAAATATTTCTTCTTTTGAATAAGATGTGGTTAATACCTTAAACATTTCATAGCCATTTCCAGAACGATTTTCGATTGCAGATGTACAACTGCAACAGTTTAACAACTTAATTAATACAAAATCTAGATTATCTAAACATGGGTCTACTTTACAATACTGACAACTCATTTTTGATCTCCTTTTTTATATTAATACTTATGCTTTTTGTTACATTATTCTTTAATTAAGATATCGTAAATTGTAGGTTACAATCTTGTAACTAAATTTATTAATATGTTGTTTCTAAGAAATATATTAAATAAATTTTATTATACTGCTACAATATGTATTGTTAATAAATTAATCAGGAGAAAATTATGGATTTTAAACAATTACAAAAGATAGCAAATACAATAAGAGGTCTATCAATGGATGCTATTGAAGCTGCTAATTCTGGACACCCTGGCCTACCTTTAGGCTGTGCAGAAATTGGTGCATATCTATATGGAAAGCATCTTAATCATAATCCAAAAAATCCATCCTGGTTAAATCGAGATAGATTTATACTATCAGCTGGACATGGATCCATGTTACTATATTCATGCCTTCACTTAGCTGGATTTGATATTTCTCTAGATGATTTAAAAAGATTTAGACAACTGCACTCTCCAACTGCAGGACATCCTGAATATAATGAAATACCTGGAATAGAAACAACAACAGGACCTCTAGGTCAAGGAATTGCAACCGGAATAGGAATGGCTTTAGGAAATAAAATAATTGAAAGTCGCTTTAATTTAGAAAAAACTAATTTATTAACATCTAAAGTTTATATACTAGCTGGTGATGGTTGTATGATGGAAGGTATTAGTTCAGAAGCATGCTCCTTTGCAGGACATTTAAATCTTAACAATGTTGTTTTAATTTACGATAGTAATGATATTTGTTTAGATGGGCCTTTAGAAGAATGTTTTAGTGAAGATGTTGAACAAAGATTTAAATCATATGGTTGGAATGTAAAAACAATAGATGGTCACTCTTTTACAGATATTGAATCTTCTCTTTCTGAAAACTCCAGTAAGCCATTACTTATTATTGCAAAAACAAAAATAGGATTTGGTTCTCCAAATCTTGAAGGTTCTTCTGAAGTTCATGGAAAAGCAATGGGTGAATCTGAAGTTCGTTTAACAAAAGAAAAGTTAGGGATTAGTACTAAAGAATCATTCTATATTGATCCTAAAGTAAAAGAGTTTTTTGAATTAAAATTAAATGATCAAAATAATAATGAAACTCAATGGAATTTAAAATTCAACGAATGGTTATCTCAAAACCCTGAGAAAGCTGAAGAGTGGAATAATTTTACAACAATAAACGTTAATAATTTAAAAGATGAATTGTTAACATTATCTTTAGATAAACCAATGGCATCACGTGCTTCTTCCAATAAAATCATACAAATCTTGCCACATATTATACCCAATATTTATGGTGGATCTGCTGACCTATCTTGTTCAGACTCTACTTATATTAAAGATCATGACTTTATTACCAAAAAATCATATTTACCAAGAAATATCAAATATGGCGTTAGAGAATTTGCAATGGCTGCCATAGCTTCGGGACTGAGCCTTCATGGAATGATACTACCATTTGTTGGAACCTTTTTAACATTCTCAGATTATATGAGAAATGCAATTCGATTAGCTAGTTTAATGAATTTAAAAGTAATTTATCAATTTACACATGATAGTATTTTTCTAGGTGAAGATGGACCAACTCATCAACCCGTTGAACATTTAGCATCACTACGTTGTATTCCAAATCTTAGAGTTATAAGACCTGGCGATAGTAACGAGGTGAAATCGGCTTGGTATACGGCATTAACAGAAAATGGCCCAACAGCGTTAATTTTATCTAGACAGTCATTACCAATCGTTCCGGGAAGTTCATTTGAAAAATCTAGCAAAGGTGCTTATATAGTATCTAAAGAAAAACAAGATAGCATAGACTATTGTATTCTTACAACAGGATCCGAACTTAACTTAGCATATCAAGTAACTCAAAACCTAGAAGCTTACGGAAAATCTGTAAGACTTGTTTCTATTCCATCTTTCGAAATATTTGATATACAATCACAAGAATATCAAAATTCAGTTATAGAAGGTGATATAAGTAAGTATTGTGTTATTGAAGCTCAAACATCATTTGGATGGCATAAATATACTGGTAAAAATTTAATTTCGTTTACAATAGAATCATTTGGTAAAAGTGCCCCAGGAAAAGATTTAGCTGATTACTATGGATTTACTAAAGAAAGCATCGTTAAAAAGTTATTAGAAAGTGAAAAAGTAACTGTATAAAGATACTTTTTAGAACAATTATAACATGTGGTAGGATAATAAGCCGGATTCTGTATTAGCAATCATTTATCTAGGATTAGTTTCACAACTAATCTCAAGCGATTTACCCGAAAATAATAACGAAGCGAGTAGCTTCTCTTTTCCTATTTAATCTTGCTCCTGATGGGGTTTACCCAAGATCTTTATTACTAACGACCCTAGTGAGCTCTTACCTCACTTTTTCACCCTTACCTAATTAAATTAGGCGGTTTAGTTTCTGCGGCACTTTCCGTAAAATTTCTTTTCCCTCTCGTTAAGAGGCATCATACTCTATGGAGTCCGGACTTTCCTCTTTAATGTTTAAAGCGATTGCTTGTCCTACCACAAAATGTATTATAAGATGTGAAATAGTTATTAGTCAATATAAAACAATCTAAATAAATGGTGGGCCCACTAGGACTCGAACCTAGGACCTGCCGGTTATGAGCCGGACGCTCTAACCAACTGAGCTATGGGCCCCTATAAATTAGAGAAAGTCTGTTAATCTATTACTACGATTTGGATGTCTTAACTTTTCTAAAGCTTTAGACTCGATTTGACGAATTCGTTCTCTGGTTACATTATATAAAATGCCCACTTCCTCTAGTGTTTTTTGAACGCCATCTTCCATTCCAAATCTCATTCTGATAACGTGCCCTTCTCTTTCAGTTAGCTCACCAAGAACATTTTCAAGTGCCTGTTTTAGAGAATCTCTAACAATATATTTCTCTGGCATTTCTTGTGTGGTGTCTTCTAAAAAATCTCCTAAAAAGCCAACCTCTTCGCCTATTGGCATTTCTAATGAAAGAGGAATTTGAGATATTTTTAAAATTTCTTTAACCTTTGATACAGAAATACCTGCTTTCTCAGCGATTTCTTCTTCTGTTGGCTTGCGAGATAAATCTTGAACTAATTGTCTTGTAATCTTACGTAATTTATTAATAGTTTCAACCATGTGAACCGGAATTCTTATTGTTCTCGACTGATCCGCTATTGCTCTAGTAATTGCTTGTCTAATCCACCAAGTAGCATATGTACTAAATTTATATCCTTTAGTATAGTCAAATTTTTCAACGGCTCGAATTAAACCAATATTTCCTTCTTGAATTAAATCTAAAAATAATATACCTCGCCCAGTATACTTCTTGGCGATACTTACAACTAATCTTAAGTTGGAAACTGTTAGCATATCCTTAGCTTGAATATCACCAGCTGCCATTCTCTTAGAAATTTCGGCTTCCTCATGCTTGTTTAAAAGTTTAATTTTTCCAATTTCTTTTAAATACATTTTAACTGAATCTTCAGAGCTTATTTCAGTTTTTTGACTTAGAATTTTTTCAAAATTATCTATTGAAGCAGATTCATTTTTTCCTTCTTCCACATTATCTGATCTAATAAACTTATCTATCTCATTAATTTCAGTTTTTTCTATCTTTTCTTTGGTTTCTATATTTACCATTTCAGCCTCCTATCCTCTTTTTTAGTGTTTGTATTTGTTTTAATAGAAGGATTATCTCATCATCATTCCCCTTTTCTTCTATTGTTTTTAGTTTTAACTTAATACTTTCTATCTTTTGTTTATCCTTTTCCATTCTTATTGCATTAATATTATTATTTATTTCATTAAGAATGTCATTTTCAGTAATAGAATTATTATTATTAATAATTATTCTACCTAAATTATTTTTCAGTTCCTTATCTTTTATGTCATCTAAAAGATCAGTACCGGTTTTATTTGTATTCTTTAATAATTTAAAAACTGAATTAAATTCCACAAATATACTTTCTTCATTTAATTTATTAATAACATCTTGTCTAACTTTTAAATCCATGAGCATATTATAAATAATAAATTCTTCTGCTTTTTCTAGTTTATTTTTTTTATCTAAACTAGGTTTCTCAAACTTGACGCTATTATTATATAAGGTTTTTGAAAATTTGGCTAATATTAATTCAGGGCTAATATTTAAATCAGTCGAAATTTTATGAATATAATGTTCAACTATAATTTGATTATTTTCGTCTTTAAGAATTTTAAGGACTTGATCAATTAAATTAGATTTATTTTCAATACTATCTAGCTGGGTTCTTTCTTTTAATAGCTGATAGTAAAACCAAAAAATAGGTTGAGCATTTTCAATTAAATGATTGAATTTATCTGCACCATATTTAATTAAAAAGTCTGCAGGATCCTTTTCTGATAAAGAAATAACATAAGCATTAAATTTATTTTTTCTTAAAATATCATAACTTCGTTCTAATGCTTTTTTACCTGCATCATCACTATCAAATGCTAAATAAATGTTATCCGTAAACCTTTTTAACAACTGCAGGTGATTTGCTGTTAATGCTGTTCCTAGTACAGCTATACTATTTGTAAACCCAAATTGATGAGCTACAATCACATCTAAATAACCTTCCATTAAAAAAGCTTTATTTTGTTTTTTAATACTATTTTTAGCTATATTTAAACCATATAAAAGTTGTCTTTTATTAAATAAAATATTTTCTTCACTATTTACATATTTAGGCGCATTACTATCATCTATTACTCTTCCGCCAAATCCAACAGTTCTACCTCTATAATCTAAAATAGGAAAAATTAAACGCCCTGAAAACCGGTCTTTTAACTGACCTTGATGACTTTCATAAAATAATCCAGATTTAATCAAATCATCATGCTGACTATTAGTTTTTTTTAATTCCGCTAATAGATTTATGTTTTGTGGTGAAAAACCCAATTCAAATGCCTTAATTGAGTCGTCATTTATATTTCTTATTTTTTTTAAATAATTTATCGAAATTTGGCTAACTAAAAGATTTTCTTGATATGTACTTTTTGCTTTTTCTAATATTGTCTGTAAATTTTTAATTAAAATATTATCTTTCGAAACATATTTAGTTTGATCTTCAATAATATCGATTCCAGATTTTTCGGCAATAATTCTTATGGCATCAGTAAAAATAACATTATCAACTTTTTGAATAAAAGAAATTAAATCACCTGATTCATGACATCCAAAACAGTGCCATATTTTTTTTTCTTGACTTACTGTAAATGATGGCGTTTTTTCAGAATGAAATGGACATAACCCAATAAAATTTCTCCCTCTTTTTCTTAAGCTCACATATGCTGATATTATCGAAATAATATCAGCATTCTTTACTTGAGCTATACTTTCAGGAGAAATCCCCACATCAATTAACCTTTAATTGCTTGATGTGCAGCTGCTAATCTTGCAATAGGAACTCTAAATGGCGAACAAGAAACATAATCAAATCCAATTTTAACACAAAATTCTACAGAACTAGGCTCGCCGCCATGCTCTCCACAGATTCCTACTTTTAGATTTGGGTTAGTTTGTTTACCTTTATTAAAGGCTATTTTCATTAGTTCTCCAACGCCATCTTGATCTAATACTTGAAATGGATCCTCTGGAAAAACTTCTTTCTCAACGTATTCAGGAAGAAATGCACCTGAATCATCTCTAGATAATCCATATACCATTTGAGTTAAATCATTTGTTCCAAATGAAAAAAATTCAGCCTCTTCAGCTATTTTATCTGCTAATAATGCAGCTCTTGGAATTTCAATCATAGTACCGATTTGATACTCCAATTTAATTTGATGTTTAGTTAAAATATTTTGAGCTGTTTCTTGAATCAACTTTTTAATGTTCTTAAACTCCTTATCACCACTTATTAAGGGTACCATTATTTCAGGTAAAACTGTTTTTCCTTCTTTTTGAACTTCTACAGCTGATTCTATGATTGCTTTTACTTGCATTTTATAAATTTCAGGATAAGTTATTCCGAGTCTACAACCTCTATGACCTAACATTGGGTTTAACTCTTTTAAGTTTTCAATTGTCTTATTTACTTTTTCAACTGAAATACCTTGTGTCTGAGCTATATCTGAGATAGATTCATTATCGTGAGGTAAGAATTCATGAAGTGGTGGATCTAATAAACGAATCGTTATTGGTAGACCATCCATAGCTTGAAATATTTCTTTAAAATCATTTTTCTGAGGTGTAAATAACTTATCTAAAACAGACTCTCTATCTTGAGTTGATTCAGATAAAATCATCTGTCTAACTAATTTGATTCTTGTTTCATCAAAAAACATATGTTCTGTTCTACATAAACCGATACCCTCTGCTCCAAATTCTAGTGCTGTTTTAACTTCTTGAATTGTTTCTGCATTAGTTCTTACGTTTATTTTTCTAAACTCATCTGACCACTGCATTATTTTTTGATAATCTCCGGTTAATTCAGGTTTTGATAAAGGCGCTTGACCTTTAATTACTTCACCACTTGTTCCATTAAGAGTAATAAAATCACCTTCATTAAATTCTTCACCATTTATCTCTACTTTTCCTTTTAAAATATTGATATCTGAACAACCAGCTATACAACATTTCCCCATACCTCTTGCAACCACGGCTGCATGACTGGTCATTCCACCTTTAGCCGTTAAGATCCCTTCTGCTGCATGCATTCCGCCAATATCTTCTGGCGATGTTTCCTGTCTTACCAAAATAACTTGCTCATTTTTAGCTTTCATTTCCTCAGCCTTATCCGCTGTTAGGACAATTTTACCAACTGCTGCTCCTGGAGATGCAGGCAGTCCTTTTGCTAACACATTTGGTTTAAAACTTTTATCAATAGTAGGATGAAGTAATTGATTAATCTGATCTGGTTTAACTCTTAAAACGGCCTCTCTTTTATCAATTAAATTTTCATCAACCATATCTACAGCAATTTTTATTGCGGAAGCGGCTGTTCGTTTTCCTACTCTTGTTTGAAGAATGTACAACTTTTTATTTTCAATTGTAAATTCCAAGTCCTGCATATCTTTGAAATGATTCTCTAATTTCTTATAAATATCGACTAATTCACTATAAATAGCAGGCATTTGTTGATCTAACTTTTTAATTGGTTCTGGGGTTCTAATTCCAGCAACAACATCTTCCCCTTGAGCATTAACTAAATATTCACCATAAAATACGTTTTCACCAGTTGATGGATTTCTAGTAAATGCTACACCTGTACCAGAGTCCTCACCTAAATTTCCAAATACCATAGCTTGTACATTAACAGCCGTACCCCAATGATGAGGAATTCCATTAATTCTTCTATAAACTTTAGCTCGGTCAGCTTCCCAGGATTGAAATACAGCACCAATTGACATCAATAATTGCTCTTTTGGATCTTGTGGAAATGACTTTCCTTTACTACTTACAAATGACTTATATTGATTAACTATGTCTTTTAAATCCTCAACTGTTAGATCCGTATCCAGAGTATATCCTTTTTCTTGTTTTTTGTTTTCAAGAATATCTTCAAACCCTGAATGAGAAACTCCTAAAACTACATTACAAAACATTTGAATAAAACGACGGTAACTATCCCAAGCAAACCTTGGAGAATTTGATTGTTTTGAAAGACCTTCTACTGCATCGTCATTTAATCCTAAATTTAAAATAGTATCCATCATTCCAGGCATCGATACCCTAGCTCCAGATCTAACTGACATTAATAAGGGGTTGTCATTATCTCCAAATTTTTTCCCCTGCATTTCTTCAACTTTTTGAATATTTAAATCTATTTGATGACGTGTTTCTTCTGAGATTGATTTATTATTTTCATAAAAACGTGCACATTCTTTTGTTTCAATTGTAAAGCCAGGAGGAACAGGAATTTCTAATAAAGACATTTCTGCTAAATTAGCACCTTTCCCGCCAATAGTATTTCTCATATTAGCTTTACCTTCTGTTTGATTACCTCCAAAAAAGTATACGCTTTTTACTCTAGTTTCTGTTACTGTCATATTTATCTCCTTTTTGAATTGTTTTGGTGGAGCTAAGCGGGATCGAACCGCTGACCTCTTGAATGCCATTCAAGCGCTCTCCCAGCTGAGCTATAGCCCCTTTAATAATGATATACTGTTGATTTTGTTTCTAAATATTTATCAACATTATAAAACTTACGATTTGATTCAATTATACAATGTATTATCAAAACATTTAAATCTAAAATTACCCAACCACTTGAGTATTCACCAGATTTTTTACAAAATATTTCATTATTTTTGTTTTGCTTTATATAATCTTCAACAAAAGACACTACCGTTTCTACCAATGCTTTACAATGTATCGTATTTTGAGCGCTAAAGATTAATACGCTATCTGCGATTATATTTTCTTCTTTAAATTTATATACTGTAATATCGTTAGCTTTTTTTTGATCAACTAGTTGGGTAACTTTTTTTAAAATTTCTTCCAAAGTAATGAATTACTCCTTTTCAGTATTAAGATTTGTAGAGATATCTACCCAGTCTCTACCTAAAACTAAGGTCATATCGATACTTTTGTTTGGTTTATCATAAACGATTATTTTTGATGGGTCAATCTGAAGTTTAGTTGCAATACTTATTACTTTATCAATATTCGACTTCCAATCTATCAATAAAGTTTCATCATAACTAAAGGTACCGGCATTCCCGAACTTACTAATATTATAACCTAACTTATCAAGTAAATTGGCTGCTTTCCCTGCAGCACCTTTAATACCAAATCCATTTAAAACTTCTATTTTAAATAATCGTTTATTAAAATATAGTTTTCTTACATCTGTCTGCTCAGTAATTCGAGTAACTTCCTTTACGGATAGTTTTCGTCTTGACTGTTGGCTAGCTTCTGTATCTTGAGTTACAACTCGTTCTGACTCGATCAGCTTTTCACGAGTAAATCCGAAAATCATTTCATCGACGAGTTTATCGATTTCAGTTATATCAGGACGCCAATAACTAATCCCGTTAATAATCGCTACAGCTCCTGGTATTGTTCCCCTTTTAATTTTTCCAGATGAAAATTTATTTTTAAACATAATAGCTAAATTTAATATTTCAGATGACTTCATATCAGACTCAATAAAACTACGCAAATCGTTAACAACAAATGGTAAATCTAACATATTTCCAGATTTAAACAATTGATTGGAAACTAGAGATAGAAACTCTTGTTGTCGCTTAATACGGCCAATATCGCCATCTATATCAGACCGAAACCTTAAAAAGTTTATGGCCTGTTGACCATTTAATCTTTGATTTCCTTTTTTTAAATCAATTACTAAGCCTGCTGCCTTATCTTCATATTGCATATCACTTTCTATATCTACGTCAACGCCACCAATTTTATCAATAATTTTTACTACACCATTGATATCAATTTTAACAAAATGATCAATATTAATATTTAAAAATTTTGAAACAGATTGAATTAATAAATCTGTGCTTCCATGAGCATAAGCATGATTAACTTTAGTTAAACCGATCCCAGGAACATAAAGTCTGGTATCTCTAGGAATAGAAATAACACCAATCCCCTTATTTTTATCAATATGAATAACTAAAATGGTATCTGCTCGCTTTACATTATTTGTGGCATCAATACCATAGGCTAAAATATTAACACCACTTAATCTCTCGTTTGGAACAAATCTTAATACATAATCAATTAGCATAATATTGCTAATAAAAAAAGAAATTGCTAATGTTATCACAACAAATAATACAGCACTTGCTGAAACAATAATTGTTATTGATCTTCCAAGCCGAGTAAAAATACAAAACTTTACAAATGATAGTAATAATTTAAATATCGATATAATTAATTTCTTCATAATTCAATTTATAATCTAGTTTAAGTAGTAATTATAACAATTGATTGTAAAAGGGTGAACTGGAATATTTTTATTTAATAATAACCTTAATGTAGACTTTGTTATAAATAATATCGTTTTGTCTAGATTTTCAAATGCCATTTTTCGAGCCTCTTTAGCTTCTTTAAATGTTCGATTCGGTTCAATAAAGTCGGCAATAAAAATAATTTTTTCCAATAAACCCATATTTGCATTACCCGTAGTGTGGTGTTTAATTGCTTTAATAACTTGCTGGCTTTTAATATTAAATAGCTTCTTCACTAATTTTGGAGCAATTAAAGCATGCCATACCGTTGAAAATTTTTTATAATCACTTAACTCTTTTGTTGATATCGATATATTAAATCGTCTAATTGAATCAGGAGTTTCTCTTTTTGCAATATCATGAAACATGGATGCTTGATTTAGTTCTTGTATATTTTTAAATTGATAAACGTTGGCTAATTGTTCTGCTATTTTTAATACGCGTAATGTATGATCATACCTTTCATTAGAAAGGTATGATCGTATTGATTGAGTACTATCTACCAAAAAAGTGATACAGTCATTGCTGTAAAGTGCTTGGTATTATAACCCAGCTCTTTACCATATTCTTCACTATATTTTGCAAAATTAAAATTAAATACTGGAAAAGCCCATAGTTTAAGATCAAATCCAAATCCACCTACAAAAAAACCATCATTCATACCACCCCTTAACGCAATATTAGAAACGATTGTATTAGCTAAATTTGCTCGAAATCTTTTTTCGATTCCAAGATGAATTTTTTGAGCAAATAATTTCTTTTCCGATAAAAACTCAAGATCTGAAGCAACGGTTATATCCTTAAAAATCTTATTTAAAGCGTTATTATCTTCAAACAAATTTAAATCCATAGCTATTCCGATAGTTGCATTTACATCAACTTTTTCATTTACATTAATCTCACGAGTAATATTGCCTGATACTACCTCATTATTACCCTTTAAATTTGTACCTATATTTTTAATTGCAAGTCCATATTTAGCATTAGTAAAATACTTTGTATCGTTAATATGCTTTAATACACCTAAGTTTAAACTAATTCCAAATAAACTATTGATTCCTAATTCTTTTTTTCCTGGTTTATCATTCATAAAATCTAATAACTCAGAAGGTCCTGCTTGAATATAATTTGTACCTAACTTTTTATCATACATCATTCTCCTATTAATAAATTCTAATGATGCTCCAATTGCAGTAGGTCCGTATAATTCTATTTCCTGACCATACCCAAAAGCATATCTTATATCTGTATGGTTATTTAATGTTAATGTAGGTGTAATTTTATCTTTTAATGATGCATTAAAAAATGTAGTCCCTGCAATCCCAAAACCAAAACCACCAATAGTTAATGAAGCTATTGGATATACTGAAGCTTTAAAAACCGAGTCAATCGGTACTAACTTCCCTAAATCCTTAATCCACTGTTCACGATTTGAGTTAGAGTTACTAACCGATGATGAGCTATTCATTAAATCTTGTAATTTAGCCTGATTGTCGCCATAAGCTTGATCAGATTCCCAAGCAAATCGAAAAGGTAGTCCAAAAGAAAAGCTGCTATAGGCTAAATTTGCAGGGTTTCCATAAAGTGAATTAGAGCCTGACTGTCTTATTGATACGCCAACATTCCCCATAGCTTTCTGTCTAATATTGTAAATATCCGTATTTGCTGAAAATATTGTTGATGACATTAGACTTAAAAATAATAAAATTAAACATAGTTTTTTCATGATCAAATTCCTTTCCTAATTATTATTTGGTAAAAATTTCTTTTAGAAATGCCTCTATCTCCACAGTCATTCTTGATTTTTTATTATCTTGTTTAACAACAGGAGTAGCGTCTGTACTCGATTCATCTTCGTTTAGCCAACTATATTTAAAAGTCTTAGTTGTTTTATCTGTTAATGTTACAGTGACTTCACCAGCTTCCTGCTGCTTTAAGGTTTTTAATGCATCCGTAACCTTTTTTAAATTATTCATATCTACATAAACTTCTTTAAGCTGATCTAATTGATCTTTTGAAAAGTTATCTGTTATTTCAAAGGCTATAATAGCATTTTCAGCAATCTCATAAATTGATAGTTGTTTGACGTCATAATTATCTTCTTTTGCTTTAGCATCTGCAAATTCAATTAGTTCATCTAGCAACTCTTTTGTCTTATCACGAACTTCTACACTATCTATATTTACTATCATATAAGCATTTACTAACTTTGTTACCGTTGTTGTACATAGAGTACCTGCGGCAATAAGCTCGTTATTTGACATTTTATTGTATATATTTATCGTAACACCTACTTGATTTTGTAACGATTGGTTATTAACAATTGCAGATAAAAAGTTCATTCCCTCTTGATAATTATTAATTGAATATCCTGCTAAATTAGCAGTTTCAATTAAGTTAGCTGTCGTTGCATTTTCATTACCTACGGATGAAAGCTCCGTAAAAATATTAGAGGCATCTTCTTTATTTGAGTTTTCAGTTAAGCTCATCGTTTTTGATGCTAATTCAAACGTATCTATTTCCATTTCTCCCATTTTCGCTTTTGCCATTTGGACAGCAATTTCAGACTTTTTCGCTTCGTATTGTTTGTATTCTACTGTGTCTTTTTTTGCTGGGTCTGTTTTTACCTCTTCTATTAGTGTTTTATAATCTGTTTCTAATGATCTTAACTGTTGAGTAGTAATTTCTGTAACTTTTTTATAATCTTCTACTGTTGAAGCTTCTGTTAATAGTTCATTAGGATCGGTAGACGTAAACTCTTTTGTTCCAAACATATTTTTACCGCAACCAGCTAATGTAAATAGAATAAATAGAATTAAAATACTCTTATTCCATACGCTTTTTTGATTTCCCATTTTTTTCACCTTTCTAAATTCTTTAAATATGATCGTTATAATATCAAATGACTAATGCCGAATCAAACAAATTAATCAATTTGTAGTTTCTCTCCTTCAAATTTCGATAATAAAATTGCACCACACGCATCACCTAAAACATTTACAGTTGTTCGGCACATATCTAAAATTCGATCAACTGCTAATAAATACGCAATAGCATCTAGTGGCAAATTAACTGATCTTAGTACAATAACTAAGGTTACTAAACCTGCACTAGGAATTCCTGCTGCACCTATAGATGCCAAGGTTGCCGTAAAGAAAATAATTAACTGTTCAACCATTGTTAAATCTGCGCCATATGCTTGAGCTATAAACATCGCCGCTACAGCTTCATATAACGCTGTTCCATCCATATTCATAGTTGCTCCAAGTGGAGCTACAAAATTAGTTACCTTTTTAGATACACCAACATTATTCTCCAAACAATCCATTGTTACGGGTAACGTCGCCACACTACTATCTGTTGAAAAAGCAGTTGCTAGTGCTGGGAACATTTTTTTAATGAATATTATTGGAGAATAATTAGCTAAAAATACTAATATACTGGTGTACGTAATTAATACATGAATTACTAATCCAATTAATACTGTAATAATATAAAATATTAGATTTTTAAAAGCACCTATTCCTGTTTGAGTAATTAAAGCTGCAATCAAACAAAACACACCAATTGGAGCAATCTTCATTATCCAATCGGTAATTTTTAGCATAATGTCATTAATGCCCTCTACAAATCCTGTCATAAGATCTTTATTTCGACCGATTGTTAACAGAGCACATCCAAAAATTAATGAAAAAATAATGATTCCAATCATATTTTCATCTACTATAGAATTAAATATATTATCTGGAACATAATTCACTAAATTCTCAATTTGATTTTGCTTAGAAGCATTTTCCTTAATAGACATTACTTTTTCAGAAGAACTACTTACTAGTTCAGATTGAATGCTCGATAAATTATTATCTGTTAAATTGGCATTTTCTCCAGGTTGTATTAAATTTACGCATGCCATCCCAATTAAAACAGCCATAATTGTAGTTGACATATAATAGATAAATGTTCGAACGCCTAATTTACCTAAGTTTCTTACATTACCTAAATTAATTATTCCAACTACTAAAGACGAAAAAACAATCGGAATAATAATCATTTTTAATAATCTTATAAAAATTTTTCCAAATATGGATAAGATTGTAATTATGGGTTCAAAGAAAGCAGCTTTTTCTCTTAAAATTATCCCAATTATAAACCCTAATACGATAGAAACTAAAATTTGTGTATGTAGTTTAAATTTAAAATTCATGATTTTTTACCCCTTTATGAATGAGTAGTTATTATATCTTTTTTTGATATACTTTGTAAATTATATTAAAAAAATAGAGTTTTATTTTTTTTTGTTGTAATTTTTTCAAATTTCTACTAAAATTCTTTACATAGTGATCCGGTAGCTCAGTTGGTAGAGCACTTGACTTTTAATCCAGTGGTCGTGGGTTCGATCCCCACCCGGATCACCAACAAAAAATGTTGTATTTGATTTTAAAAATAATTAAATCTACTATTTGAAGTCTTTTTTTTATTATTTTTAAAATATCTCTATTTATTTCAAATTTTTGATCATCTATAAATATCGGTCGTCTTTGTATTCGACTTAAATGTAATCGTTTTTTACAAATTCTGGCTAACTCTTTATTACACTCTTTATAAATTTTCCATTTATTTATTGACTTACTTTGCTTAAACCACCGGTTAAGAGAAACTAAATCACCTGTCACTAAAGAATATTCATATAAATATCTCGTTAATTGATTACTTATTGCTTTTTTATGGTTTAAATTTGCGCCATTATCTATTAATAATTTTAACATTTTAGATTGCTTAGTTTTTAAAGTATACATTAATGGTGTCATTCCAAACATATCAACTAAGTTAATATGTTTTTCTAGATTAGTTTTTTTTAAATAGTTTAGCTCTATTATTAAATATTTTAAATTTTTGTTTAATACATACCAATGAATTAAGTTTTGATTATATAAATATAAACACCCAACATAACGCCTTATTTTTAGCTCTACTTCAATCGGTACCTCTTTTAAAAACTGCTCTAGTGATTTATTCTTAAATCTCTTTGTTATTTTAAATGAAATATGCTTATATTTTGATATCACTCTATATTAATAACTTTATCATTTACCGATGCTTGAGGAACCCAATTTGTAATTAACGAAAACGTATTCGATATCGTTTTTTTAAAATATATATTGATATTATCTACTGTTAAAGGTTTGTTATCTTTAATCATAATATTATGGGTTATCAATAGTGATACTATAATAGCCATAAACAAAACTAGCTTTATAATTCTTTTAATAATTATACTAACAACAACTAAAATTACAGCTATACATATTATAGGTACCCATAATGTTTCTTGAATTGGAATCATTAATTATTTACTTTCGTTAACTTACTTTTTTATTTTTATTCTTTTTAAAATATTGATCTGGCGTAAATTCATCAACCTGAATCACCTTTCTTCTTAATGCCTCCGCATTCATCAATATTTGTGACTCTTTTTCGGTAATTATGTTAGATTCAATTGCTTTTTTGATAATTTCAGATGGATTCTTTGTCGAAATTTTTTGTTTACGAATTGCATCTTTTATTTTTCGAGCTGATTCATTACTTAAATCAATCAACTGAAAGGCTTCTTCTAGTTCACAATAAGGATCATTAAGGTCTTTACTTTGAAAAACACCTTCTGTAAGTCGATCTCTTTGTTGACCTGGTTTTTGAATTAAACTTGCGATTTGACTACCTACCTTATCTACATGTTGGTATCCGATTGGATTTAATCGATGAAATAAACTTAATATTTTGAAAGGAAATCCTAAATTTGTCAATATTCCAGTTAATGCTTGTTGAATATTATAAAAACATACTTCCATACTATTCTGAAATAATACGCGATCTTCTTTAAGAGAACCTTCTGATTCGTATCGCTTTAAAACACTAATAGCCATATATAGCCAAGACAAGATATCTGCATAGCGACCTGTAAGCTTTTCTTTTCTTTTTAGATTACCGCCTAATGTAAATAATGCAATATCTGCTAACCAAGCAAAGATTGTAGACCCCCAAATGATACGCTGTTTATATCTCCCATGTTTCGTAAGTAATAAAGGAAATAAAATTAATCCTTTTGTTAAGGATAAAACAATATATCGTGATGTATTTGATATTACATGGGCAATATGCTCCCAAATTGCTCTATCAAAATTCTTGTAGTTATTTTCTTCAATAGCCTGCACTTGCTTTAACACATAAGGATGTCCTCTTAATACACCTTGGCCAAAAATAATCAATGTTCGTGTTAATATATTAGCGCCTTCGACTGTTATACTAATTGGCGATGAGAAGTAACTGCCAGCAACCAAGTTGGTTGGCCCTAAAGAAATTGCAGAACCAGCCACCACATCCATAGCATCATTAACAACCGTTCTAAATTCTTCTGTAAAATTATATTTTGCGATAGCCGTTAGTACAGCAGGTTTAGCGCCTTTATCGATCCCAGTACATGTTAAACGTCTTGCCGATTCTAATATATACGATGTTGTAGCCATTCGTGCAATTGGTTCTTCAACACCTTCAAATTTACCAAGTGGTAGCCCAAACTGTTTTCTGACAGAAGCATACGCTGAAACTACACGAGTAAGATACTTTGCCCCTCCCGTACAAGTAGCTGGTAAACTAATACCTCGTCCAGCTGCTAAACATTCCATTAACATGCGCCAGCCGTTACCAATACCTGACTCTTCTCCAATAATATACGATAATGGAATTTCTACGTTCTCGCCTCTCACTGGAGAGTTAACAAAAGGAACACCTAAAGGATCATGCCGATTACCAAGTTCTATGCCTGGAGTATTACTGGGTATTAATGCACATGTAATTCCTAAATCTATTTTTTCTCCTAATAATTTATTTGGGTCATATAAACGAAAGGCTAAACCGATTACTGTAGATATTGCAGATAGTGTTATCCATCGTTTATTAATTGATAATCTAATGTACAGTTTTCCTTCTTTATTTTTAAAAATCTCCCCTTTTGATGATAATGCCCCAGCATCAGATCCTGCATTTGGTTCTGTTAACCCAAAGCAAGGAATTTCTTGCCCTACTGCTAATCTAGGTAAATAATATTCTTTTTGTTCTTGTGTACCATAATGGATTAGTAATTCAGCTGGTCCTAATGAATTTGGGACCATACATGTAATCGCTAATGCCGATGATCTCGAACTGAGTTTGGCAATAACGGAGCTATTTCCTAATGCTGAAAAACCCAAACCTCCATACTCTTTTGGAATAATTAGACCAAAAAACTTCTTTTTCTTAATAAAATCCCATACTTTAGGCTCAAAATCTCTTGTCTGATTTACATCCCAGTCATTTACCATTTCACATAACTCTTCAACAGGGCCATCTAAAAACTCTTGTTCGTCTTTACTTAATTTAGAATCTTTAATCTCTAATATTTTTTTTAGATTTGGCTTTCCTGTAAAAATTTCTCCATCTAACCAAACTGTACCTGCATTAATGGCCTCTTTTTCTGTATCTGATATTTTAGGTAATATTTTTAAAGAAATAATAGTCTTCATTATAATGCTACTAATTAAAACTTTACGAATTAATTTAATATTTAATAGAACTAATACACTTAACGTAATGATAAAAACTTGAGGTGATAAGAATACTAGGGCTGTCCACCCAATAAAAACACTCCATATTAAAAATGGAACATTAAAATACGTCAATGCTACTATAACTATAGCTTGAGCGTATGGAAAGTACATATTATAAATATCATGCCATTTTAAGATTATATCCGAATCTAGAAAATTTAAGTTCATTCAATACTCCTTATTTTTGTTCTATTTAATTTCTTCCCCAAAAAAAAAATAAAGAAACATTTTATTTATAAAAACTGCTTTGACTTTCTTCTAATTGAATTAAATATGAAGATGGCGTAAATCTTTCTCCATATTTTTTAGCAAAGTTCTTTAGTTTTTTAACTACTACTGGGATACCTAAATTATCTGCATATTTACAAACGCCGCCTCTAAATGGTGGAAAGCCAGTACCTAAAATCATAGCCATATCTAAATACTCTGCCTTTTCCACAATATTCTCTTCTAAACAACGTGACGCCTCATTGACCATCATTAACATCATTCTGTCAACAATATCTTCTTTAATAATTTTAGAATTTGGTAATGTTTGATTCTGTTTAATATAGTTTTTTAATTCTAAATTAATTTTTTTATCTTTACTTTCATATTTATAAAACCCTTTACCGTCTTTTTTACCTTTTAATTTTAAATCATTAAATATGTTTACAAATAAAGGACATAAGGCCATTCTACTACCATATCCATCCTCTAATACTTTTAATACATGATATCCAATATCTAAACCTACTTCGTCTGCTAATGAGTAGGGCCCTAATGGCATTCCAAATTTTACGACCATGTTATCAATAAGTTCAATATCACCGCCATCTTGCAAACAAAATAAAGCTTCATTTATGTATGGCAAAAAAATTCTATTAATTAAAAAACCAGGACAGTTCTTAACTACTACCGGAACCTTTTTTAAATCTTTTATTAAAGTAACAGCTCTTTCTATTGACTCTTGATTTGTTTTTTCTCCAGGAATAATTTCTACTAAAGGCATCATATTTACAGGGCTAAAAAAATGAATCCCTAAAAATCGTTCAGGATTTTTTAAGTCCTTTGCAATTTTTGTTATTGATAGAGACGATGTATTAGTCGCTAATAATGTATCCTTTGAAACATGCTCCTCTAATTCTTCAAAAACCTTTTTCTTTACCGCTAGGTTTTCTATTATTGCTTCAATAATAATATTACTTTTTTTCAAACTAGAACTTTCTAAAGTTCCTGATATAGATTGCATAATAGCGATTTGTTTTTGGTATTTAATTCGACGTTTTTTTCTTAATTTATCTAAAATTTGATTAATAGAACGCAACCCCTTTAAAATAAAATCCCACTTCACATCTTTTAATTTTACTCGTATTCCTCGATATCCAAATAGCCAAGCTATTCCACTACCCATTAACCCAGCCCCTATAACAGCTGCAGTCTTAATCGGAGGATACGACTTAGTTATACTTACTTGTTTTTTTAAATCTTCATTTATAAAAAACAAATGAATCAAATTCTTATACTCTGTTGTCATTATTAAAGACGAAAAACCATTAGCTTCTACTTTTAACCCATCTTCTAGTTTTAAATTAAATGACTTTCTGATTGTTTCTAAGGCTTTTAATGGTGCCGGGTAATGACCTTTAGTTTTAAAAATAATGCTTTTTTTTGCTTTAGAAAAAATTAAATTTCTACCAATCGATGTTTTCTCTAAAAGACAATTCTGTATTCCTTTAAGAGATCGCCTCTCTTTAATTTTTGTTTGAAAGCCTTTTTGTTGAATATTGTTAATAAAAGATTCTAAATAGTTTTCAAATAATCCTTCAGGGAAGTAGTCATCAATAATTTTTTGTCTATAGGCTTTTTTCGTATCAACCATTGATCCTGATAAAATTAATGGTAAACTTTTCTGTAATCCAATTAAGCGAGGTAATCGTTGTGTACCTCCAAAACCAGGAATAATACCCAGCTTTACTTCTGGCAATCCAATTTTCACTTTACTAGATTCTGATGCTACTCGATAATCACAAGCAAGAGCAAATTCTAGTCCGCCACCTAAACAAGCCCCTTCAATAACTGAAATAGTAATAATATTTTTTAATTGACTAATTTTACTAATGTATTGTTGCCCTGCCTTTACTATTTTTAATGCAGATGGCCTGTCTTTTAAACCTTTAATTTCTTGTATGTCTGCTCCCGCTAAAAAAATGCCAGGTTTACTACTCTTAAATAATAGAACTTTTATAGTATTACTTTTTTTAATAAGATCTAGTTGTTCGCTTAATTCAATCAATAATGTTGACGTTAATTTATTAACCTTTTCATTTTTTTGATCAAAATTTATTATACCTATATTATCCGATTCTGTGTAAGTAAAGTTGGACATCTTAATCTACCTCCAATAAACAGGCACCTCCCTGGCCGCCTCCAACACATAATGATGCAATTCCACGCTTTTTATTTTGTCTTTTCAACTCTCTAAGCAACGTAATTATTATCCTTGTTCCAGAAGTTCCTACTGGATGTCCTAAGGCAACAGCGCCTCCATTTACATTAACAATTTCTGGATTTACCTCTCCTATAGGATCTTTTTTATTTAAAAATTTATTGGCAAATTCTTTAGATTTAAATGCTTCTAAATTAGCTAGTATTTGAACTGAAAATGCTTCATTCATTTCCATTAAATCAATATCCTGAACTGTTAATCCAGTTTTATCTAGTAATTTTGAAGTAGCAAATACAGGACCTAATCCCATTCTACTGGGATCTAATCCTGCATAAGCAAATTCTCTTAAATAACCTAGTGGCTCTAAGTTTCGTTTTTTAGCCTCTTCTTCTGTCATTAAAATAACTGAAGCAGCTCCATCTGTTAGCGGACAAGCGTTACCTACTGTTACTGTTCCATTTTTGCGATCAAAAAATGGTTTTAATTTAGCAAGAGCCTCTATTGATTGATCTGGTCTTGGACCCACATCTTCTTTTATTAAATTAGAAAAAGACTTTGATGGTATAGGTACTATTTCATCATCATACTTGTTTTCAGCTATTGCTTTTGCAACTTTATGATGACTATTTAAAGCAAATCGATCTTGATCTGTTCTGTTTATGTTAAAGTCTTTTGCTAAGTTTTCGGCAGTCATTCCCATTATTAAATTACAGGTTGGGTCGGTTAACCCTTCCACTACACCTATTACAGGTTTTAAAAAGCTTAATCTAAAAGTTGATAAATGTTTTAATCTTTTAATAAGAGAAAGTTTTTTTGTACTTTTTTCAAAAAATGCCTTCATCTTGTCATTGTATAGTAAAGGAATATTTGACATTGACTCTGTCCCACCAGCTACAATAATATTTGAATAACCAGCTTTTATGTTAATCGCCCCAGACGTAATTGACTCCATTCCAGATGCACAATTTCGATGAACAGTATAGGCCGGAATCGAATGCTTAAACCCAGACTTTAGAGCAATTACTCTAGCTATATTGGCTGCGTTTGCAGGTTGAGCGACATTACCAAATATAACTTCATCTACTTCATCTCTATTTAAATTTACCTTATCAAACATATGATTAATTATAAATACACCTAGCTCATCTGCTGAGTATTCTTTTAAGGCCGTTCCAGCTTTTGCAAAAGGAGTTCTATAGCCTCCAATTATAGCAATCC
>QFBS01000006.1 GCA_003265895.1 Candidatus Marinamargulisbacteria bacterium SCGC AG-410-N11 | reverse complement strand
AAATAATAGAGCTGCTAGAAAGTATATATGCTTCTAAGTTATCAACACCGGATCAGAATGGGTTATATACACAGGTCTTAAGTATGTATAAGGAGAGTTTTAGTGGCGGTGAATCAAACGCATCTGATGGTTTCGAATCGTTTAAAATTGAAATAGATAAGATAATGGTTGAACGAAAACTCAATCAAGCGTTATTACAGATAGAGTCAGGAAACGAGGTATTAGGACTTAACGATTCTGATAAAGAAATCGTTCGGAAACGATTATTGAAGCGTCATAGAAATGAATCGTTTTTCAAGACATTTGCTCAACACGGGTATGGAGATACATCATCAATAAATCTGAAAGATGTTATGACTATAGTAGCACCTAGTATAACTGTCGGAACTTCCGGAAAAGTATCTCAAGTATCACAAAAATTAAGGAATGATTTAAAAATAACTTATGAGGATTGTATTAAGTATTTTAAAGAAAAGTTATTAAAAGAAAAGTTATTAAAAGAAAATGCTTCCAGAAAAATACAGGCATTAGCTAAAGCCTATTTATTACGAAAGAGCTTACAGCGAAGTGAATGATCGATTTCTGTTTGGTATTTAAGTTCAACTGCGACAAGTGATGATGATTATTAAGTAAATGTTGGAGAATCACCGCAACAAAAAAACAAGAACTCCAAGATAAAGATATTAACGTAACCGACTAGAACTCGAAAATAAAAATATAAAAATTAAACGATAGCATTCATAATATCATTAAACCGACAACTCGGACGCATCGCTTTTGCCGCTGTTTGCTGACTCGGTCGATAATAGCCACCAACATCTTCAGACTTACCCTGACAACCATTTAAGTCATTAATAATATCACGTTCATTATTTTTCAAATCATTAGCCAAAGACTTAAACCGTTCTTTTAAGACCAAATCATCATCTTGATCGGCTAATGCTTGTGCCCAATACAAACTTAGATAAAAATGACTGCCTCGATTATCTAACTCCCCTACTTTGCGAGACGGCGACTTGCGTTGATCTAAAAACATTTCGGTAGCGCGATCTAATGTTTGTGCTAAAACCTTGGCTTTAGAATGGTTATGAACCTGAGCGTAATGGTCTAGCGAAGCGGCAAGAGCTAAAAACTCGCCTAAGGAATCCCACCGTAAATGGCCTTCTTGTTGAAATTGTTGAACATGTTTTGGAGCAGACCCTCCAGCTCCCGTTTCAAATAGCCCTCCCCCATTCATTAATGGAACAATCGATAACATTTTAGCACTAGTACCCAACTCTAAAATTGGAAATAAGTCGGTGTTATAGTCTCGTAACACATTTCCTGTAACCGAAATCGTATCCAAACCAGCCCGAATCCGTTGAACAGAAAAACGAGTCGCTTCAACCGGTGACATAATATGATATTCAAAATTAGAACCCTCGTAGTCCTTAATATAATGCGTTACTTTTTGGATTAATTGACGGTCATGAGCACGATCTGAATCGAGCCAAAAAACAGCTGGCGTTTGTGAAGCCATTGCCCGCTTAATAGCTAGTTTAACCCAATCTTGAATTGGATCATCTTTAACTTGGCACATCCGCCATATATCACCGTGGCTAACGTTATGCGACATTAAAACGTTGCCATTATGATCAACCACTTGAATCGATCCCGTATCAGGCGCTTGAAAGGTTTTATCATGACTGCCATATTCTTCTGCTTTTTGAGCCATTAAACCAATATTAGATACACTACCCATCGTAGCAGGATCATAAGAACCAAACTGTTTACAGTCATCTATCACAGCCTGATAAACACCGGCATAACTACTATCTGGTATCACCGCTTTTACATCTTGCAAATCGCCATTTGGATTCCACATTTTTCCCGACTCCCGAATCATTGCAGGCATCGAAGCATCGATAATAATATCACTAGGCACATGTAAATTAGTGACTCCCAAATCTGAATTAACCATAGCTAACGGCGGGCGCTGTTGGTATACCGATTGAATATCCGCTTTAATTTGATCTTGTTCGGGTTGCGACAAAGTGGCTATTTTGGCATAAACATCTTGTAATCCTGCGTTTGGATTAACCCCTAATTGATTAAATAAATGGTCATATTTTTCAAATACTTCACGATAATAAATCTTAACCACTTCACCAAAAATAATGGGATCCGATACCTTCATCATGGTAGCTTTCATATGCAACGAAAATAGAATCCCCTTAGAATATGCATCTTGAATTTGATGTTCGATAAATTGACGTAGTTTTTGAATACTCATAAACGTTGCATCAATAACGTCTTGTTGTGTTAATGATAAATTGGATTTTAATACCGTTATTTCCTGATTTTGATTTACAAATTGAATCGATGCTGTCGTTGATTCTGATAACGTTATCGACTGTTCATTATGTCTAAAATCATCACAATCCATTGTCGCCACATGAGTTTGAGATGTTGATGACCATACCCCCATACGATGTGGATTTTTTTTAGCAAAGTTCTTAACGGCATAAGGCGCTCGGCGATCGGAATTCCCTTCTCGCAAAACAGGATTAACCGCACTACCAAGAACACTAGCATAACGTTGTTTAATCAACTGATCTTGTTCGGTTTTAGGATGTTCCGGATAGTTAGGAATTGAATATCCTTTATCTTGTAATTCTTGGATAGCCGCTTTTAATTGTGGAATAGAAGCACTAATATTAGGCAATTTTATAATATTAGCATGAGGCTGCTTAACCAAATCGCCTAATAAAGCTAAATCATTTGGAATCTGTTGACTAGATTCTAAATAATCTGAAAAGACAGCTAAAATTCGACCGGCTAATGAAATATCTTTTGTTTGAATGTTAATATCAGCACAATGCGTAAACGCTTTGATAATAGGAAGTAACGACACCGTTGCAAGTGCAGGCGCTTCATCCACAATCGTATAAATAATAGAATGATTATTTTGTGATATCATAAGAAACCCTCCTAAGGAAATGTATCGTATTTTCTCTTATTATAAAAGATTTTTTATAGATTATGAAAAAGTCTTTAATTTAGAAAAAACAAAATAAGATTTAACAGTTTTAAAATAATTACATTCTGCATTTTTAATTGCTAGTATTTTTTGAAAGCAGTAACCTAATACTTTTTATTATTTTTTCAATAGTTAGAGTTGAATAGGATTTATAATAAATATGAACTAACCGATTACATTTATGCCTTTTTGTTTTAATTCTTTTCTTTTTTGTTTTGAAATTTTTGTATTTCTTAAATCAATTTTTTGTAGATTTTCCAGATTATTTAAACCATCATCAGTAATCTTATCACACCATCGTAAACTAATTTCTATTACGCTTTTAAGGTAAGCTAATCCGTTATTGGTAATGTTGCTACAAGTATTTAAATTAATTTTAGTAACCTTTGTAAGATGTGCTAATCCAGCATTAGTGATTTTTTTACACCAAGTTAAATTAATCGATGTAACGCTTGTAAGATAAGCTAGTCCAGCATCAGTGATTTTTTCACACCAAGTTAAATTAATCGATGTAACAGATTTAGGTAATTTTGCTAATCCAACATCGGTGATTTGGTAACAACAAGTTAAATTAATCATTATTACTTGTGTAAGAAGAGCTAATCCGACATCGGTGATTTGTTTACATTGCGCTAAATTAATTTCTCTTACGTTTGTAAGATAAGCTAATCCGACATCTGTAATTTGGCGACATCCCGATAAATTAATATTTTTTACGTTTTCAAATGGTTCCAACCAATTATTTAATGTTGCTTTTTCGCAGTTACTTAAATCAATATGCGTATAGTTTGTATACTGCTTAAAGTTTCGTAAAGGCTGATTAGATAAATTAATTTCTTTTTTAACAGATTCCGTTTTTTGCTTTTTAGCTGTTAGGATAGTGTTGGGTTTAGTAACGTTAGATATGTTTCGTTTTTTATTTCGATTACTAGTTGCTAACTTAATAATCGCATCTATTTGATTTCTTTTTACTAAAGAATTATAAATTAAACTTACATCCAGTTCTTTAAAATATTCATTAGAGAATATCGTTCGAAACCCAATCGGTTGTTTGTTAATTTTTTCGATTAAATCGGTTGCTATTTTTTGATATTTATTCGATATTATTTTTTTCATAATCACAAACTTATACTTTATTTATTATTTTTTCAATAGTTAATAAACATAAACAAAACAATTAAAGCATTGAAAAAAAACAAATTAAGTTCTATTCTATTAGCAAAATCCAAAGGGTCTATATAACGATAATGATCATTCTCAAATCAAAACCACTCGAAATAACTTATCAAAAAAAAATAACTTCGATCAAAAATTAATAAATAACAACTATATGATATTAAATAATTTAGGTTAAAAATATGCATAAAATTTTAAGTTATAACGATTCACTACCCTTTTATCCAACAGACTATAAAACATTCCATTATCCAATGAGTGCCGGAACCATATCCTATACAAAACGATATTTTGAAATTAATAACAATATAACGTTTGTATTAACTAATCATCACCCTCAACTAATGTTTAAAGGTTTAATAGCGATAAATCATCAAGATAGATATATATATCAACGAGAAGATTCGGTTAGAGACTCTGTGGTACGTTATGGATTTTTAATGGTGAATAATAAACTACAACTTACACCAGATCATATAGTTGCTGTCAAAAAATATAATTATCTTTTTGAAGAATTAAATTTTTTAGAATACCCGTTAATGCTCTACGATGAATGCAGCGAAGATGATATCTTTTTACCCATCTATTTTCGCTGTCAATACGAAGGGAAAAAAAGTAGTCAATTACTAGTAATGCCCTACGCCAACATGGACTTCCCAAATAATATGAACACATTTTTTCAAATGACAGCTATTAACTTAGAACTATTACACAAACGACAAATATTTTTTCAAGATTTCAAACTACAAAATACTGTATATTATCATAAATCCAGTTATTTTATTGATATTGATCATCTATGTCGATTTAAAGATTGTAACGATATGCTAAACAAAAACATGGACTTTTTCGGTGGTACATACTACCCTCCCGAAGTTGAGCTATATCGACAAGGGCAGGCTATAACCATCGAGCCCGACAAAGTTGATGTTTGGGCTTTCGGTATTGAATTACTTGAATATTATAAAAATAAATATAAATGGAACATTAGCAATCCTTATTGTAATAACCAAAGTATAGTAAGTTGGCAACAATCCACAAAAACATATTTACAAGAAAAGTTTAATCAATTATTTACTCTTAATAAAAAATTCTGCCGATTTCAAACCATTCAAATAAAGCTCTATTTATTAGATTTAATATTAAACTGTTTAAGTAATCAAGAATCTCGGTTTAATATTTCAAAAGTTAACCAACATCACTTTTGGAAAAAAGCTAATTCAACAAAAAAGGTATCCTAATATAATACCCCCAATCACCTTAAAAAACAGTGATTACTATTAAAGATTGTCAATTTTCATTTTTTTTTTTAATATAACTAAAAATTAATCAGGTTAACATTTCTCAATAATAAGGTAATAAACATGAACTTTTCAGTATATAAAACTAACGATTCAATACCTTCACCGGTCATGCCTAAAAACACAAATCCTAGTCAAATTAACCTACAAAACCAGTCTCATTCAAAACTATTCTCTATATTACTATCAGATCTCCAAGCCAGAACAACATTCAGTCAAATTGGTCAACGATATTACACACAAGAAGAAATCAAAACTTTGCAACTTATGGCAAAGAATGTTGTCAAACTCTTTAATACTAATAGCGACTATAAAGGAGCCGCAATCCTAATCTCAAATCAGTATTTATTAACGTTTGCTCACGGATGCGATACAAAAAACATGATCATCCAAACTAATAACGGAAAATGTCATCGAACCAGTATCATCATTGATGCATCCCAACTAAAAAATATGTATCAAACAGATTTTGTTATTTTAAAATTAGATCAGCCACTACCTTCTTTTAAGCCCATTCCCTTTAGCAATTCTGTAGGTGCTAGAAATATGGTACAAGTCTTTTATGAACGAGATCAACATTCAATGGTATTAAAAGGTAGAGAAACACAAAACCTTGTCGCGGATATCCGATATGCAACAACCTGTGATGATATTAGTGACCATACCTATGTTGGTATGTGCGGCGGCGTAAACATTTCCTTATTTCAAAATGGACCAGCCGTTACAAGTTTTCATTTAGGCGAAAGAAAAGCATGTCGCATTAGCCAAGTAATCTCCGTATTACGATATATGAAACAATCTGCAACCAATCAAAAATCTACATTAATTGATCAGATTTTAGGACATCTTGGCTTTGCCAATACCTTTTTTTCGGATCATCATTTACTGTTTAAGTACGGTTCAGTCAATTTTGAAAGCAAGCCAACATTAGAAATAAATAACTGTAAACTTTATAAATCTAGTCAATCATATGCCGAAATTAGATACAACCACCATCGCTATCCAGTTAATTTAAGTAACTTTAGACATCAAGATCAATGGGAGTTTTTATTGCGTTTTGTTAGTTACAGAGATCAACAATATCCTAACCTGCAAGGAAACCCAATTAATATTAACGAGATTAAAAAACTATATAAAAAAACAACTGATATTAACGAAATTAAACCACATCCTTTCTATGATAAGTTAATTTATAATAGTAAAAACAATCTACCCAATAAAGGATATTACCACGGCTATAAGTTCAACCGTAAAAATCCAACCGTTATAAAAAAAGGAACCTTATTTGGTGTTTACTACAATAACAAACAAATTGGTCCGTCTTATGGCTCTCAAATAGGATGTCGCCATTCTGAAGAACAGTTTTGTGACTTTAGCATAGCGGCCTTAAAAGAAAAAGTCCAAAATATCCCCAAAAATATAGATCCATTATCCGTAATGATAGAATCACATTGTACGCGACCACCTTGCCAAGATTCGGGTCATAATTGTCGTCACCTTTTATATAAAACATTAGCACCTATTTTACAAACTAATATCGGGTTTTTAATGTATGCCCATAATCCCGATCAAGAAGGTCATCCTTTTTCTATAAAAAAAGATCAGCCATTAAATCCCGTATTTGGTTATATCCCGTTTAATCGTCAGAAACAATTCGTTATGAGGTTAATTCAAAGCATACGTGAAACAAATAGTCAGTTTTCTCTGTTCGAAAAACTACGCCAAAAAATTGAACAATTCACTAACCCTATTAAACTAGCATCAACAGCAGAAACTAAAACCAAAGAATCTGATCAAAATACAACGCTTTCAACATTAAAAGAAATATTAAAAAAAATAAAACCAACTAATCAACATTTTAAAAATATTATTAAACAAGTACATATATTATTAGATCAAAAATTAATTTGTATCGGTTATTGGGATCCACAATTACCAACATTTAATATCTACGAACACCACTTATCCGAAACCTTTAATGATTATTTTAAAAATATTAGCAATAGCGCTAACTAGTTTAACAACTTAGAGTTATAAAAGAAAAGTTACTTTAATACCTTTATCTCGGAGTTCTTGTTTTTTAACATCGGTGATTTTGTTACTCAAATTTAAATAAATTACTGTTACTTTTGTAAGATGAGTTAATCCAATATCTGTAATTTGAGTACAATAGCTTAAGTTAATTTTTCAATAGTTAGTTAATATACAAATCACGTTTAATTAACCGTATACTTCAATACCTTTATCTCGGAGTTCTTGTTTTTTGGCATCGGTAATATTATAACAACACCTTAAATTAATCTCTTTTACATTTGTAAGATGATCTAATCCTGCATCGTTGATTTGTTTACAAATATATAAATTAATAGTTGTTATGGTTTTAGGTAAATTTGCTAATCCGGCATCGGTAATATTTTTACATTGACCTAAACTAATATCTTTTACATGTTTAAGATAAGCTAATCCGGCATCGGTGATTTTTGTACATCCGTTTAAATTAATTATTTTTACATTTTTTAAATGTTTTAATCCGGCATCGGTGATTTTTTTTACACACACTTAAATCAATATTTATTATATTTGAAAGATAAGCTAATCCTGAATCTGTAATTTGTTTACAATCCCATACATTAATTGTTATTACACTTGTAAGATAATCTTGAATCAGTAATATTTCTACATTCATATAAATGAATATAGTATAATTTCTATATTGTTTACTCTCGTAAAGGTCTTTTTGATTATTTAACCAATTGTTGATATTTCTTTTACAACATTTAATTTTAAAATTATTGATTCAAATATTGAATTTACTTAGTTAAAATAAAAGAATATGGTTAGATATTTTTTAAATACATAAAATAAGCTATTGAAATAAAATATAAAATAGATTATAACCATATATAATCTTATAAATTCAGGTTTAAATAATGTCATTTTTATGTAAAATTATCGCTAATAACTTACAAAAAAAACAATTAATTTCGCTTTCAACACAAGTGGTTGATAATAGTCATGTTATACCATCTAATATGATGTTTAATATTCAATCATTTTTAAATCAATTAGTGTATACACTAGTCCCAGATTTAAGTAGTGTTACGGGTATCTCAACAGATGAATTTTACCCTCCTTATTTACAAAAAGTCGATGCTGGAAATGGTAGATCGGCACTAAAACATATTGAACAAACAGGTTCTTTTAAATTATTTGCAACAGCATCTACATTAATGCCCAATCAATATGGCGATTGGATGATTCGAGGGATTCCTGGTTTAGAGACCATAAAAACATATATCGAAATCGGGCCAGGAGAAGGCCAATTTGCTACATCGGCATTACGTCATCATACTCACTTTAAAACATGTATATTGTTTGATCAATCTAAAAATATGCTGTCAAAATGCGTTAATACATTGCAATCTAACTATCCAACTAAAGAAATACGAGCAGTCCCTTTTAATATTATAAAACCGTTTACCCAAAACCAAGACCTGGTTGCTCCTAAAGATGCTCTGATTGTTTTAAATGAATTATTAGATGATTTACCAACCGAAAATATTGTTTTTAATAATGGCGAATTTAAAACAAGACAACATGCTATTAGTATCGATATAAGAAAATTTGAAAATATGAAATATTTTTTAAAACCCCTTATAAGTAAAGAAATTATAAACTATTTGAATAATGCCAAAAATATTCAATATTCATGCTCTAATTTGGTTAAAATTCTGGCAACAAAGATTAACTATAACCCAAAAATTAATTTAGAAAGTTTAATTGATCAGATAATTTCAACACAAACAAAGTCGTTTAAACATAAGTCATCTAAGCATGTTTATCTTAGCCCAGCGTTACTAGAAGTCGTATTAAAGTATTTTCCTATGGTGAAATTAGATCATTTTGAACCACCTTATGTATTACATTATCAAGATAGTACGGTAAAACAAAATACAGATGTTTATCAGTTTATTAATTCAAATTTAAAAGAAAATCTTAATGACTATTTTTCAGATTCTATGAAGCAACCTTCAAAGCTATCTTCAAAAATAACTAAAAAGAAAAAGAAATCAAAGAAAAAAAATAAAAAACAAAGAAAAAAACAAAATGCTCCATTAGCAACAACTCAACAGCCCACAATATCTAAAATAGATAAAACAAAACAAAATCAGATATGGGCTTGCCCTTACTTTAAATCTGTTTTTAATAAGTTCCCACTCAGTTCTACTTTTTTAGTTTTAGATTATACTTGTTCAGATTCTTCTTTAAACAATCTTCGGCCTTTTCCTCCGATTATTTATGGTAAAATTTCTAACTTTTTACATTGGCCAGGATATGTTAATTGGACACTTTCTGTTGATTCTCGCCAACTTAAATCGGCTGCTAGTTCAGTTGGGTTTATGTGTCTAGAAGAACATTTACATAAAAATCAAATCTCGGAACAAGAGTATCGCAAATTGAATCCACAACAAAAAAAAGTAATGGATGGTATGTTTACTCGATTTATATTCAAACGATTTCCAGATCAAACTAACGTTATTTTAAAGGGTCTTAAAAACAAATCCTATAACGGTTTAAATGGTATTATTAATGGTTTAAATGCCGACCACTTTCGATATGGAGTTACCATTACATTACCTTCTGGAAATACAAAAAAAATAGGAATAAAACCACAAAACTTAACGTTTATAAATCATTCGTAAATAGGATATATTACTGAAAACAAACAAATACATTAAAAAATATTAAAAAACCCTAATATGTCCAATTTCATTCGAAAGCATGTTTGATCTAGTTATCACCGGTGTCGGGTTGGTTAACCTACCCTAAAACTGTTACCAAAATTAATTTATTTGATTGTAACAAAATCACCAATACTGGATTAGCTCATCTATCAAATTTAACAAGTATTAGTTTATGGAGATGTTGGAAAATCACCGCAGAAAAAAAACAAGAACTCCGAGATAAAGGAGTTAAAGTATTCTTCTAATATCCCCTACTCTCCAAAACCGCCTCCTCCCGGCGTTTCAATAATCAATTCATCCCCTTCATTAACACTCCGCTGATCGATAAAGCCCAAGTCAATGACACCATCCGAAGTGATCAACCGATTAGATCCCGACTTTCCTGCACCCCCTCCATTTAAACCAAAAGGCGCTGTCACCCGACGCTGTGTGATAAGTGATATCGATAAGTGTTCTAAAAATTGATAGTGTCGAATAATGCCATGACCACCTGGAAAATAACCATCCCCTCCCGACCCCTGTCGTACGTTAAACGATACCAAACGAATGGGATAATAACGCTCTAAAATTTCGGGATCGGTAATACATGTATTGGTCATATGAGAATGAACAGAACTAGCTCCCGGACCTAAGTGCGACCCGCCAACACCCCCACCGATCGTTTCATAATAACCAAACGAATGGTTACCAAACGTAATATTATTCATCGTTCCTTGACTAGCAGCTGCTAATCCAAAACAACCCAACAATACATCCACAATCCGTTGCGATGTTTCAACATTACCTGCAACAACAGCAACATCATTCGGTGGGCTCAATAAACTACTGGGTTTAACAATAATATCAACATTATCTAAACAACCATCATTTAGCGGAACATAAGGGCCCAGTTGTAATCGTAATACATACAAAACCGCCGATCGTACCACGGCAAGCGGGCAATTAAAATTAGTTTTAGATGGTCCTGCTGAATGAGAAAAGTCAATGCGTAATCGCTGCTCAACCACCGAAAGTGTAACTGCAATAACCGATCCATCATCTAATGTATCCTTAAATCGACGCGGCTTACCATCCACTTGTTTAAATAAATCCTTAACATAGCCAGCTGAATGGTCACGAATATAACCCATATAAGCTAACACAACCGATAACGAATAGTCGCTAACCAACTGATCTAATAACTGTTCGCCATAACGATTAGCCGCCAATTGCGCTAATAAATCGTATCGATTATCTGCCGGATAACGAACCGGATATTCAACTGATAAAAAAATGTCCTTAAATACCGACTCTAATAACTGATATTTTGTAGCAATCGTTGTGATCGGAATCACAATCCCTTCTTCCTTTAAGGTAGTCGAAAATGCCGGCATCGAACCAGGCGTTGGCCCGCCAATATCGGCATGATGAGCCCGACTAGCCACAAAAAAAGAAGGTGTTGATTGATACTTTAAAAATACTGGAGACACCACCGTTAGGTCTGGTAAATGCGAACCGCCTTGATAAGGATGATTAGTTAAATAAGAAGTCCCTTTCTCGAAGGTTTTTATTTTATCAATAACAGCACGAACACAGGTTCCCATAGCGCCTAAATGAACAGGAATATGGGGTGCATTCGCCACTAAATACCCCTTATCATCAAATAAAGCACAGGAAAAATCCAATCGCTCCTTAACATTTACCGAACGAGCCGTACGTTGTAATTGGTCTCCCATCTGAGATGCAATCGCCATAAACCGATGATTAAATACTTCTAATAACGCCGAATCATAAGACGAATCCACCATCTGTTTTGTAGATACTTGTCGAGTCATGGTTAATATCCCCTGTTGATCAACTATAAAGTCAAAGTCAGGCTCAACAATCAACGTTGTAATATCATCTAAAATCATAGCAGGTCCCGCAAAATTAACCTGTGACGCTAATGATCGACGCCAAAAAACAGGAACGTTCTGCCACTCACCATTTAAATACATGGATTGATATCGAACGGGTCGCGTATCTGTTTCATGATCGACTTGATACTCAAATCGAGAACCCTCCACACTGACTCGAATCCAAAGTCGACACTGGACCACCTCGATCGGAGTATCTGGTAAAACATAACCCGACTGTTGCTTAAAAAGCAACTCAAATGTCGCCCTTAAATCATCACCTTCCCGATCAGAAACTACTAAAACATCACCCATATTTTGGTACCGACACTCAAATTGATATTCAAAGTCTAAATCATAACGCTGCCAATCATGTTGACGAACATATTCATCACCCGCCTGTTTTAATTGAGACAATTCTAAGCTAAGACCCTGCCTCCAATCATCACTTAAATGGTAATTTCCAACAGGACATGACTGTTGCCACGTTAATGGCGCATGACCGATACCAAATGCCGAAAAAACACCAGCTAATGGATGACAAATAATCGTATCAATACCCAATTCTCGGGCAATGGCAGCAATATGTTGTCCGCCGGCACCGCCATAACAGCACAAGGCATAGTCTCTGGGATCGGCCCCTTTTGCCGTAACTAGGGTGCGAACCGCTTGTGCCATATGAGTATTGGCGACATCTAAAAACCCTTGCGCTAATTGCTCGAGTTGGCGATTATCATAAGATGTAGCCGACATTAATAAGCTTAAGTGCGGTTTAACTCGTTCTACAGATAAAGATAACGGAAAATTATCAGGAACAACCCGACCCAAAAATAAATTAAGATCCGTTACCGTTAGTTCATGAGCCAGCCATTCGCCTTGATCGTTTTGATGGCCATAACACAACGGACCCGGACTAGCCCCCGCGCTATCTGGCCCAACTACTAATCGCCCCGAACTAACCCGACAAATAGATCCCCCACCAGCAGCAATAGTATGAATATCAATAATCGGACGTTTCACACGATAACCGCCAACCGAAAGCGAAGCACACCAATCCGGCCGATCTGTAAAACGAGCAACATCGGTCGATGTCCCGCCCATATCAAAACCAATTAAATGAGTTCGATTCAACGCTGAAGATAACGTTGCCATACCCAATACACCACCTGCTGGACCCGACAAAACTAAATCAGGGCCCCTCGCCTGCCGATAATCGACTAACCCACCATTAGACATCATAACCTTACATCCTGTTTGGTCTATATCAGGCGACATATCATGAAAGTAATCTTGAATAAGCGGCGTTAAATAAGCATCTAAACATGTCGTTTCTGTTCGAGCTAACAAACCCATTTCGGGCATTAAGTCTGCCGAACCCGTCACAAAATCAAATCCAATATCCTGTGCTAATCGACATATCCGTTCTTCATGATCTTTATTGATATAAGAATGACAATCAACAACCGCTAATGATCGAATCCCTTGATTATAAACCGACTTGAGTTGATCAATAATAGCAGAGTCATCCATTGAACGAACAACCGTTCCGTTAGTATCTAAACGGGCATTAAATTCAACCACTAACGACGGTAATGGATGTTGCTTTTTAATAAAATAGTCAAAAATGTTTGGCCGCTGTTGATTACCAATCGTTAATAAGTCGCCAAATCCTTTTGTAATAAATAACGCAAAGGGTACCCCTTTTTTTTCGAGCAATGCATTCGTAGCAATAGTTGAACCGAGATGAACCGTTAATAATGGACATGTTTGATCTGGTTTTAAGTTTAACAACTCCCGTATAGCCACAAATAAAGAAGTCTTAGCGGTAAGCACCTTAACAACATCATATTTTCCGCCTGGTGACAACGCTATAATATCAGTAAAAGTACCACCACGATCAATCCAAATTGTCCACATATTAATATGATATCAGAAAGTTAATCATTCACTGGGATTATTTCTGAAAAGTGATTATGTTTAATCTATATCACTTTAGTATATCTTAAACGATAATTAACTATATAAAACAAGATAATGTTTGCCTTTAAGAGAAAAGAAAATTAATTAAGAAAAATTAAAGGTAATAGATATAACGTTAATAATAGCCAATAACTATCCAAAATTTGCCCTCTAGAAATATTAATATTTTTTAATGCAACTTTTAACATCATTCTTACGATAATCAAATAAATAATTTAAAAAGGTATTAACTATGAATATTAACAATCCTTCAATTAATCCTAAAGCTTGTAGCCATTCGCCTCAACAGCGTACACAAGCGATACTAACAAAAAGATTATCACTTTCAAATCAATCGAATTTTTATTATGCATTATCAAACCCTGCAAATTGTTCTTACAGCAAAGTGATTCAAACCGTCTTAAAAAAATCAGACTCAATTTTTAATAAGATAACACTGGAACCAAGTTTTAAAGTAAGCAACCAAAAAATAAAAAGCATATTAAATCAAATCAACCATGAACTCAAAATAGCATTAAAAGGGTATCATGATAACACCCCTTTTTCTCCGAAATTATATCGAAAAGATGTTAATGACTTATCCAAGATTTTATTAACTCACTGGTTAAAAAACAAATTCAATTTAGTCCAAAAAGTAACACAAAAAACAAAATTAAAGGCTCGCTCCACTCACTTAAAGGTCAGCTCCAAATCAAAACTATTAACTCCTAATACTATTTTATATGGTCTACTCATTCTGTCTTCTATTCCTACAGCATCCGCAAACCCATCCACAAAAACACCATCTAAAGCCTTACGAGGATCAGCACCACTACCCATTGTGTCTAGTACAACATCAGGGCCATTAGCATTAGTCCCTACCCCATCCAGTACAACGTTAGATCAGTCAAACCCGCTAGTATCATCACAGCAAATAGCACAAAATAAGTTATCCATAACAGAAGAAATCACCCAAAACCCAGACCAAACCGGATTATACTTAAAACAAAAAGAATCGATAACAACTAAAGCATGGCATTGGCTAACAGATTCTATATCAAATAGTTACCAATATTGGTTTAGCGGAACAAGTAACCCAATTACGGAAATACCATCCTCGAAACCGACTAAACTTAAAGGATCGCCATCACGACACTTAACCGAAGATCCCATTAATTTTCCACCCGGCGAACCCAATAACCAAATCGGAACTAAAATAAAAACTGAACCCATTCAGGCAACACGTGCCGAAGCTACTTCTGATGATCATAAAAAAATGTGTCACCCCACGTATTCTCCGTGTCATACTTGGTCTTTAAATACCTCCTTAAAACCATTAATTAGTTTTGGGCAATCAAATCCTGATTTAATATTTACAACACCAGACATCGAAAAAGAGCTACTATTATATTTAACGGTCGGAAATCTATCCGACGTATCTACACCAACAACAAAGCCATGGCTATCAACGCCCATAAAATACTATCAAAAAACCTATGACACGTATAACGAACACTATATCGGACAAATTGATCTTGTCAATCAAGAATTAGAAAACTGGAATTCAAAAAAAATTACTCAACAACAACAAGAGGCATTCGATATATTTAGTTTAGATATGAAACATTCATTTATGATTAATACAGACTCTATATTCCAACCTATTAAATCAGATATAACAAAAGAAACGGTCCATCTTTCAAACGATGCGATCCAAATTCTAGACCCAATTAATATTAAACCCCATGATATATTTGAATCAGGGAGTACATATGTATTAAATAAAAATAAAGCAGATCGTTATCTACAAGCTATTGTCGATTATGGAAATGCAGCTATTAAAGATATCCCCAACGTTGGCCCCTATCACAATCCATTAGCAACTATTCGACATATTATTATAAAAAAACAACAACTGTTAGAGTTGCTGTATGGAATCAATAGTCCTGTAGATCCTCAAACAGGTCAGTTTAAACACGGATTATTAAATGAACTAGATTACTACGGTTTAGGCATCTTAAAAGAGCCAAGCAACCCTATAAATGGATGTGAACATTGTAATACAATACCAAAAATCAAAGCATTTTTATTTAACACATTATCCGATAAACTAATAAACTATGCAGAAGGTCCTGCTGAAGAAACATATCGTTCATTAACTCAGTACAAAAAAGAATTAAACGATCAGGGCTTTCAAATTGCACAATCACCTGAAATCATTCAAGCGCTGTCTGGACTATCTAATAATATTCAATTAGCAGAGAATGGGTTACAAAAAAACATCTCTCAAGATCAAAATCAAATAACACTGTTCAAAATTCTCGAAAAAGAAATTAACGCATTTTGCTCTAAAGCAATTTCCATTTTTAAAGATCTACAAATTGAATTTGCAAATGATGTTGTTCGTCTGTCAACGTCGCCACAAGAACAACCTACAAGTAAGCAGCGATTTATCAATAACATCAAACGATTAAATCAAGACTATCAAAAATTAAAGTGGATATTATCCAATGAGGGCATCAAAAATATAGTCTACAGTCAATTAATAACAATTGATCGTAATTATCAAACCGCTCTAAATAGTATCAATATCACCACCCCTAACAATCTATATTATAATACATTCCAAAAAATCGAAATGTTATACCTATTTAATCAAAATTATAATTACATCAACACATTACTATCTATATCGAATTCAGTAGAATCAATGAACGATTTCAATCAACTATTAAAAGATTCCACTGGATATAATGTAAATGAAATTAAACAACTAAGTGACCAATTAAAGCTTCATACAATCAAAAAGATTCATGTACTAACAGAACATTTCCTACTTAACATAGTAGTTGGCGATACGAAAAAAAATATTATTAGCCCAATACTTTACAACCAAAACAAACCAACACTAACGTGGGAAGCCTTGGAAGAATGTTGTTCTGAATCAACAGAATTTATGAATTCACCTTATTCAAATACTCTTCTAGATATATATAAAGAATTCAATTTAAATCAAAATAACGCATTTAAAAATAATGCCAAATTATTATTTTCAAAACTAAAACAAAAGTCAGATGCTATTAAAGCACTATACTTAAACCAGCTATCGATACATCATGATCGATTAAATACTCTACAAGGGTTACAATCGTTATACGACGATAACCAAAATCTATCTTTTAATCAAGACAATAAATATCGCCTATCATCGATACTAACACCAACTCAAAGTCAGTTAAGTAGTATCCCACATGCTAATTTAACACTTCCAGAGTTAAATCCGGTAGAAAGTTTTAAAAGTCGTTTGATTGACGATGTTCAAAACGTTGAAGCATTTTTAATTAAATATCCAGCGATTCAAAACATTTCAAACCCAGAATTTGAACCTATTACAAAAGAATTGGTCATTAACCAAGAATCTCTTTTAGATGAAAAAAATGATATTCTTAAGGACATCAATACATTATATATGAGTTTAGATCCAACCTATCCTGGAAAACCAGCTATTAAGCAACTTTCAAATAGAGTATCCAATGATATTAAATCCATTAAGAGTTTAAAAAAATTAATCGAACTTGAAAAGGCTGAAGCCATACGAAAACAAAATGAACTAATGATTACTGTAGGAATATCTACAGCGTCTGTTATTTTAATGCTTTTAATAGTTAAATTATATGTAAAAAAGAAGAAACAACAAAAAATTCGACAACAACAAGCTATCGCAGCTCAAAGACGAGAAATTGAACTACAAGCGGCACGCTCCATAGAACATAGACAATGGGATCAATTTAAAGAAAAAATAAGAACTAATACCATAGTAGCCACTGATGTCGCCCCGTTTTTAAATGCTATACAACAATTCAAAAGCTCGTTAAAAGATAATATCCCGCGAGATTTACTTAACATTGCATTATCACAACCTATTAAAATAAAACCCGACGTTATTCAGGAAATAATCAATCAAAACATAACATTAACGCAAAATCTCTTTGTCTCTAATGGCCTTCGAATAACGATAAAAATGCCAATCTCTAACTATCAAATCCCTGTAACAAATCAAGATAAATTATATTTTAATAGCAAAGCAATAGAAAATATATCCTCTGACAACGAAAATATTATCAAACAAGACGATATAATTAGGGTCATTTATGATGGATCACAACCTTTAGATCCAGTTGACAAAATTACGATGCTAAAAAATAAATATTCAGCATTATTTACCATTAATGACATTATTTACAATAGAAATATGGACCCTCTAAACGTAAAAGCTCAAATCGAAACATATTTTGCAAAGGTGGTCGCCTTTATTTCAACAACAGATCGTCCTCCCGAATCAACCAACGCCTATATTCAACATCTAGAGCAACTCTGTTGTAAAGCTCACATCGAAAATAATCCAATAAAAAAAGAAGCCTTATGTAATCAATTAAAGCTACTATTACCACCCTCAGAACAAAATATATGTGTAGACGGCCGAATTGAACGAGCTAAAGACCTGTTTGTTAGAAATATGGGAACCCAAAGTATTAATGCTGATATTAATAACTATCTTCGTGAAATAAGTCTGAGGTTAGTTAGAAAATATGAAAACTACTCAACTATCAATACTTATATAGGTGGTAGAATCCATCGAGAACATGATATCCAAAAAATATTAGCTACCATTAAACTCGCCCAACAATCTCAATATGGACGTTACGTAAGTATTAATCAGTTAACAAAAAACAATAAATCCGACTTTATGCAATATATACTATCAACCATCATAAAAGACTTTACTCCTAAATCCTTTATAACTTGGTTAACAGAAAAAAAATATCAAAAAGAAATGGATCAAATCAAAGACTATATTCGAATAAAACAAGATCCAACGTTATCTAAAATTTCAGCTCTTATTGAAGAAGATCCGAATCAAATACACCAAATGTTTAAGTTACTCTATCAATCTTATTCACTAATTGATAAACAAAAAGACACCTATTTTATTTTTGATTTTGACGAAGACACATATTTACCAAAACAATTAAATATAGCAGGCTTCTTACATGGTCTTAGTATTCTTGACAAAGCATTAAAAACAATTAATTCGGGGCGACGATTTACAGATGAAAATAGCCCACTCATTATCGATTGCCTTAAATTTTTATTCCTTAAAAAAAGCGAATCAGATAGCCGTATCGAATCAAAAGAAGACAAAAATGAAGAAAAAGAAAGTAAATCAGATCAAGAGATTATATTTAGTGATTATATCGACCGGTTCAAATTAGATGACAATGAAAAAAGAATTTTAAAAGAAGTTTTAATGGCGTCAACCATTGATAACGACAATCAAGAACATATCTATATCATTCAAAAAATAACCAATATCGAAAAAATGCAACGGTTAGAGAATATTAAAAAACATATCCAGTTAGAATTAACAAACCAAGGATTCATATCTATTAGTGAAACGCCATTTACCGCTACTATAGAATTATTACAAGAGTTATTTAAAAAGCCAATCCCACAACAGCATATCGAAGTTAAAGAACAAAAAGGCGAAAGAAGACATGTTGATTATATTGAAATAGAAATTAATGACGCGGATTAAGATAAAGCGTGATGATCAATGACCAAGTTTTTTTTCGGCTTAACAAACATGTACGAATTAAAAAAAATTGATTAAATAATAAATTAAAGCTTGAATCGATTATTGATAGACTTGATATTTTCTAAATTTAACTAGCCAACTTTTTTTGTTGATCTGACATAAATTTGTTATATCTATCTAAGGAAGTCTCTAAAATATGTTTAGCGTTATGGATTAATTGATCTTCTTCTATCATTTCAAGATATTTTAATTGGTACATGGAAGTTTTAATATTATGAGAAACCTCAATAGCAACAAGAATATCATTCGGTTTTAAATCATATTTACCAGTTATTAGCGGTTTACCAAATCCTTTTGGTTTATACTCTTCTTCAAAACCTTTAATTTGACCTGTTTGTGAATCTACCATAAGATTCAAATAATATTTTAGTTCATTATCTATTTCACGAAACGTTAAATAAGATGTTAGTTTACTAAAATCTTTTGATTTTAAAATATTTAAATTTGAAATTATTTTTTTCATTTTTCGTTCCTTTTTTATTTTTTTAGTATTATTCGTTACTATTTACTTTCCGAATTTAAAATCATATCTATTCTATCCTTAACTTGTTGCATATTTGGCCTGCTTCGTGGGTCTACAGCACACATTTCAGAGATAAGAACTTTAATAGCATTTAGCTTACTATTATTCCTACCCCGTGTTCTCTTTTTTAGAGTATTTATAAAATCAGGTTTTAAAGTATTTTGATACACTACTTTGGCTCCATAGTTACAAAAAGGATCATGAGGAAAATAACCCTCTATTAATACAAACAAAGTCATCCCTAAAGACCATACATCTCCTTTTTTAGTGGGATCTTTCGCATTTCCTAATTCATTACGTGGGTGAATTTCTGGAGCTGTATAAGCTTCAGTACCGGCTCTAGATGTTGCAGTATCTCCGATTGCACCTAATCCAAAATCACCAACAGAGGCATGAAAAATGCCGTCACTACCTTTTGTCATAAATATATTTTCTGGTTTAATATCTCGATGTCTAACATCATTTTGATTAAGGTATAGAAGTTGATCTACTATTTCTTGAATTATCACAAATTTATTATTATTACTTAGTTTGTTTTGAACTATTAAATCAAATAACTCACCTGAATTTTTTTTATCCATAACAACGGCATTATAACGGCTACTGGCACCGACACTAAATGCTTTAATTCCATATTCTCCTGGATAACCATTCATAATTTCATGGACAGCTATTTCATTTCTAAAAGCTTGATATTCAGCTTGTCTTCCTCGTAAAGTTTCTTTTTTATTTTTAATTAACTTAATAACTTTATTAGGGTCTCCTTGAACTTCATAAACAGCTCCAAAATGGCCTTTTCCTAAAACTTGACCTAATTGATAAGTAATGGATTTTGAGCTTTTAGAACTTGCTGACATTTCACTAATAGTTACTTGCCTACTATTAACTCTAAGGTTAAATCTATTACCATAATCAGGTAATTCTAAATGTATTGAACTAGCTTTTACCTCAGATACTTTTGTTTCACTAGGAATTGAAGCTTTTACGTCGGATACAGGTTGAGTTGAAGGATCTATATTACGTTGGCTTGAAGCTGTTTCAGATCGCCTTCTGTATTCGTTTTCTATTTCTAATTTTATTGCTTTTCCTAATTGTGATTTAGGGTTAATATTACGATCTCGAATGTCACAAAATAAACTTTCAAGCTGATCACTTGCTAAGTTACTAATCTTTCTTAACGTTTGCTCATTCTTATCTAAACCCAATCCCTGTTGTTGTAATACATCACGAATTCCTGACGAACCTTTTCCAAAACAAGATCCTAAGTTCATTCTAACCCCCATTAATAGTTGTTCTAATTTTAACTATTCCCTATTTAATTATGTTTAAACATGGATTTTTCTTAATATGAAACTAATTGATTAAATTTTATATTGCAAATTAAATGTTATTGCAAAAACCCTCAGGCTGTTTATCTATTGCTTGGATTAATAGTTTTGAGTGTCGCATATTTTTAATAGCCAAATGGTTTTTGATAAGCACTAATTTATACTTTATTTAGTATTTTTTCAATAACAATAACACAACATAAAAAATTTAATTAAAAAAACAGATCATTTATTGACAATTCACGGCTTCTTTCTTACTCTTGAACTATGATAAAAAATATTTTCAAAACACCAACAAGTTATACAACCCTACCAAGTTCTTTTTATCAGCAAGTAAATCCAATTCCGGTTAAAACACCCCAACTTATATGTTTAAATAACTCGTTAGCTGAACAACTACAGCTTCATGATTATATTAAGAATCCATCTAAAGCTACTGAACTATTTAGTGGAAATGCCATTCCAGATAATACACAACCGATCGCACTGGCTTATGCCGGTCACCAATTTGGGCAATTTGTGCCTCAATTAGGCGATGGCCGCGCGGTCTTATTAGGTGAATGTATAGACAAAAGAAACCAACGATGGGATGTTCAATTAAAAGGATCTGGTAGAACCAAATTTTCACGAAATGGAGATGGCCGCTGTCCATTAGGTCCAGCTATTCGAGAGTATTTAGTGTCAGAAGCAATGCATGCGTTAGGAGTACCAACAACCCGAACATTAGCGCTTGTTAGTACAGGAGAAATAGTTCAACGAGAACAAGCTTATCCCGGAGGGATTGTAACACGAGTCGCAAGTAGCCACCTACGAATTGGTACATTTGAATATGCGTCTGCTCATTTAGGAAAAGATGCCGTCATCGCATTAACCAATTATGCAATTTCACGCCATTATCCCGACTGCCAACAAGATACGCATCCTATTCGCAGCTTTTTTAAGCAGTTATGTTTACAGCAAGCTAAGCTTATAGCAAAATGGTTAAGTTTAGGTTTTGTTCATGGCGTTATGAACACCGATAATACTAGTATTTCAGGAGAAACCATCGATTTTGGCCCCTGCGCATTTATGGAATCATACAATCCAGATACAGTGTTTAGTTCTATTGATCGAATGGGTCGTTATGCCTACTCTCAACAACCCGTTATAGGACAATGGAACCTAGGTCGATTAGCCACTTGTTTATTACCATTAATTTCTGACGATCAAAACGAGGCTATGGCCATATTACAATCTCAATTAGATGATTTTTTAACTATATTCCGCCATAACTATCATCAACAAATGATCGCGAAAATTGGATTTGTTCAAGAATCAAAAACAACGCTAGATTTAGTAAAAGAATATTTACATTTAATGGATATTAATGAAGCCGATTTTACGCTTAGCTTTCGATATTTAGCTAATGTAATCGAATCCGATCAAACTGAACATCTTAATTTATTTAACAAAAAACCAGGTATACAAGACTGGCTTAAAAAGTGGCGACAAATTATAACAAAAGAAAAACAAAATATAAATAATCTTAAACAAGATCTTAATCATGTTAATCCTGCTATTATTCCGCGTAACCACAGAATTGCAACCATTATCGATAAAGCGGTCGAGCAACAAGATTATCAGCCTTTTTTAATGTTTATGGAAGCATTAAAAACACCCTACTCTATTCAAAAAAAAGATCTAAAGTATATGGAACCAGCAATTCAATCGGAATTAGTAACAACTACCTTTTGTGGAACTTAAAACTCTTAACATATCACTGGAACATGTTTATTACGTAATACTTATTTTTTTAAAATCAGTGATTTGTTTACATCAATAAAATTAATACTTGTAACGTTTTTAAAATAAGCTAATCCAGTATCGGTGATTTGCTTACAATTTGATAAATTAATATTTATTACGTTTTTAAAACTAGCTAATCCATTTGCTGTTATCATAATCTCATTTCAAAAGAGTTAATAACGCCTTTTATACGTCAACAAACTTACCCTTATTAAAAAAACATTTAGTGGGTTCGTTATATCAACAGTTTTAATTAAATTATTTTTTTATAAGCACTCAACTATATTATTTTTTTTTGAAAAGGTAAGCTTGTATACTTTTCTGTTCCCATAATTAATTAACTCCTCCTCAACATCTCTTTTTCTCTCTTGCTTTTTTACATTGTCTACTACTTCTTTACTTAATCCAAAAATATCTCTAACAGACTTTAAATAAGAAATGCCATTCGCGGTTATTTCTCTACATCTAACTAAATATATTTTTTTTAGTGTTTCTTTTGGTAAATGAGCTAATCCGTCATCTGTAATTTGAGTGCAATGGCTTAAATTAATGGTTTCTACATTTTTTAAATGAGCTAATCCTTTATAAGTAATTTTTTTACAACAACTTAAATCAATTTCTTTTACATTTGTAAGATACTCTAATCCCTTATCGGTGATTTGGTTGCATTTTTCTAAATTAATATCTGTTACATTTGAAAGATGTGCTAGTCCATCATCAGAAATATATGGATTATTTGATAAATCAATGTTTGTTTTATTCTTACCTAATATAGATAACCCATAATTTGTATAGTGACCATTAACTTTTTCAATAGTAGAGTTAGGTCTATTTAATAGTTTTTTAATCTCTTTTTCTTTAAAAGCATTAAACTCTTTTAAAGATTTTAATCGATCAATAATACCTAAATTAACATTTTTTGATTTATAAAATGAAACGCTGGTAATATTTTTACATGTAGCTAAACCGTCATTAGTTATTTTTTTACAATTACTAATATTAATTTTAGTAACGGTTTCAGGTAAGTTTGCTATCCCTTTATCAGTAATTTGGTTACACCCTTTTAAATTAATATCCTGAACCTCTTTAAGATACGATAGTCCAATATCGGTAAACGTTTCGCATCCATTTAAATTAATATGAGTATAATTTGCATACTGTTTAAGATCTTCATCTGTAATATTTTGAAAAGATAAATCAATTTCTTTTTTAACAGATTCCGTTTTTTGCTTTTTAACTATTGGAATACTTTGGGGTTCAGAGACATCTTCTCGTTTACGTTTATTAGCAACTATATTAGTATTCACTAACTCAATAAATAGTTCTAGTTGATTCGAAGTTTTTAAATAATTATAAATGACATTCATTTCAATTAATTTTAAACATTCATTAAAAAATATAGTTCGAAATGCAATCGGTTGTTGGTGTATTTTTTCGAGTAAACTTATTGCTTTTTTTTGATATTTCATCGATATTATTTTTTTCATAGTCACAAACTTATACTTTTTTTATTATTTTTTCAATAGTTATTTAATAAATTAGAGTTAAAAAATAAAATACACAAAATCTTCAAAACAAATATCAGTACTTAATGTAAAACCAAAAAATTAGATTAAAATAAGATCCATTAACAAAGATATTATTGAAAAAAATAAAGCGAAGCATAACGCTTATAAAAAAGTAACCGATCATTATAACAAAAAATATTTCCCCAAAATTAATAAACAACCAAAATTAACAGATAATTTATGGTATAGTGGATTTTTTTATTCTAATAGATCAAATAAACTTATTATATTTAAAGTTCGCTATGCAACTAAATAATTAACTATTTACAAATTCTAATTTATTACGTAAGTTATAAAGAAAATAAAAACCAATAATATAACGAGTATATAAATTGAAAAAACAAATAAGTTTAAAAAACAATCAAAAAATCTCTTTATTGACCAAGATAATTTTAAACCATAATCTTCAACAGACCATTGAGACATTAAAAAAACTTCTACATTCAGAAAAAAACGATAGCCATTCGCTAAGTCAAAATATAAAAGCTAAACCTTTAATAAACATTATTAAACCAGATAAGCAACTAAATAATTCACTATTTACAAATTCTAAAACTTACGTAAGTTTATAGAGAAAATAAAAACCAATAATATAACGAGTATATAAATTGAAAAAACAAATAAGTTTAAAAAATAATCTTCAACAGATCACGTTATTAACAAAATCCATTAATACATTAAAAAAACAGCTACGTTCAGAAAAAAACAATAGCTGTTCGTTAAGTCAAAATATCAAACAATTAAAAGCTCAGTACAAACAAAAACTAAACTTAAAAACAGAAAAAGAACTAAGTTTAAAAAACAATCAACAAATCTCTTTATTGACCAAAACCATTGAGACATTAAAAAAACAGCTACATTCAGAACAAAACAATAGCCGTTCGTTAAGTCAAAATATAAAAGAAATAAAAGCTCAGTACAAACAAAAACTAAACTTAAAAACAGCTCATTATCAACTACAAATAGAAACAGAAATACTAAAATCTATAGAAACCTTACTAATATATAAATATCCAAAAGATGAATCTTTAATAGACATTATTAAACAAGAATTACTAGAACTAAAAAAAGAAAATATACTACTAAAAGAAACAATAAATAATATCCAAAAATCAAGTTATTGTTCCAAATTAAAAAACTTAATCGATTATTACAACAACCGCCCAGAACTAAGTGAACTAACAAAGAAAAAACAACTAATAACTAAATTAAATGATAGGTTGTTAAGACTAGAAAAAAAATATGCTCATTCTCAACAACAGCTTTATGATCAAAAAAATAAACACCTAGAACAAATTAAAGATATATTAAAACAACTACATAACGCAAATGAGTTTAACAAAAGTCTACAAAAAACAAGACAACACCTTCAATCCCAATTAGACATAATCGCTGAAGAAAATAAACGCCTTAAAATAGAAACTAATCTTAATAAATCTAACTATAACGCATTAAACTTAAAGTTAAATTCAAAAATAATAAGCCATCAAAAACTAAACGAAAAATTAACTAAATTAAATAATAAATATAATAAACTACTACAACAATTTAAAACCGAAATTAATAAAGAACACCAAGATCTATTAAGTAGAATTAAATCTCAACATGATATTATTATGCACCAAGATAGAACCATACAAGAATATAAAGATACCGAAGACCAACTCATTGCCGAAAATGAAGGATATCAATTACATTGCCAATCGCTTGAAGACCAATTTAAAACATTTAGTGCTTCCCTTCAAAAAAAGTCTCAAATGAACTTAAACCAGTTAAAGGAAAGTCATTCTAAAACTCATCAAGATAACGACAACCTCCAAAAAGTAATTTTTTCGTTACAAAGTTCTTTACATCATGCAAATATCTCATTAAAATCTAAAGAAAAATGTACAACAAATGTAGAAAAAAAAGTAACACGGTTAACCAACCAAATTAAAAGACAACAAGAACAAATTGAACACTATAAAAAAGAAAATAGATTACTAACAACAACCAACAGTCAACTAAAATCAAAACTTAAACATCTAGAATTAGAACACCTTACAACAACAAATAACTTAATCCAAAACGATCCTGATTCTGAAATAAACAACAAAACCATACAACAACAAACAACTGAAAAAAAACAACTAAAATTAGGAGCAAATGCAACGACAACTTTTAATAATATATTCGTTAACAATAAGAAAGAAATTAGTTATAGTAATCTTAAAACAATGTTAAATCAAATGGGAGAAAAAGGGATCTTTGTTTCCCCAGTTACCTTTAATAATAAACGTGGCAATGGAAGCCACATCCAATGTACGTTTTCAATTGAAACTGAAGATGGGAATAACGATTATAAATCGATTACATTAGCCCAGCACGCTAATATATTATCTCCCGTTAGTGTTAAAAGTTTAAAAGATAACCTAAAAGATTATCCAAGTATCCAAGCTTTAGTTGATAACCAATTTCAACAATCTTAGGACTCCTTATTTCCTAAACATGGCGATGCAATATTAGGTGCAAAACTTCCTATTCCTAATAGTACTAAAGATGTTATTTTTAAAGGCATCGAAAAAGTATGAGGTTTAATTAATTCAAAACCAATAACAGGTGTCCCTAAATCAAAAAACAAATTATAAGCCAAGTCTAACCGCTGTTCAAAAGTTGGTGTCTTATTTGTCCGACAAAAATCAGAACTAATTACAAAAGAACTGATTAAACAACCCGCCCCCACTAAAAACAACCCTACACCTAATAAAGAATGAGCCATTTTTTCGGTCGAGTAATAATCATCCGAACCAGTTAATTGTTGGCCTGCTGCAACAAAGTTAGTAACCATACCTACTGTTTGAAGAAACTGACCAAATAACGATACTAAATACGGTAGTTTAGAGCAATCCTTCCATTCGTTATGTCGATAAAACTGGATATCTAAATAACCATTCCTAATAACAAAAGGTAACGATCCTCCCGTTAATATCAACTTTGCCGCAGGACTCAAATTGTCTACCGATGCAAAAATAGCCGATGTAAAGCTTTCTACTTCAGCAGGTATAAAACGACGATCATAACGAGTAGGAAAAAAACATTCACAGGCTTTTTTCCAACAAGACATCTCGTTAGCTGTCAGATCTGGACTAGATAACTTATCTTTAGATCTCTTAACATCTAGCGAATAAAAACCTAATGTTCTTTTAACCTCGATAATATCAGTTTCTTGACACTCTTTTTTACTAAAACAAATTGGCCCACCCGTTTTTGTAGAAACATGGTTAACATCAGACATATCACTCTTTCCATCGAGTTCTTGATCTAATTCAACAACAACCGTTACTTTTTGTTCTATTGTTGAATCAGTTGGTGTTATATTATCGGTCAATTGTTGAGATGTATTAGGTTGAGGTGTATTAGAAGGTAAAGATGTCTTTCTTTCAGAATCTACTAAGAAATCATCGCCCGTCGTAATACCGACCTTAGTATGTTCACTATCCGTTGATTTAGGTAAAGAAATAACTTTTAATAAAGAAATACGTGTCACTAAATAGCTCCTATATCATGAAAATAACACTCTGCATTTTCAACAAAAACGATCGAAAAAAATAAGTGATAGAATACTATAATATAAAATATTAGGTATAATTAAAAGATCATTAAGTTAATACAAACAGTAATTAATGTTTTTTAAGATCACTATCAAATTATAATAACTTAATGACAAAAGAAAGTTAATAGTTGTTCGAAATAAAAAATCTAGCTAAAAATATAAGTTAAGACGTTTAATAATAATAAAAATTATCGTTTCCCCCCCTATTTTATATTATGTTTAAATTAAAAACGGTAACAAAGACCAATACCTCCGGTTAACTTGATACCTTCTTTCATAGAAGCTTCAGACATACCTTCATACGTAAAACCCGGTGTCGATGATACTTTTTCCGAAATATTATATTGATAACCCAATCCAATAGAGGGGGCCAGCGAAAAACCACTCGTTCCAAAACGATACCCTACTTCAATAAACGGCATAATATAACTAACTTGTGTATTTTGAAAATAATCTTGAAACAAGTTGTATTTCCTATTAATTTCAGATTTTCCATATTGAACCCCCACACCTAAAAATGTTTTAGAATAGTTATGTTTATATTTTCTTAATACTAACTGTACCGCTGATAATTTCAAATTGTCTTGTAATGAAATCGATGTAAAAAAATTATTAAGCTCATATCGGCCATCATTAAAAAAATAACCAACATGTACACCACTAAGTGAAGCACCTATTAAAAACTTTTTTTTATCCGTATTTACGTCGGCAATAATAATAGAGCTCATGATAGCAAGAGTCACCATTACATAATTTACTGTTTTAATTATTTTTTTCATTTTATTCCTCCCCAGAACATTTTTTTTATTACTATAATATTATCGAAAATAATTCAAAAAAGTTGCACACTTATTTAAAATGTTATAAACATAATCACAATGTATCTATACCTATTAACCATAATTTGATATCATGATCACCCCATGCAACATTCACATAAACGATTAAGCCTTGTCGCTACTGACATTATCATTTTTCGAAAAAACTATGGCCTTTTAAATCAATCTAGGTTTAAAGCACTAATCAATAAAAACACAAAAACCGCGATAAACTGTTTTATAAGTTGGAATCAATGCTTTCATAACGATTCATTAAAAATTGCAATAGAACAAATGCTAACCTTGTTAATTACTCATTTTTTAAGCATCAACCAATTTAAAAAGTGTATAAGATTTGAAGAGTCCCTAATGTTTGATGCCTCTCCCAAGTTTCACCCCAAATTAACGATTCTTGCTCTAGAAAGCAATGCCATCGATGTTTCTAAATATTTTTTCAACAAAATCATAATTGATAAGTATAAAATCAATCCACTCAAAAAAATAATTAGCTGGTATAGCCAACATAAAAAGCTAGCTCCTTTACAATTATTTCTCGAATCAGAATTTGGAGGCTATGTAGTTAATTCTCCAATCGATAAAAAGACAAAGCAAATGTTAACTAAACAGCTAAAAAAAGTTATCCTAGATAATATAACTCCCATATCAAGTCAAAAGTTATTACTTTCAATCGCAACCTTTATCCAAAATAAAAAAACAAAAGAACAAATAATAACCCATATCAAAACAAACACAATAAAAAGAAAGTCCCTACCTAAAAAAAATCAAAATAGACAACACAAACGATGCGCCATTAGCTAAAGATCTAATTTCCCCAAATAATAGAATATTATCGATCTTAAATATTTAAACGATTAAGTAATGGGGTATACTTAAATAAAAGTACTAAAAAAAAGCTAAAAAAGGGTGTGTATATATGAATAATAATATTCAAATGAATCCAGAACCAAATAGACCCATTAAACCTAATGTATCTCAATCTAGTCAATCTAAATCATCTAGTATAGAAGGTTTAAATGAAACCAAGCAAAACGAACAAAAATCTGTCGGAAAACAGTTAGCCGCATTTCGTTTAAAAAAGAAATACCATTTCAAAAAAACATGGTTCCGATACAATGAACTTAAAAATAATATAAAAAATATTTTTGGCGATAAACGCACAAAGCAGTTAGCATTACATAAAAAATACGAACCTATTTTCAAAAAAATTGGACTCAATGAATCAGATTCTCAAACAGATCATATAACAGTCGTTTTATCAGAAACTGATAATCAAGAGTCTAAGGTTGCAGCTGGTTTCTTAGTAAATAATAAATTTATTACATTTAACGAAGCAAACCAATTAAAAAACACACACTGTCTATTAGCAAAAACGCTTAACCGTATGTTACTAGCACTTAATACCGGTGATGAACTAAAAACCAAAAAAAATCAGCTAAAGCTTGGTTCTAAGCTTTATTTAAAAGACAAATCATTATTGATACGCCAAGGCGTTATTTTTACTAAAAAGCATTCGATCGGTACAATCTCATCATTTGAAGATTTAAAGCATGACATTCTAAACCATATTCATCAATCTGAATTTACTAAGGCAAGTGAAAAATTAATTGCATTAAATAAAATTGCACAGTCTGTCCCTGAATTTCGAAAAAAATTAGATCACTTCGAACAAAATGAACTTTTGGGTGCAACAAATGTAAAAGCGCTCGATACCTTTCTTAATACAGCCATTGATCAAACAGACTTAACGAAAGATACCGAATCTTTAAAATCAAATTACTCTAAATTAGCTAACAAACATAACCTAATGAAATCATTCTCAGAACAACTTCGTGCATCTAATATAACCGAACATAGACATGTCATTGTCTTACCACCATCTAGTCATATCCCTTCTGTTTTATATGTTTCTCCCCATGAGGCTAGTGATTATTACGAACGCGCGATTGTTTATCTACAAGATATTGAACGAGAAATGATGAATATTAATACCGAAGTGTTTAACCGATTATCAACAGAAGCAGTCACGCATAAATCAACCATTAGCCAAATCGCTGGATTCGCTGATAACGATGCTAATGCATCAAATATTGGTAACTTATATAACCAATTTTTATCTATAAAACAATCATTTAAAGCAACTAATTCAGAGATCCAAAAACTAGAAAACTGGACGACATCAGCTAAAACAGCGATTAAAAAATTTAATCAAACAAATACTAACAAAGATATGCTTTTTCAATTTAAAAATCAACTAACAAAACCAAACGAAACTCTTTTAACCGGTCTATCATCCATTACCACTCAATTAGAAGACATTACGAATACTCCGTCACCTTTTGAAACAAAACAAACAGATTCCTTAACAAAAGTATCTAATTACCGACAAACTTTAATCGATAATGTAAAACATCATCTTCTTGACCGCTTAAAGACCATTGTTGTTGATCCAAGTGTGGAAGACCTATGTTCAGAGTTTTCGTCTATAGAAACAACACTGTTAGGTATCGATTTAGAAACTGAAACATTAGATATCACACCTCTTGCTAACTGGGTAAATACAGTCAGTCAAAAGATTAATACGTATGATAGCATTTTAACTAAAGCTAACCGGCTCCTAAAATATGATACGATCATTGCTCAATCCACAGAGCTTTCTCAACTAAAATCAAATTGGGATGCTATTATCACAAAACAAGATGGTATTGACTCTAAAATTACAGACCTTACCCAAATATTTAATGAATTATCCGCAACATTCCTAAAAAATGCTTTAGATGTAGCCAAAGAAAACGTTGATTCTGTATCCGACCATATCAAAGCGGCTAAAACAAAACATGCTGGTGCTGAAACCGATTTCCAAATTGAATTAGTTCAAAACCACAAAACCATGCTCCGACGATTTAAGCAAATTGGAAAAAACTTTAATGCAGAAATTATAAAAACCGATCTTGAAGGTGCGGCCAGTCGATTTACATCATTGATAGATAGTTCTATAGATGCTGGAAGCCTTAATCCACTAAAACAAATGGGAATCGAAGCTATTGAACAAAATCTATCTGATCAAATTGACGCGTTAAGTGAATCAGAAGGTGACACTCCCTCGCCATTAGATCAGATCATAGAACTATTTATCGAAAAAGAATTTGGAGAAACATATACAACGCTTAAAGGAACTCAATACCAAGTAGATGATCATGGTAACTGGCTAGGAGGTCTTCGCGATAAAACCATTATTGATAAAGAAATTGATGATATATTAAAAGACTGTATTTCCGGGACAGGTACTATTCAAGAAAAAAAGATTAAACTCTTAAGAAGTGTTATCTATAGTCGTATTAGCGGTATTTCATCGCTAATGAAATCCGACAGTCATCGATTTACAGCGATTAATGTCTATAAAGACATGTGGTTTTCCAGACTTAGAAGTCACGAAATTATGGTTGAAGCATTAAATAACCAAATAGAAACCATTTCTAGTGAAACCGATGTCAGCTTATCATCGTCTAATGACGACTTTGATAACCAACTTAAACGAGTCGTTAATTTATATACATTTTCCACAAATTTTCAAGTTGCTGCTCCTGGTTTTATTGCCGGGTTAGAGGAAGATACGTCGTCTAATATTACTTTTTTCGAAGAAACCGTAGAACAGGCTATTCAAAAACGGCAAGATCTAGACAGCACACACTTAACATTTGATTCTGAAAGCGACAGAACTGAATTTAAAGAAAAATGTGCAGAATTTGCTCAATTATACTTACTTAAAAAGAAAATCATTAACCAATCTGGCGACTTTCGACCAACCAATAAAACGATTCAAATTGCATCTCGAACAACTGGAAAGGGTGATTATAAAAATATTTTTAATACGTTCTTCAAACCAGATGGGGGTAAATATTCCAGACAATTTAATTTAATTAAAGTAGACTTTGAAGAGCTATTAATAACAAAACAACAATACGCACTTAGGGCCGGAGGCTCTGTATCTACCGTTAGAGGTGTTACTAACCAATTAAAGAGTGAACGCTCTGCAGTAACAACAAAAACAACGAATGCACACCTTAAATGGAAGTTATTCGCAAAAGGATTTTTTCATAAGAGCCTTGCAGATCAAAAAAAGGCAATCGAAGACATTAAACAAACGGTTCAAGATGCAAGAGATGCCGCTACTGAAGATAAGACAGAGTTACAATCAGACTTAGAAGAACGATCAGCTAATCTTAGAGATAAATTAGACCAAGCAAGAGAAACCATTGATACTCTAGAACAAAATGCAGATACGATTATCCAAAACTTTGAAAATGCATCCGAATCAGCGTCAACCGTGATTTCTGAAGGTTCCGAAGCGCTCGAAGAGTCCATGAACCAACTATCTAGCCTATTAACGATGACTAGCTCATCGAGTGAGTCTAAAAGTAGTAGCCCTATAGATCTGTCATCATTTAGTCAAAACCTTCAGCAATTAGACACATCAAAACTCGAAGCGTTCTTAGAAACATCAAAAGAAACATTAAAAACAACGTTAACGTCTGGCTTAGATATAGCCGAAGATGCTCTTGATAATGTCGATGAATTACTAAGCAGCTTTCCTTATTACAACCAAGTCGAAGCATCCATAAAAATTATAAATGATTTAAAAAACTTATATCAGTCTGACAAAGAAATGAAAAAATTTAAAACTATTTTAACGACCGTAGACGACATTCGACGATATTGTACTGAATCTGACCTAGAAAATGACGATACATTAAAAGCTAAAGTAAAAGAACGGATTAGTAGTATGGTAGATTACAGTAAAAATAGCGACAAACAACAAGATGCTATGATTAGTTTAGCGTGTAATGTAGCCAATTTATTAAGCCCGCCAGGTTTTAAAGTAGGTAAATTTGTTAACGGGGTTAGTAAGTTAGGTGCTATTGCCGAGTTAGAAGACGAGGATATCGAACAAATTGCAGAAAATGCCTTTGTTATTAAAGATGATCTCGCTAATTTAGCCGGCGACGATTTTAATCTTCCTTTTCAATCCTACGCCGAAAACCTACTCAACCAAAACTTTAGATTAGCCGCCGAACAAAAAACAGATATCGGATCTGGTCAACGAGCAGGAATGATGTACCACTATGGTCAACTAGTGGATAACTACTGTGACCATTTAAAAGGTACAGAGGTAGTTACCCAAGAACTAAACGACCTCTTATTAAATAGCGAAGAACATTACTTTCCAAGTTCTAATCAACCAACCCCAACATTAGCACCCTCTATACCTGAATCGAAAACCCCTGAACAACGTCAAGTATCAGATGAATCAAGTCCAGCATCCACGGTAATAACAAGTAATACACCATCCGATGACATAATATCAGATACTCTAGACTCCAAGAGCCCATCTCCTGCGCCAACTAAAGGTGTAACCACAACCGTTGGTCCCGATACAAAAGAAACATCTATGTTATCAGATACATTTAGACTAAATGAACAAGGTGCTATCCGTAAACTAGATGAGTATATCAACTTATTAGCTTCTAAAAATAGACTATTGAGAGGATCTTCAGATTATCAAAACATAAAAACAAGCTTACAAGATATTAGTCATTTTCTAAAGGACAACCCTGGTCTAACAGGTACAGCTAAAGAAGAACTGATCCTTAAAGTTGGTCGTTCGATTAATCAAATGAAAGAGTATATCGCTAATAAACAAAGCGATCTATTAAGTAACCATAATCATACCACGTTAGACCACTCCAATCATCACTATAGTGATACTGTGTCAAAAAATATCCAAACATTTTCTAATATTCTAAATATGTTTAATACCCAATTTGAGTTCAATTTAAATTTAGAAACCAATTACACTAGTAACTCTACATTAGCTAATCGTCTTATTTCAAAACAATCAGAGCTTAGAGATCTGTTCCAAAAAATAGAAGGGTCTGGCAGTTCAGAGCAACAAGCTGTCCAAAAATCAATAACGAATATTCTCAAAATTACAAATGCTATTAACTTTCAAGAAATACCTAGTGACCTTCGGCCAAATATTGATACTTCCCATCTTTTTGAAACAGCTATTAACGATTGTGTGTTAGCCTTGCAAAATTATAAATGTAAAAAATACACCTCTTCGCATAACATAAGTTCAACAGTAACCCATAATTTAAAAACCTTCGAAGAGATTCTGACAATATTTAATAATAACGAAGAAAAACCATCGTCATCTGATGATGCAACCAACTCGCAACCAAGCTATTCATTAACACCTAATACCAGTCGTATTAAACCCATTATAGACAAGATAAAACGTACTCCATCCACATCATTAACTACTGATGACCTAAATCATTTAAAAGCACATGGTTTTGAAACGTTTAGTACACAAACATCGAAAACAACTAGAAACTCACGACTATTAGACTATTATAATATGGTTAACACGTCTCCGTAATGTTAAACCCGTTCAGTCATTTTTATACAAAAAAGTGATATGACTAATGATGTATTAGGGTTCACATGATATGCTTTTATGCGTTACTTGAAATAAATGTTCATCTTAAAAAAAGGTATAAATGACTCATGACATAATTAACAACAATATATTAAAACATCTCCAATTTACATTTTTAACAAAGAAACCTATCGTGGTAAAACATTAGGCGAACTATATACCACGTCCTTAAATTTGCAACGAGACTTATTAGTTTCTAAACCTAACAAACCTAATGCCAACAACCCAAAGGTAGATGATAATGATAAAAATACTGGTGGCGCATTTAAAAATACTCTCGCCATTACACATAACTGGTAAATACTATAAAAAAAGTAATGGCAATTATTAATTGTAACTTTTTTTTGAATATTTTTACCAATGTCTCTAAATACAGCCAACTCCCAAACCGCTAAAGTAACTTTGGATGTAATTTTAGTTGTATTTACTAATGATTTATTATTGGTATGATCTACTAACGAAAATAATTGAATAGCATTAATTGTAGCCGCTGTACCTATCATACAATTTAAAGCACCATACCCTTTCGACTCATTGGTTTGTAATTGATCTCTATCTTTTAAAATAAAAAAAACAGTTAGTAACCCTTGAGACAATAAAATTGAAGCATTAATAATAGCCAGCAATTGATTACCATTTGGATCATTACCATTTAAACTTAATGTTTCTTCACGTTGTTCTTGAAAAGATGCATAAAACGAATTAATTAAATTAAATAATGATAAACTCCTAATTAAAAGATTATTACTTAAAGAATACGGTTTTATAACCTTATTATTTTCAATCAATCGATGACTATCAGACAACGCAATTAGTTTATACACAAAATAAATCCATTTTAATTTTTTGAATCAACAAAATATCAACGTTTAATTTGTATGGTAAAAACATACCAATTCAATATAAACAAAAAAACACATCCACAGCCGCTCGAAAACTACAAAAACAGACAAATAGTTACATTTTAGTGATTACTCAATTCGAAATTGTTAAGAACTCGTTAATTATTCTTTAAAAAGAGTTAATAAAAATTTCTTTAACAAAAAAATAGTAATAAAGTCAAAATCATACCAAAGTAGGATCCCTAATCATACTAAAGGTTGACCAAAAAAACCAAAAATACTACCAAAGGTGGATTGTGCGTTTTTTAACAAAAAAATATAGTTGAGTTAACCAAATTCAAAGGAGGCATTAACATGTCATTAATAAAAACAAATCCAATAGGTGGGACAAGGGTCGGGACACGTTTTTCTCAAATAATAAGAAAGGTTGCGTTGCCGGCGTTGTTAATGATGTCAGCAAAAAAAAGTAAGGCATTAGATTTACTAGATTTAAAAAATGAAGTTAAAAAAATAGAATTAAACTCTTTTGAATGGGGTATTAACCAATGTAACTATGGATTTCACAAAAATGAAGCAAAGTCCTTATTAGATGCTGCTAAATCAGATAATCCATTACCTTGTGATATTATCCGAATATTTCATAGTTTAGATATAAAAGAACCTAAAAAAACACCTTTTGGAACAATTAATAATTGTAGCAAAAATGAATTTAACGCTGTCTACTTTCCTTATGCTGAAAATGTCTATAAAGTATTCAAATATTTAAACATAAGATCAATCCAATCATTACCCTTATTTCCTCTAAAAACACCTAATAAAAGATGTCTACCCTCAAACAGTGAAATCAATCAATGGATGTCGGCAGCTTGTGATTATGATAAATCATATGGAAATGATGTATTAAATGTAACGTCAAATCAATTAATTGAATTTTCAACAGCATATAAAAACTATCAACGCTATGAACATGACCAAAAGAGAGATCTTTTCAAATCTATTCCAGCTAATATTCCAAATAATATTTTTGATTTCAAAACAAAAATAATGAAAGAATTTGGCGTTATTAAATGCGGATCAACATCAATCCTTAGCCTCCAAAATAAAATAAATGCAGAAAAACTACTATTCTTCTGCCAAGAAATCCAAAAACTACGGCAATCCTTTGAATGGATACATCCATTTCCTTTAGATTTTAAGATCAATCATAATAAATTATCTGCTACTACTGCTCATTATCAACCAATAAAAATAACAAAATTAAATAATTTTTATTTAATTAATTACATAGCATCCACAGGTACTTATTATAAAGTTCAACTATACGATTCAAATTTAAAAGAAGTAGAAGTAGGAAAAGATGTAGCTATAGGTCATAGTAAACAAAGAACCCCAAGGTTTATTGCAACCAAGGATGGTTTTATAGCAATAATGATAAAAAACTCACTATTTTGGCCAGAATTTGATAATGATATTCACTTACAATTTTTTAATAATAAACTTAAAAAAATAAAACCCGATCGTTCAGTTATAAGTAGCAAAGGGATTAAAAGTCATAATAGCTTTCCTTTAAAAAAAGGTGGGTTTACATTAGCGTGGACAAAAAACACTTATAATGGAAATTCGGAGTTTCGAATAGCTATTTACACACTAAGTTTTGACAACCAACTTAACAAACTAGGAACGCCACATTTAGTAGCTAAAAAGTCAGAATATTTCAATGTAAATAATGCTGTAAAGTTAGATAACCAAAATATTATCGCCATATTCACAGGTGAAGCGTGGAACAAAGACACGAAAAGCTATAATCACCATATCCAAGCACAACTTTTTGACCCATACTTCAACATCATAAATAGCCATTTCGATTTAATTCCAATTAATAACGAAAATAACCCCTATCCAAAAATAACAAAAGTAGACAATGGTTTTTTTCTTGTTTGGCAACAAGTAAAATCTAACCAACGTGGATTTAATGTTTATGGCCAACGCTTTAATAACGAAGGAGCCCCCACACATCCCGAAATTCAAATTAATACGTATACATTAGGAGACCAAATCAATCCAAGTGTTACAGCACTAGCGGATAATCATGTAATGGTTGTTTGGCAAGGGCCTGGTGAACCTGGCGATATTTATTCTCAAGAAATCAATTGTGTAGGCGAAAAAGTAGGACCCGAACAACAAGTTAATACAAAAACAAAAGGAACACAACATAAACCAACCGTATTAGGGTTACCTAATGGCCGGTATATTACCTTGTGGGAAGATATCAATGACAACATACGAAATATGAGGGGAAAATACAGCAACAGAATCAATCAAAAACAATCTTGCATTGTGCCACACAATTCTCAACCATCTCCAGCACCAAATCCATCATTAAGGCCTTCACCAGCTACCTCATCAACACCATCTGGAAATCAAATAGAGCCTTGTCCAGAGCCTTCGTCATCACCAAATACCCTTAGATCAACACCGTCTCCAAATCAAGAACCAAACCATTCAAACCCATCACCATCAGAGATAGTTTCTCAAACACCAGCTCCATCCTCATTACCTTGTAAAAATAACAGCCAAATCACCCCTTCCCCCATTACAGTAGGCCATCGTCAAAACACACCATCGCCAAAAGAGACCAGTATTGTTAAATCAGACAACCATGAAGAAAACGGCAATACACCATTCTATGAAGAATGGCAAACATGGGCAATCGTTGCAGGAGCAATATCCGTAACCACCATAATAACCATGTTAATCATACGCTTTTGTTGTAAACAAAGTCAGAGCAATACCCCTTCGAGTAGAGCTGGAAATATTGAATTAAGTTTTTTTAGAAATGGCGTACTTAACGTTCATCAAAGAGACAGGCAACCACATAATAACCTAGTAAGAAACAATCACCCTGTCCCAGCCATGGCTGAAGTAAGAGCCGCTAATGAAGAAGAATTAAAAGGGCTACCTATTGCCAGACCTTTCAGATGAAATATAGTTAGTTAACCAAATTCAAAGGAGGCATTAACATGTCATTAATAAAAACAAATCCAATAGGTGGGACAAGGGTCGGGACACGTTTTTCTCAAATAATAAGAAAGGTTGCGCTGCCGGCGTTGTTGTTAATATCATCCAGAACCGGTCATGCTGTTGCACGATTAGGACGGTCGATGTTGGAAACCTTTCCTTTAAATAAAGACGTTAAGATAAATAAAAATGACGGCAGTAGCTCTTATTTTGAAGTCAACCCGTCAACAAAAATTACTAAACTTAAAAACAACATCATTTTAATTAGTTACAAAGAAAATTGTTGTACTAAAGCTCAATTATTTAATGAAAATCTACACAATATTGGTTCCGAGTTTACATTAAGTAATGATTTTAATAAAAGAGTCATGCAAATCATACCATCAAAATCTAATTTTATAGTATTTACAAAAAGTGGAAATACACATCCTTGGTATCATCCGTATGAGATACAAGCTCAAACATTTAACAATCAACAAAAAAAAGTAGGCAATCCACTTACAATTGCTACTGGCACATTTTCATCTTTAAGCTTTAACAGCTTTCCTCTAAGCGAAGGTGGATTTGTTTCAGCATGGGCATATCGACGACCTAGAAGCAATGATTATAATTTATATACCCTTAGTTTTGACAAACTAAATAATAGAATGGGAACACCCCATCTCGTCCAAACTTATAGTAATAACGGAATAGACTTAAGTAACTCCATAAAATTAAAAAACAAACATATAGTAGCCGTTTGGACAGACAAATCGCATAAAATTTATTGCCAACTATTCAATCAATATTTCGAAATTATTACGACTCCTTTTTTAATTAAAGAATCTAAAGAAAGAATTAGCAGCTATTTAAACCCCAGCATTACCGAAGTCAATAATGGATTTTTTGTTGTATGGCAAATAAAAGATTCTACCAGTCGTGGGTATAACATTGTCGGCCAACGATTTAATACCAAAGGAGAAAAAGTTAATTCAGAAATCCAAATAAACACCTATACCTTAGGAGATCAAACAAACCCAAGTGTCACTGAACTAGCAGATAACCATTTAATGGTAGTTTGGCAAGGACCTGGTAGTCCAGGCGAAATTTATTCTCAAGAACTCAATTGCTTAGGTGAAAAAATAGGACCCGAACAACAAGTAAATACCCATACCGATGGTTATCAAGTAAATCCTGAGGTAGCCGGACTTCCTAACGGACGTTATTTAACGGTTTGGGAAGGTAATAGTAAATGGTATTTAAATAGTTTTGGAAAATACAGCAACAGAATCAATCAAAAACAATCTTGTATTGTGCCACATAATTCTCAACCATCTCCAGCACCAAGTCCATTATTAAAGACTTCACCAGCTACCTCACCAACACCATCTGGAAATCAAATAGAACCTTATCCAGAGCCTTCGTCATCACCACATACCCTTACTCCAAATCAAGAACAAAACAATTCAAACCCATCACCATCAGAGATAGTTTCTCAAACACCAGCCCCATCCTCATTACCTTGTAAAAATAACAGCCAAATCACCCCTTCCCCCATTACAGTAGGACATCGTCAAAACACACCATCGCCAAAAAAGATTAGCATTGTTAAATCAGACAATCATGAAGAAAACGGCAATACACCATTCTATGAAGAATGGCAAACATGGGCAATCGTTGCAGGAGCAATATCCATAACCTCCATAATAACCATGTTAATCATACGCTTTTGTTGTAGCAATACCCCTTCGAGTAGAGCTAGAGATATTGAAGTAAGTGCTTTTAGAAATAGCGTACTTAACATTTTTCAAGAAGACAGCCAGGATAATAGGGTAACTCGAACACATGTTGAATCGAGTGTTAATAGTCGTTCAGATTATACAAATAGTTCAGAAAGAAAACCCTCTGCCCCACCCTTAGATGCACCCATAGCTGAAGTAAGAGCCATTAATGCCGAAGAATTAAACGGGCTCCCTATTGCCAGACCTTTCAGATGAAGATTATAATGATAATGATAATGATAGACAATTAATAAGGAGTAAATCATGATATTAACACTAACATTTTTAAGTATCGTTTTATGTTTACTAGTTATAACTTTTTACATCCTACGTCAATCAACAACCCGTTACAAACTAATATTTAGTGCCATCATAGGCTGGCTGTTTCTAACAGCCGGCTTAGCTAAGTCTGGATTCCTAATGACCTTTAATACACTACCACCTCGAATGGTTATTGTATTAATTCCAGTTGTCGTATTTCTAATCACACTCACACGATCAAAAAACGTTAAATCCATCATCCAAGCAACGCCTCAATCCATCTTAATTTATGCTCAAACATGTCGATTCGGCATCGAGTTACTATTTTATGTCTTAGCTGCACAACAAATTATTCCCGATATCATGACCTGGCATGGCCGAAACTGGGATATTCTTATCGGATTATCCGCACCATTAATCGGGTATTTATATTGCCAAAAACACGTTATCTCTAAGGTTGTTCTAAACATATGGAATTATTTAGGCATTGCACTACTATTAAATGTGATGACCCATGGGCTCTTATCAGCACCGACCCCATTTCAAGTATTTCATGTAGAACCCGCCAATACCTTTGTCGCTACCTGGCCATATGTTTGGATTCCTGCATTTGTGATTCCCTGTGCCTTTGCCTTCCATATTTTTTCAATTCGAAAGCAATAATACTAAATAGTCAATTTACTTAACCTAAACGCTAAGATATAATATAAACTCACCAAAAATCAGTTACTAAAAGGATAAAACATTATGAAATCAATCAGACCATTACTAGCATCTATTAAACCAAGACAAACAACCAAAAAGATAACCAATGATATTTTAAATGCATCAAAAAAAACAGCCTTAGGACTATCTGGACTAAGTTTATTTTCAATTGGAGTAGCTATAACGACACAATCGATGCCACTAACCGATTTCGAAAAACAACTCAATTCAATAGCTTGTCAGAATTAATAAGCTAAACTTATCCGCTTCCTTATTTTTTGACCATTAAATTTAATAATTGCATTCGGTTACTTACGTTCAACTTTTTATAAATACGACTCACATGTGTTTTTACGGTAGATACTTCAATATATAAATGTTCACCAATGTCTTTATTACTTTTACCTTCACAAATATAACGAATAATTTCGGACTCTCGGTTGGTTAAAGACTGAAGCTTTGATACATTATCCAATGTTTTTTTAAAATGAATCGTTAACTGAGAATAATAAACCAAACAAAAAAAGATAACTAAAAACTCCACTAAAATAACACTATACCTTAAATACTCCAAATGAACGGCAGAAAATGAAACCTTATAAAAAAAGGCATAATCAAAAAGCGCTAATCCATAAAATATACCAACTTGCAATAAAGCAAATACAATGCGATACAGCCATTGCTTATCATCAAAAAGCATAAACGAAATAATCATAGTCATAAAACTTACATATTCGATACCACTACCTGGCCCAATAATAGCCGAAACAAAATAAATAGGTAAGGAAACCACAATTAAAAACAAGCTTCGGGCCAGTATAAACTGCTGTCTATAATTAAACCAAAACGCCACTAAAATAAAAAATGCGATACCGATAGTAAAAAAACTTAAAAACAGTGACCCCATAAACGCAAAAATAAAAAAATATGGAAATAAAATACTAAAATAAATCCCCATAATTTGATTCGACACAACAATACGTTTAGAGTCGTCGTAACTTAAATCGGCTGAGGTGCCAACTTTTTTAAATTTATTGTAATAAGTTTTAATTAAATGCATCACTATTAAAATTATACAAAATTAGTGTCATAACGTTAAGTTTTTAACAATATATACCTAATATTAATTTTTCATGGTCTTAACCTATGCTTTTTTTTGTTTTTTTTCTATAGGAAATTGATTGAGTTGGTTTTATGAGGGTTTTTCTTATTTATTTTGGGAGTTTAGTTGGACTACCCATACTTAAACCCCACTTGATTTACTAACAGATCTATATATAGACTAGCTAACAAGTAATATCCAATGATCCATAACGCTAGATCAATCCAATAACGTTGTAGAATTTGATTTAAAGATAAAAAAAGATTTATAAAGTAAGTATACGACCCATTCAAAACAAATCCCCCCCCCTTATAAAGTACCCATTTTTAACAAAAACAAAACATTTTAACTATTTTAAAAGAGTTTGGTTATCATACAAAAGTATTCACAACAAAGTTTTCATTCAATTTAATCTGATTTTTTATAGGCAATTTATATATTTGATTCAAAAATAGATTTAAATGTTTAAAACCACCCCAAAAAAGGTATAAAGAACTTATGAAACAGCTAATAAAAACACCATTAAAAGAGATAATGGAAATCAAAAAATATACTAAAGATACTATTCTTATTAAAAAAAATATTAATCCCAAATGTATTTTTCAAATTATATCTGGAACTGCAAACGTTATCATTGATAATAAAATCATTACTACATTATCTAAGAATAATATAATAGGAGAACTTTCGTTTTTTTCAGATAGTCTTCCAACTGCTACCGTTAAATTATCATCCCAATCAAAAATTGCAATCCTTCCACAAGCAAGCCTTTATCAGCACAAAAACAGACATCATTTAGAATCAATCCTAACTAAAATTTGCTTTATACAAAACAAAAACAATCTATCTAAATCAAATAATGCAATTATAGAATTTATGGAAGAAAAAGTATTTTATTCAAGTTTCTTTTCGTTATTATTGTTTTTAATCATTGCAAATATAGCATGTACCTATTACATGACAAAGCACATGATAGACCACACCTCTTTATTATGGAGTATAGGCGGATTAAGTATATATATACTACCTACAATACTATTAATTTTTTACAATAAAAAAACGAAACTATCTACTTTTGGGATAAATACCAATCATTGGAAACAAAGTATAAGAGATGGCTTAATAATTTCATTAATAACAATAAGTATTAGTCTACCAATCTTAATTTATTTTGATATCGATATTATTGAAAATATCAAAACATACCTAAAAAATAAGAGTAATAGCAATCTTTCAACATTTCTATTAATAGGGCTAAAATATTCTATCCATGTACTATTTCAAGAATTTGTTGGAAGAGGTGTAATTTTTGAAACCATGTTAAAGATTGGCAAAAACACGTTCCTATGGAAAACATGGGCTATCCTAATATCATCAATTCTATTTAGTATCATACATATTTATTTTGGTCCAATTGCATTAACAGCAACATTTATCGGATCTATTTTATTTTCCATAACTTATCTAAAATATCGAAATATTATTTCTTGTTCTATTATACATACAATCCTAGGCATTCTATTTTTTATATGTTTAGAAGGGATATTAAATTAAGCGAAACTATATATAATAAATTTCACAACGTACTAAAGTTAACACATACTGCTGTATTTCTTACAAACAACTTTTTTGATGGTGTTAACTTATTCTTTTTTTGTTTTTTTCAATAAGGAATTTATTGAGTTGGTTTTAATAGTTAAATTAAAAATAAAGTCATCCATCACTTACAAATAATCATAAACCTTGAAAAAACAATAATTTTTATTTAAGTTTATGTCTAACTTATCAAAAAATTCAAAAGTATGAAAAAAAATATTGCCCTTAACCCCAAAAATATACCAGACTATTTTAGGATAAAAAAATATCCTCTAAAAAAACATCCTTTCATTTTATTACAAAAAAAAATAATAAAAGAAATGTTAACACTACCTTCCGATTATTCGTTAATGGTCCCGCTACCCCAATTCACAGAAGAATGCTCCAAAAAACTATTATCTCCGCCAGTTTTAATAACGTTTAAAACATCCATAAATAACTGTATAGACCAACAGTTTAACTCAATAGATCATAGTGACTTGTTTGACAAACAACTAATAGACACCGTTACCTTAACGGCCATTACTAATTACCCATTTGTTATTCTTCCGAACAACCCAAAAGAACAAAATATTAGAAAAAAACTCAATCATGTGTCCTTTTATTCGCTAGTTACGTTCAAAAAACTATTAAAAAAACGGCTCAATCCCATTACCCGTAACCCCATTCATGATTATTACATTATCGAAGAAAAACAATCTCATTTAGTTGGCTACAAAATGGTAGTTGATTCACATAAAAAAAATATTATACAAAATGCACTAGAAATACGAATGTCATTGTTAGGAGTAACTGTAGCTTGTTTATTTTTAAGTTTAATACCTTTAACAAAATTCTTATTAGATCTAACCAAAGGTATTTCTGATAACCTTTTAGAATATACTATCGTCAAAAATAATAAACTCTTAAATAATATATTAAATCTAGCAATTACATTAATGTTATTTATCCAACTCAAAAAAAGTTCTAATACCATCATCAATACATTACTATCACAAATAAATATAAAAAAACCGGTATCCACAATTATCAAAGATTCACTGTTAGATCAATCTCAATTTTTTACAATAATGACTCTGCTAGAAAAAAACAAACTAAATGGTATCCATTCAACGGTTATCTTAACTTCCGTTTTAATTAGTCAACTATATCAAATAACAAGAGATCTATTAAATCATCCCTCTGAAAAAAGTCAAAAAGAAATGTTAATATATATGTCATATTTTGCAGGGTTATCCATGTATATATGTCAACAAAAAACTGGTATTAAAATAGCAATGGGTTGTTTAGGTTTAACATACGGTTATATAAGCCAACAATTATCCAGTAACCAAAACAATAAAATCAAACAACTTTTTAATATATTATCACTCGATAAAGTTATTTCCTCTAATGACATTAACGATTTTTGGAACCATCGTTACCAAGAAACAGATCAAATGCTTCAAGACATTACAAAAGTTAGTAACAAAATTAAACATAGAAATCTATTCAAACAATAAATAAAATTGTTTACAAAATATATAGTTTGGGTATATAACAAGAAAGAATTTAACATAAAAGAAAGCAATAACGATGACTACAATACATAATAATGAACCAATTCAAAACAAGAAATTAACTGTTCAAAAACCAAGTACCGATACTATAATTCCAGAGGGTTTAGAACAAACAACTAATAAAGAAAAAAAAGAAATCTCCAATAAAATCAAAGCCTTTTTTTTAAAATATTTAAATAATACCCATAAAGTCCTTCCACAATCGCCACAAACTAAACCCACACCTAATAACGATGTTAATAATCAAAATCAACACCTCCAAATTAAACACAAAGATAAGCATTCAAAAAGCAAATCCCCACTAAACATAGCCAAAAAAATTGTAACCCAATTAGATCACGCCGGTCACATTGCAAAAAAAAGTGTCAAAGAATATAACAAATCACTAAAAACCAGCGGAACAACAGCCGATTCTTATGTAGCAATCGGGAGTACCGCTGTTAAAGGTGCTGAAACAATTGTTAATGCGATTAAGTTTGGTAAAGGAATCAAAGAAACTCATTACGAAACAGAGTTGTATTCCAAACAAATAAATAGCCTAAAAAGCCTCCTAAGTCAAAGTGTTGACCCAAAAGAAAAAAGCGAAGTAGAACTCAAAATAAAAGTATTATCCAAACAAAAAAAATGGAGCCAATATAAGTTAGGAAATAAATTTATCAATCTGTTCAAATCAGCACTTAAAACGGGGTTTGCTGTTGGAGAAACTGTCGATAAAATGAAATACCTAACAGAAGGAGCCAAAGAATTAGCAAAAAAATCAAAACATGGGGTGGCTAAAGGTATTTCAAAAATACCAATTATAGAATTAGCTTGGTACAGCATTAAATTACCTTTTAATATTTTTGATCTATCAAAAATGTCTATTATTAAAAACAGATTAGGCAATAAAAACAACGTCAATCTAAATAAAGTCCAAAACTTTGAAATAAATTCACTTAAAACCAACAACACTCAATCATGTGATATCTCTTCTATTAGAAAGAATCTAAATAGAATTGCCCAAAAAAAAGTAGCAGATCGAACCAAAGCATTAACATCTACGTTAGCAGGACTCTCCATGAGTATCGTTACAGTTGCCACATTAAGCAATCCTGTCGGATTAGCCCTGGCAGGTGTATCACTTGGCTTAGGTATGGGCTATATGATCTACGATAAATATCGTAGCTCTAGACATTCTAAAAAAATTAAAATAAATCAGCAAAATTTAAATACGTTTATTAATAATGCAAAAACAAATTCTCAGTACAAAAACCTAAACTATCAAAAATTGCTAACCATGGATAACAACTCATTAAAAAAATGCTGGCAAAACACAATAACAACACCAATAAAAATGGTATCTCGATCAGGAAACCTATTTCCAAAATATACACAAACAGAGCTATCCAGTTCCAATGCCGATTTTAAACAGTTTAAACAAATGATCCAAGATCTACGAAAACGAGACGAAAGTCGAATCGAATTAGATTTAAAAAATTTATTTCATAAAATTGAAACCAAACAAACTAATCTTCAGTCTGAAATAGAAGAACTAACAATTCAAAATACACCTAAAAATACCGATAAAATTAACACCTTAAAAGAAGAGTTAGAAAGTGCTATAGAAGCCAAGCAAAGTTTAGTTCAGTGGACAGCCTCGGCAACATTCAAAAAAGGATCAGAGTCCGAAATAGAATTATGGCTTTCTGGTAAAATGGATGACATATCTTATAATAATCCATTAGGAATCGTATTTGGTATTGGCGATGACCATCATTAAATACCCGTTATGATTATCCACAACCTTTATTTTTTTTCAGCCTTTTTTATAGCTTCCAGCTGTTGTTTAATGTATTGAAATGATAACTGATTAGATGGATGTAACAATTGAACAACATCCGGTGTTAATCGTTTAATATACTCCTCCATTTTAAATATATTTTGTTGCTTATGATAATTTTCTAACAAATAATGATCTAAAATAGGACTAGGTTCGATAGTATTTAACGATAATAAAATCTTAATAGAATCTTCATTTTGCTTATTTATAATAAAGTTTATAGCCATCACAAATTGTAAGATATTTCGATTAGTTACCTTTTGTTCAATTTGCTTAAATAATTGTTGCCAAACTTCAACTGAATGAAAATCTAAAATTAAATTATTAATTGATTCAAAAGTTAAATCAGACTCATTAATAGTTGACGATACATCGTTTAAAAAAGATAGTATTTTATTATGTGGAGAATTAGAGTTGTTAACAATATTAGTTAAGGGTTTATTATTTAATAAATAACTATAAATAATTAAGGTCCATACTTTTGGATTAGGATAAACATCATATATTGTGTTTAATACAGTTTGATACTGTTCAATACTTTGTTTATTTTTTACTACATTTAAATATCTATGTATTTGAGAGATGATATTATCCCAAACTTGATCAGTCGGAGATAAATCCTTTATTTTAGTGATATAACCATGAGATTTACTTAAATCTAAATGTAACAAATTATTATAATTTAAAATAAGAGAATTTTTTACAGGTTCAACTTTTGTTGCTTCATAAGCCTTAATAATAAAAGGTAATGACTGTTCATACTGTTCATTTTCAATATACATTAACCCTATTTCATTATTCCATAAAGGCGCTTGTTTAACATGAATATGGTTTACAATATCATTAAATTGACTATCAAAATCATAATGGTGTAATAATTGGCATAACTTTGCAACCCAATCATGCGAAATCCTAATAGTTTTCAAAATTACACGAAGCGTATTTATTACAAAGTCTTTTCTATTGATGTAGCAAAAATATTGCATTGCTTCTAATAAGATACTTATATTGTTAAATTTTAGAAGATATTCTTTAAGAGGCAAATATTTTTGTAATTTTGGATAGGTACAGATAAACATTTTTATTTTTAATTTGTATAAATGAATACTATTTTCTGGTGTTATTGCTTTATCGATATAATTAATAAGAATAGTTAGATCCATAGACGAATTAATAATAGGAAATAATATATTTTGTAATTGAGTTAATGGTATCTCTTTAACATTAGGTAACTGATAGTAAGTAATTAATCGTTCCGAAATAGCTTTAACCATTAAATTATTAATCATGGCATATTTTGATTCGTCTAGTTTACTTTTTAATCGATGACAAAACGAAATCAAATATATTTGGTATATTAATTGAATATCATTAGCACAAGTCGGCTGTTGAAAAATTTTATATAATTCTTTTATAAACTGAGAAGGATTATCAATACTAAGTTGATCAACTAATAATAAAAAGTAACTAAATAAAGAAGACCCAAACTCAATTCGTTCCTCCACACTTAATTGTTCATTAAAAGATAAGATAGGTTTGCACTGATTTATTTGAAATGATGTTAATTGATAATGCGACTTTTCTAGTTCTTGTTTAAATAGCAACGTAATTAACATCTTTAAACCCGCAAAATTAATATTATCGCCGATATAAGTAGCTAGTTCATCTTGTGTTGGTTGATTGATAAATAAGTTTGGTTTTGATTGAAGCTGATCTATATTTTCTAAGGCCAGGTGTTCTAAGGCTTTAATCTTTAGTTCAACTGTACATTCTGACGCAAATAGTTTATTAGCAAAACTACAGTAAGGAAGTTGCTTTAATGCTAATAGTCTATTAGTTAAAAACAGTAAAATGAAACTATTATTAGTTTTTTTAAATCGAAAATTTGATATCGATATTAATTTAGATTTTTTAGCTAATTTTTTAAATTTTAATTTTAAATTAGGGTTAGAATATTGAAATATTAAATATGGCAAATAGTTTCGAAATTCATCAAGCAAATAAGGAGATAAATGACTTAAAACTGTAGAAATCGATTGTTTATTTAATAAATGTTTTAAAGATCCATGATTCAATGCCATATAAGTATTAAATATCTTAGGGTCCGTTATACTTTTTATATTAATATATTTAATTTCTTTAACAATTAGATTTGTTAATATAAAAATTAAGATAGATTCATACTTCGTTTGCATTGAAGCAATCATTGCTGGCTTAGAAAATAATGTTTCAATAATAGGATAATATTTTAACGGAGAATATATTTTATAAGGCATAAACACATAATATAAACAATTTATTATTTTAATTTGTTCATGTAAAGGGTCATCTAGTTGAATATTAAATAACGTTAATTGTTCCTTAAAGTATCGTTCATGATTACGTTGACTTGAAATTGAATTAAATATAATCATTTTATTTAATTCATCATTAATTATATTAAGGTTAAGGGTTAAATTTTTATGCAATATAATACCAGTATTTATTTTATTTAAAATGGTGGTTAATAATGATATGATCACTTTTTGATGAATAATTACAATTTGATCATTGAGTTTTTTAATTTGTAATAGATGATTAAGAAGCTCAATTTCTGAGTCGTAATCCAAATTATTTTGGTTTGATCTAATACTTAGTAACGTATTGATATAAAACTGTTGTTTTGTAGTAGAAAGAGAAGTAGTAACATAATCTTTAGAAAAATTAGGTAACGGCAAAACGCTAGCACTAACTTGATTATTAAAATATTGTATTACAGACGTTAGTACAGGATATGATGATTTTTGAGATAATTTTTTTAAAACAGTAATTGTATCTAAATGATTTTTTGTTTGATGGATATTAAATAATATGGTTATAAATTGAATAGTTAAAGCATCACAGATAGTTTTATTTTTATTAATTAAAATATTAACCGTTGAAAAATAAAATAACGAATCGAATTCTTGAAAGTTTTCCTTAACAATATTTTTTATTAGACACGCTAATAAAAGATCTTGAGGGCCATTAAATCGAGTTAACAAATGATTTACTTTATAGTTAAGTAGGTTATAAAGACCATTAATAAAAATTGGAATCCCTTCAATACCAAACTCATAAGAGGGTTCTTTAAGATATTTCTTAAGCGCTTGATAATATTTTTTATTTTGTTTACTTATAAAATTAGGTTTGTTTACAATAGAAATTAAACAATTAATTTTATTGGGCAAAGGTACACGACTTAAATTAAATATGGCTTCAAGTTTATGACAATAATCTAAATTAACTGTATCCTGTGTCGGCGCTATAAATTGATTTACATAGTAAGTAATAATATGAGTCGCTCGATGTTGATAATCTTGAAAAAGTTGGTCATAAATCATTTTTACAATAGAGTTATCATTAAACAATAACGGATTATTAATTATGTGCTGCATTAACAATTCGATCGTAGATAGTGCCTTCAACGATATCGGCTGCTGCACCTGTTGTTGAAGACGTTCATAGACAGTATCTACAATCTGCTGTTCAGAATACGGAGTATCTATTGAATTAAGGATTTTGATTAAATCTATATTTAAAGGTAGTAATTTAAACGACTTAAGTAACTTTTGTTTTTGAGTATGAACATAAATACATGTCTCGATTGTAGTTGTTGACATAACTAACTGATGCTCGATGTTTTGACTAACTAAATCTAATCGAGTTATAGCGTTTATGATATCGTGTTCATATCGTTTAATAAATTTTTCTAATGTTTTTAATGATGTTGCAATTTTATCTTTTCGTTCTTTAAAGTTAAAATCTTGATATTCACTTTTAATATGTAAATATTGACGATAATCTTTTTGTTTTTTTTGATATAAGTTAAAAAATGTAGTTAAGTCTTGTTGCTGTTCTTTCATTGCCACTATGTAAGGATCTAACGATTTATTTTTAAGGTTAAACTTTTGTATTAGTGTTAACATAGTATCAATTTTTTTTAACTGTTGTTTTATTGGATTAATATTAATATCTAACTCTATTGACTGATGATTAATAGTAGGTATTAAAATCGTTCGTTTAAATATAAGTTGCTCAATTAAAACAATAAATAATTCTTCCATCGATAATTGCTTTTGCCAGTTATTGTTTGGTGTTTGTTGTAAATAGTTTGTCAGTATATGGTTAATACCTTGTTTTTGTTGGTTATGATAATGAAGTTCTTTATTAAGATAATTAATTAAATAAGGCAAATGAGGGGTATCAGGTGATATTATCTTTAAACAAGATAATAAATAATGATAGATATTTTGAATATTAAAACTATTTTTTAAATTATAGTATAAGATATTATCAATTTGTTTTGGACTACTTAACTGTTTTGTTTTTGTTTTTATTTTTGACGCTAGCATCTTTAATAAAAATCCATTATCTGGTAATTGTTTAACAACTTTATATAAAATAAAAAGTTTTAATTTAGTTTTACTATAATCATCAGATTGTTGATCTAATTCAGGTATTAAGGTTATCACATTTTGAATTTGAGTACCCAACTTTTGCAGTTTTGATGTAAACGACTTTCTTTCATAAGGTGATAATGGTTTACTTAGTTCTTTAATTAAACTTTTAACACAAACGTATATCAGCCGTTCATTAATAAAATTAATATTTGATGTTTTAGTTAGTTTAAGTAGTCTAGATAATAATGACCCATTTAATTGTTCTGGATGTGGACTCGTTATAATATTTTGTTTTTTTAAAAATAAACTTAACTCTATTTGATCATAAAAAAAAGATTGATATTGATGTTTATTAGTCGTTAAATCAAGATTTACTATAACTGAATTTGAAATAATATCATAAGGAGGTTTTTCGCCAAATAATAAGGTACTATTAGACTGGCTTTTAAATTGAATAACATGACGAAGATCAATATTTTTTGATAAAGCTATTTGATTAAAAGCTTCATAATTTTTTGGATCCCAAAGTTTAAGTATAGTTTTTGAATGAGTAGCAGAGATATTAAACTGTTGGGATATTTCTCGTTGAATATAGTTAAACAAAAATTCAAAATAAATATAATAATTAATAGCAGATGTAGGTTCTTTTTTATATGTAACTTCCAAAAAGCCAAGCAAATCAATATCTTGATTCGATTTTGTTTGATGAACACTACTTCCGTAAAGGTTATAGTTAACGCAAATACTCTTAAACAGTTCCTTTGGATGTTGATGACTTGCTGTATCTGTTTTAGCTAGAGTATTTAACTCCTCAATGTAATGACATAATTCTTTTAAAAGAGTTTTGTTTATTTTTTTAGTGAGTTCAATTAGAAACGTTTGTAATGAAACAGAGTTTATGGACTCTTTAAGTAATTGATTAATACGTAATAATTCTCTTTTTGGAACTCTTTTTTTTAAGGTAGGCGATTTATAGCCAAAAGAATTGGACGTTGATTTTATATTAGTAATAACTTGACTAACTAATTTTTTCATGTACATAACCTATGCTTTTTTTTGTTTTTTTTCAATAGGGAATTTATTGAGTTTGTTTTATGAGGGTTTTTCTTATTTATTTTGGGAGTTTAGTTTGGATATATGCTTTTGTTTTTTTACCACGGTTTCTTACAAAAAAACTTATAATCTGATCAAGATCATGTTTAATATAACTAACTACTACTTTTCCTTTATGCTTACTTAATAAATAGGTTAAAAAACCTGTAGATCCATTACGAGCACATATCTTGAATAGTTGTTGTTTACTGACTCCTAATCTTATTAACTGATTATATGGTAAGTCCCCCTGTTTGGGGTAAAACAAATAGGATATCAACTTATTCGCTCCATCATTAGATACCATTTTGATCATATCTTCTTTTCCTAATTGGCAAATTAAATTTTCTAATCTAGTTGTTGAGCCTTCTCTTTGATACAAATTATCTAATAATTGATTAGATCCATCATTCGATACCATTTTGATCATATCGGATTTTCCTAATCGAGTAATTAAATCATCTAATCTAGTTGTTGAGCCTTCTTTTTGATATAGATTATCTAATAACTTATTTGCGCCTATATTCGATACCACTTTGATCATATCTTCTTTTCCTAATCGAGTAATTAAATCCTCTAATCTAGTTGTTGAACCTTCTTTTTGATATAGATTATCTAATAACTTATTTGCGCCTATATTAGATACCATTTTGATCATATCTTCTTGTCCTAATCGGGAAATTAAATCCTCTAACCGGGTTTTTGATCCTTCTTTTTGATATAAATTATCTAATAATAGATTCGCTCCTTTATTCGATACCATTTTGATCATATCTTCTTTGCCTAATCGAGAGATTAAATCCTCTAATCTAGTGGTTGAGCCTTCTTTTTGA
>QFBS01000052.1 GCA_003265895.1 Candidatus Marinamargulisbacteria bacterium SCGC AG-410-N11 | reverse complement strand
AATATTTTCAAATAACCCTTTTAGGTTTCCTTGAAAACCTTGCTTCTCTTTAATATTTTTTGAAAGTTTATTAAACCTTTTTCTATGTTTAGTCCTTTCTTTTCCTCGTGATGTCATTAATACGTTTAAATCATTAATCAACCTTTGAGGACTTTTAGAGTCATACAAATGACGACTAACTCCATAACAAGCACCTTCTAGTTTAAAATTTTCAATAATATAATGAAGATTTTCTAAAAAATTATAATACTGCCTATCAGTAGGATTCAATCCCAAATAAGGATGGTCCAAACATTCTTCTGACTGACAAACCTGTGGTTTGGCTTGAACCATATCCAAACACGCTATTCCATAAGTAGCACTTACTAATAAGGGGGCATCCATAGCCTTTAATATCGCGGAACTTGTTGCACATGCTACTTTTGAATAATATGTTGGATTGATACTTGCTATATTCCAATATGAATTTGTAGACCTATTATTAACAGGCACATCTGACATTATTTCCAAATTAGAACCATTCGAATATAAATCTGGCTCTACTGCAGACGCTGTTGATATTAATAATTGAGTCATTAATGTTGATGCTCGGGTACTGCTTCTTAACGATTTATTGATATGTGATTGATAAGCTATCGAACTTGTTATATTAAGGTCTGGTTTTAATATCGATTTAGTTACGGTCATGAAAGATCCTTTAAATGAATTGATTATGGTTGACTATAACCTACAATATAATTTTTTTTAGCACAATACTTAATTTTAGATTGGATAAGAATCAAATAAAATATTCTTACTGATTTTGTTTGCTTTTTTGATGTTTTTTTAGTAGCTTTACGATGGCCTTCTGCCCCATTTTTTTAGCTACAGCTATAGCGTTATAACCATTAAATGTTACATCTATATTATCGCTATAATCTAATAATAATTTAACGACTTTCTCATGGCCTTGAGAAATTGCTACAGATAATGGGGGTGCTCCAATATCTGTTCTTGCTTGATTTACATTAATTTCTTTTTGCTTTAGTAATAATTCAACAATATCTTTATATCCTACTTGAGATGCGATATATAATGGGGTCGCTCCACTATCAGTTCTTGCTTGATTTACATTAATTCCTTCTTTTTTTAGTAATATTTCAACAATAGCTTTATGTCCATTTTGAGATGCAATATATAAAGGGGTTCCTCCATTATCAGTTGTTGATTGATTTACTTTAATTCCTTTTTGCTTTAGTAATAATTTAACAACACCTTCATGTCCATTTTGAGATGCGATATATAATGGGGTTAATCCCTTATCAATTGTTGCTAGATTTATATCAATTCCTTTTTGCTTTAGTAATAATTTAACAACATCTTCATGTCCTTCTTGAGATGCGATATATAATGGGGTCGCTCCACTATCAGTTCTTACTTGATTTACATTAATTCCTTTTTGGCTTACTAACTCACGAATATGGTTTACAGATCCAACTTGACTATATTTAAACAATTTAAGATTATTAGCATTCTCACAGTCTTTAATATTAAGATTTTCATTAGATTGCCAAGTAATATAATCGTCCCTCCCACCTATTGTAAAAGCTTTAGTAATAATATTAGCCGCTTCGTTTTTTTCTACTAATTTAAATTTTTTAGGCTGATTAATATCAATTACCAAATACCGATACCCTTTGACTGTCTGTATTTTTTCAACAAAAATAGCATGATCAAAATTACTTAACATCACTTTTTGAGCCAATAATTTGTTTAAGTTTCTTTTTATGATTTCTCGTTTATATTTAGTAACCTTAATATATTCAGATAACCATTTTAGGTTTTCTTGAAAAGAATTCTTCTTTTTAATAATTTTTAAAAGTTTATCTATCCTTTTTCTACGTTTACTACCTTTTTTTCCTCGTGACGTCATTAATACGTTTAAATCATTAATCAACCTTTGAGGACTTTTAGTTTCATAGAAATGACGACTAACTCCATAACAAATACCACCTTCTAGTTTAAACTTTTCAACAATATAATTAAGCTGCCTATCAGTAGGATTCAATCCCAAATAAGGATGGTCCAAACATTCTTCTGACTGACAAACCTGTGGTTTGGCTTGAACTATATCCAAACACGCTATTCCATAAGTAGCACTTACTAATAAGGGGGCATCCATAGCCTTTAATATCGCGGAACTTGTTGCACATGCTACTTTTGAATAATATGTTGGATTGATACTTGCTATATTCCAATATGAATTTGTAGACCTATTATTAACAGGCACATCTGACATTATTTCCAAATTAGAACCATTCGAATATAAATCTGGCTCTACTGCAGACGCTGTTGATATTAATAATTGAGTCATTAATGTTGATGCTCGGGTACTGCTTCTTAACGATTTATTGATATGTGATTGATAAGCTATCGAACTTGTTATATTAAGGTCTGGTTTTAATATCGATTTAGTTACGGTCATGAAAGATCCTTTAAATGAATTGATTATGGTTGACTATAACCTACAATATAATTTTTTTTAGCACAATACTTAATTTTAGATTGGATAAGAGTCAAATAAAGCAATATTACGGTTTTTATCTGCTTTTTTTGATATTTTTCTAGTAGTTTTACTATTTTTTTATACCCATAATATCTAGCAAAATCTAAAGCGTTATAACCATTAAATGTTACATCTATATTATCGCCATAATCTAATAATAATTTAACGACTTTCTCATGGCCTTGTG
>QFBS01000051.1 GCA_003265895.1 Candidatus Marinamargulisbacteria bacterium SCGC AG-410-N11 | reverse complement strand
GGTAGTTTTTTTATGAATTATAGTTGATTTTTATTTTTTAAACACTTCGCACTTGCGTCGTTTGGATCTTAGTATTATACTTCATTAAATAACTTAGAATTTAACACAGGGAGATATACTTGAACGATCAATATAATAAAGCTCTTTCTTGGCAAATGTTTAATCGGATATCTCCTCGATATGACATTTTAAATCGGTTATTATCATTTGGTATTGATCGGATATGGCGACAGTCTTTGGTTGATCTTATTCCAGAAAAAAAAGGTTCTTTTTATTTAGATTTAGCAACAGGAACTGGCGATGTTTTATTAGAAGCGGCAAAGAGGAAAAGTTTTTCTTTTGACCAAATGGTTGGTATGGATTTGGCAGACCATATGATGATGGTTGGTGAACAAAAATTAACTAAACATGACTTTTTTTGTCCTGTTCGCTTTGTTCGAGGGGATGCGACTCAAATTGATTTGCCGTCTAATAGTGTAGATGTTGTTACGATGGCATTTGGTATTAGAAATGTTAGTGATCCTAAATTAGCATTAAATAGTATTCATGATGTATTACGATCAAAGGGTATGGTTTTAATTATGGAATTTTCGATTCCTTCTTTTTGGTTATTAAAAATGGGTTACTTATTTTATTTTCGCTATTTATTACCTTTTTTTGGACGATTAATTTCGGGTGATAAAGAAGCCTATTCTTATTTAAATAAAACTGTCGAAGACTTTCCATATGGTGATTCGTTTTGTGAGTTAATGAGAGACTCTGGTTTTAAGTCGGTTAAACAATATTCATTATCAGGAGGTATTGCAATGATATATCAAGGGGTTAAGTCGTGAGTGTTGTTGTTGATATGGATACATTAAGTTCAGCAATAGAATCGTTTAAATCTAAAGTTTTGGCATGGCGAGATTCTTCAGAATCGTCTCAGAAAGAGATTATTAGACATACGATTCCGATAAAAGATGTTGCTATTGGTGATTGGATTTCATGTCAGACTCAAAATCAAAAGTTTTATTGGAAAAATAGAGAGTCAACATTAGAAGTTGCTGGGATCGGTTATGCTGATTTGAAAATTTTAAAATCGATGTCTGGCTTAGATCATTTAGTACAACAAATTAAAGATAACATAGCGTTGTCTAAAGATTCGAATATTAGATATTTTGGAACGATTTCGTTTGATCAAGGTAATCGAGGGTCGGATATATGGGCTGGTGTTCAATTTGGACAATGGATTTTACCAATACTAGAATTAAGTCGGTCTGAATCTGATTATTTTTTAACAGTGCAATGGGTTTGGATGCCCGGATACTCTCAAAAGCGAATTACAGAGCAAGTTATGGATGTTTTAAATAATGTTCAATGTGATGTTGAGGCATCTTTAGCTGAATGTAGTCGGCCGACGTGTGTTAGTCGAACGGATATGCCAGATCGAGATACGTGGTTATCGATGTTTTATCGAGTTATGAATGAATTAAGAGGAGATAAACTAAAAAAAATAGTCCTTACTCGTTGTTTGGACTTGTTGTTGGATCAACACATAAATCCATATTTGTTACTTAATTTATTATCTCAGGAGGATGAATCGTCGTATCGTTTTAGTTTTGAATTGGATAATCAACGGACATTTTTCGGTGTTTCACCAGAACGACTTTATTATCGGGAAGGAAATACTATTTTCTCTGAAGCTATTGCGGGTACTCGACCACGCTATCATTCTAAGTTACAGGATTTTCAAACTCAGGCGGAGTTATTAATTAGTAAAAAAGATGGTCAAGAACATGATTATGTTCGTAAAATGATCGAATCTAAACTAAGTTCACTAACAACAGCTGGCGAATGGACCAGCCCATCGACCGTTTTAGAATTATCAACTATGTATCATTTGTACGATTTATATAAGGGTAAAATTAAAGAATCGGTTACCGATGCTGATTTAATTCGTGAATTACATCCCACCCCTGCTGTATCTGGATATCCTACTGATGTGGCTTTAAATCTATTAGAATCCTATGAAAACTGTTCTCGCGGTTTATTTTCAGGTGTCGTTGGTTGGATAGGTGCTGATTCGGTCGATTTTGTTGTAGCTATACGTAGCGCATTGCTTAAAGAAAAGCATTTATATGTATATTCAGGAGTGGGGTTAGTGTCATCGTCGGAGTGTGAACAAGAATGGCAAGAGTTGGAGCTGAAAGTAAAGCAATTTTTAGAACAGATCGATTTTTAAATAACGAGTCTATCTCGTTAAATCAACTTTGGTCTGAATTAATTATAACTGAATTAGAACGTTTAGGTGTTACTACCTTTTGTTTAGCGTCAGGCTCTCGTTGTACGCCTTTATCGGATTGTTTATCTACAAGACCTTGGTTATCGGTGGTGACTCATTTTGATGAACGTGCATTGGGTTTTATGGCATTAGGCCTTGCTCAAAATAGAGAACGACCGATTGTGATTATTACGACGTCAGGTAGTGCAGTAGCTAATCTATTGCCAGCAATTATCGAAGCATCTCAACAAGGATTACCTTTGATTTGTATTACTGCTGATCGGCCATTTGAATGTCAGGATTGTCGATCTAATCAAACTATTTCTCAAGATGGGATTTTTGGGTCGTATGTGAACTATTCGAGGTCTTTACCAGCACCAACGGTTGATATTAGACCGGAAGTTGTTTTATCTACTATCGACTATCTTTTTTCATTTTCGTTATTTAACGGTAACGGGCCTGTTCATTTAAATTGTTCTTTTCGGGAACCTCTGCTGACGGATTCTTGTATTGTTAATCAATCTTATTTTTCGGCTATTCAATCTTGGATGATATCGACGGACGTATATAGTTTGTATTTTAATGACAATACATTGCCTGATCATTTAATTTCAAAACTAATAATCGCAAAAAAAGGTGTTATTGTGATTGGCGATATTTTGGAACAAGAATTATTGGATAGGGTGTTATTATTTGCGAAACAATATCAATGGCCAGTATTGGTTAATCCGTTAGGGGGTGGTGATATCAAGTTAATGGGTGCAATCGGCATACTATGGGGAATTAAAGTAACATTCATAACACTATACCTAAGCTTTATTATTGGCGGTATTTTTAGTCTTATTTTATTTATAACAAAACAAAAAAAAGCGAAAGACTATATGTCCTTTGGACCATCCATTGGTATAGCATCCATCATCGCATTATTTTGGGGGGAATTACTTTGGAATCACTTTGTAGGTCCCTATATCTAAAAAAATATAACATAGGGTTTAGTTTATTAGAGCTAAATATAGTTCTTTCGATTGCTGCAATTGCATTATTATGTTGTATCCCACTAATTGTAAATCCCATATCAGAAAATATTCATCA
>QFBS01000050.1 GCA_003265895.1 Candidatus Marinamargulisbacteria bacterium SCGC AG-410-N11 | reverse complement strand
TAAATGATGAACCGATTTAAATATAAAATAAAAGTGATATTTATTTATCACTATGTTAATTCAAACTGCCGTTTCATTAAACTATTATATTTGTATCATTTTAGATATTATGCTTTCGTTATATTATTTCCAAATTCTAGATAAGGAATTTATAATTTTTCTAATCTGATATCAACTGATTTTATTTAGAAAAGAAATAGGAATCTATTAGATTTAACTAATACCTTTTCTTCTTTTAGTTATCTAAAATGATAATCATGAATCCATCAATCACAAAACAACTATCGACAATACAATTAAAGCCACTTTTAAAAGATAAAGTCAACACACTTACGTCTATCAAAAAAAATCAACAAAAGATTAACTTAAATCAAATAGCCTCCGAAATTAAAAATATAATTATTCCTTATGTCCTAAAAGAGTCGCCTGGCTCTGAAAAAATTAAACAGTTAGCTCACCTATGTTATGAGTCTAGTAACTTAATGATATTTTTAGGAAGATTTAAGCCTCATTTTTTAACTGATTTTTCCCCCTATAAATTAACTATTCAAGCGATTTCAACTCATGTCATTAGGAATACTATTATCAATCATCATTTTAAACATATTTTTTTTAATACATTATCTCAAAAAACAGGAATCTCTCCAATGTTACTCAAACAAAAAACCAGTGTAATTTTGTTTGGTCGCCTACACGGACAATCTAACTTTTCAACAGAACAGTTCCCTCAGATAGCGGGCTTAAATTCGGATATTGATTTAAAAGTTATCACAAAAACAACTTGTTTTCATAACGAAATACATGAAACTCTTCATCTCATTAAAGACTACTTTACGCCTTTATCTTGTGAGTTAGAATTACATCCTTATGTTGTGCAAACATCAAAAGATATTCTTAAAATGATTTATAGCTCGAGTCGAATCCATCAAGCTGAACATTATTTTTGGACATCAATTATTAATCAATATCAAGTAATCTGCGGTCAAAAGAGTTTAGTTGCAAATATTTTCAAAAAACTTTCAACTAAATTCAAAAAGAATCAGCTTGTTTACACATGGAAGCAAATATTTGATTATAACTCCAAAGAAAGTATTCGCTACTTAATGACATCCTCTCCTAAAAAAAAATTATTAATACATAAGAAAAAAGCTATTAGACGGTCTTCGTCACCCATTCTTAAAAAAATATCGTCCATATCTCATATTGACAAACAACTTTCCATTACAGAAAAATATAATACTCAAAATTATCTAGAAAAACCTCATATTAACGCAGACAACTGGTCTAAGTTTTCTATTAAATTAACGCTACTTCGACCTTATGATTTTCTTTATTTAATTCGTCATAAACTCAACGACCCACTATTAATGAAACAATTATTTACGTTGCAAACTATTGGCATTGAATTAAGTAACTTATGTGTTTTATATTTAAAACAAATAGAACCTGAAAAATCTTTAGAGGCTATCGAATCTGAGTCTCAATCATTGACACCTTTGTTTAGTCAATATTTAGGAGTAACCTTTTATGATGAATGTTACGACCTTTTTAACTATAGTGAATTTGCCCTTAATTTAGACCCAGCTAAATGTGCAACTGTCAGACGTCTTTTTACTTCTCAACTTTATTCAAAATCTTTTGGTCTTTACTTAACAATGTTAATTAAAATTTCTAATGACTGTACTCAGGCTCTTTTAAAATACGTTACAAAAAACTCTTTAGTTAGTCCTCTCGACCCAACAGCTACTAAACGATATAAACCTGCTCGGGTTCGTCGACTTTCTTTTTCTCAACTTGAATTACTTAGACTACAAGCACAATTTTCTTCTAACAAATCACCTTAATACTTAGTTGGCAATGAAATTAATACAGAAGTGCCTTTATTCTTGCCATCACTTTTAATATTAATCGTCCCTTTTAATTGTTCAATTAACTTATTTGCGATATATAAGCCTAGGCCGGAACCAGTCTCTTGGTTTGTATACTGATAAGCTAAAGTAGTTGAATCAACAGAGTCCTTATCCTTATCCTTATCCTTATCCTTATCCTTATCAGGTTTAATAAGATTATCTTGAATTTGATAAAAAGCATTAAAAATTTGCTTAATTTTTTCTATTTCAATCCCAATGCCATTATCTTTAATTGTTAAATTAATAAAATCGTTTGTTACGCCAACGGCAATTGTAATCATTCCTTTTAAGCCTGTATATTTAATTGCATTTGAAATAATATTTATTAAAACCTGCTTTAACATGATTTGATCTGAATTTATTATTATTTTTGAGTCTAGTAAAATATCAAATTTGATTTCTTTTTTGGTTAGTAACGGAAAGAAAAACTGCTTTAATTCACTTAACAGATTATTAAGATTGATCGGTAAAATTGTTAATGATACTTTCTTTTGTTCTATTTTTGAAATATCTAAAATACTATTTATTAAATTAAGTAAATGATGACCACTTTTCATTATATCCTTAACATAACTTGATTGTTGGCTATTTAAGTTTCCAACTAACTGTTCATCTAATAACGTAGAAAAACCAATAATTGCGTTTAAAGGGGTTCTTAGTTCATGAGACATATTTCCTAAAAACTCAGTTTTAATTCTATTTAACGATTCTGCTTCTTGTTGCTTTTGGTAGCTAAGTTTAACTTTATCTTCTAATTTCTTTTTCTCTGTTATATCAAATGAAATACAAATTAAATTGATGATTTTTCCATTTTTATAATTTGGAAACCATTGGTTTAATAAAATGACTGATTTATCTTTCACTGGCATTGTTAATTCATCTGAAAAATAAGTTCCATTATTTTTTAACTTGTTAAACTGGACTTCTTTTGAATTCTTCCATTCTTCTTTGCTATACCACTGTCTTACGTTACTACCTATTATGTTATTTTTAGTATATATCGATTTTAATTCTCTTAAAATATTCGAACAAAACGTAAACTCGAAATTTAAATTGCACTCGGTAATAGATAGTTCCTCATTATGGACAAATGATTTCCATCTAGTATTAGATGTATCTAAGTCTAGTCTAACTCTATCTAACTCTGTTATATCCTGCCCTACACCCACTACGCCAACTATATCTCCGCTTATATTTCGTCGGGTTGTTGCATTTAATAGTAACATTACCCGGTTTCCTTGTTTGGTATATAACGGCACTTCATAGTTTGAGGTTTCTTTACCTTTTAAGGCTTGCTTTAATACTTCTTTTACTGACTTCTTATAATCGTCTGTTATATACGTTTCTACTAGCTCTTTTCCTAGCGACTCGGTCTTTGTAAACCCTGTTATCTCTTCTGTTTTTTGGTTCCACTCATTTATGTTTCCATTTGTATCTATTCCGAATATTGGCGCATTTGCTGTATCTATTAACGTTAAGAACTCTTTATTGGAGGTTGATAGCTCGTCTCTTACGATATCTATTTGCG
>QFBS01000005.1 GCA_003265895.1 Candidatus Marinamargulisbacteria bacterium SCGC AG-410-N11 | reverse complement strand
ACGAATCATTTTTAAAAGAAATAATACATTTTTTAAAAGATCATATGTCTGAACACTTTGAAGAAGAAGAAGAAATTATGAAAAAAAACAATTTTTCTGACTATGATTATCATTCAGCCATTCATGATATTTTTAAAAAGGATATTTATGATATTATAGACATATACGAAAAGAAACCAGATTTTAGTACACATATAATCTTTAAACTACAAAAGGTTATTGATAATTTAATTCATCATATACAAAATGTGGATATAAATCTCAGATTAATAAATAATGGAAACAGTAATGAATAAAGCTTATAAATTATTTGAAACCTATTTACAAAGTCAAAACTCAAGATTAACAAATCAAAAGAAAGCTATTTTACATGAAATAATTTCAATCAAATCACATTTTGAAATAGATTCCTTTATAACAAAATTAACAAATAAAAATAAAGATCATGTTATTTCAAGAGCTACTATTTTTAGAACGATTAAACAATTGTTAGATGCAAAATTAATTCAAAAAATAACAACTCGTACAGGAAAAGTATATTATGAGCAAACCATTTCAAGAGATCATCATGCTCATTTAATTTGCAATTCTTGTGGCAAGATTTTTGAAATTGAAGATAATACGATTGAACAACAATTGAATCAATATGCTAAAAAACTAAATTTTTCTCCTAAATATCATTCTATTCATCTATATGCTGAATGTAATAATAAACAATGTAAGCATAGTAAGTTATGATATTATTTCTAGTGGTTTCGATCATACTATTAATTTGTTTCTGTTTAATTGGAGTTGGTATTTTCTTTTTCGATAAAAGTGCTGATAAAGGATTTTGTAGTAAACCTACGGATATAGCTGAACCTTGTATATCGTTAAAAGCGGGTTTATGTCCAATGGGAGATGATACAGGAGCTCTGAATATGATGAAAAAAAATCGATTAAATTATTACAAAAAACCAACCTAATTATTCTTTATTTAAAGCCAAAAAAGGAAACCCTTTTGTTTTTAATGGAATAATTTCATTTCCAGATTTAATTAAAAATAAAGCTTCTAGATTCTCATTTTTTTCAGTAAAATTAAGTCCATCTTTAACTGACATTAACATTAATAATGTTGCATATGCGTCAGCTTCAGCACAACTATTTGCTACAACCGTTACACTAGTTAATTTATGTTCAATAGGAAACCCCGTTTTAGGGTTAATAATATGAGAATAAAATTTATTCTTATATTTAAAATATTGTTGATAGTCACCACTAGTAGCTATAGATTGATTAATTAAATTAATTTTTGCATATTCTTTCTTTTGCTTATATCTTGGATCTACAATGCCCACTATCCAAAAGTCTTTTTTACCTTTAAACTGGGATGCACTAATTTCTCCACCTATTTCTATTAAATAACTCTTAACTTTATTTTTTGTTAGAATTCGTTGAACATTATCAACAGCTAACCCTTTTGCAGACGATGAAAAATCTAGTTCAATATGCTTAAAAACTTTTCTAACCTTCTTTTCTTCAATAATAATATTGTTCAAACCAACAATCGTTCTTACCTCATTAATTATATTATTACTAGGTACTACTAGCTTTTTATTTTTACCAAATCCCCATAAATCAACTAAAGGTTTAACTGTTGGGTCATATAAACCATCTGATTCTCTATATAAGCGTTTACTTAGGTTTAAAAGCTCTAAAAAACTACTACTAACTTTAATTTGACCTAATGTTCTTTTTAAGTTAAATCGACTAATTTCAGAAATATTAGAATAAGTAGAAAAAGTTTTGCTGTCATTATTAAGTGAATTAATTATTTTATGGTTAATATTATTATCTGACTTATATATTGGGCAATAATATATAATCTTAAAAGTAGTCCCCATTGTCATACCTTCAAGGATAACTTTATTCGTTTTATTAAAAAAGTAAAATACTAATAAACTAAGAACAATAATGGAAGAAACAATAATTTTTTGTTTCATTATCCAAAATCATCAAATGCGATCATTTCCTTTTCTACACCTAGTTCATCTAACATATCCATTACACACTGATTCATAATAGGAGGGCCACATATATAATATTCAACTTCAGTTGGATCTTCATGGTTGTTTAAATAGTTTTCTAATAAGCATTGATGTATGAACCCTTTCATTCCAGTCCAGTTATCTTCAGGAAGAGGTTCTGATAAAGCTACATGATATGAAAAATTAGGATTATTTTGTTCTAATTCTTTAAATTCATCATCATAGAACATTTCTCTTAGAGATCTTGCTCCATACCAAAATGTCATTTTTCTATTAGTATTAATTCTTTTTAGTTGATCAAAGATATGACTTCTCATTGGTGCCATTCCTGCACCTCCACCAATAAAACACATTTCACGTTCAGTCTCTTTCGCAAAAAACTCTCCATACGGGCCACTAATTGTTACTTTATCTCCTGGTTTTAAGTTAAAAATATAAGATGATCCAATTCCAGGCTTAACATCATCCATATTAGGAGGAGGTGTAGCAATTCTTACATTTAAATATACTACTCCTTTTTCTTCTGGATAATTAGCCATTGAGTAAGCTCTAAATACCTCTTCGTCATTATCACATTTATATTTCCAAACATTATATTTATCCCAGTCAGGATGATACTCGTTTTCAATATCAAACTGCTTAAAATCTAAATTATACTCTGGAATATAAATTTGAATATATCCGCCAGCTCTAAAGTCTAGATTAACGCTTTCTGGCATTTTAAGTCTTAGATCTTTAATAAAAGTTGCAACGTTATGGTTTGAAATAACTTCACACTCAAACTTTTGAATACTAAATATTTCATCAGGAATTTGTATTTTTATATCATTTTTAACTTTAACCTGACAGCCTAATCGTACACATTCTTTTCGTTCACCTAATGTTAAATGTGGCAATTCTGTAGGTAATATGTCGCCACCACCTTCAGTAACTTTTACTTTACACATCGCACATGTTCCACCACCACCACAAGCAGAAGGTAAGAAAACACCTTGATTTGATAATGCAGATAGTAAATTAGTTCCAGAATCAACTGTTGGACTTTTTTCTTCGTCGTTATTAATTAAAACTTTACAACTACTTGATCCGATTACTTTTTTTTCAATAATAAATAAAATTGTTACTAAAAATAATATAATAAATAAAAATATTGAAGTACTAATTATATAAACCATGACTCATCTCCTACTTTACGAAGTTAATTTAATACCAGCAAACGCCATAAATGCCATTGCAATTAAACCTGTTGTAATCATATTAATTGCAAATCCAGATAATCCTTTTGGTAGATGAGCATACTTAAGTTTTTGTAATACTGCTGAAAATGCAACAATAGCTAAAAACCAACCAATACCAGAACTAAACCCAAAAACACAAGCTTCCGCAAAAGAATATTGTCTTTGTTCCATAAATAATGATGTTCCTAAAATTGCACAGTTAACGGCTATTAATGGGAGAAATATCCCTAATGAAACATATAAACCTGGAGAAAATTTTTCCATTAACATTTCTACTAATTGTACTTGTGATGCTATTACGGCAATAAATGTAATAAATACTAAAAAGCTTAAATCTAATTCAGGATAACCCGCCCATGCTAAAGCACCGTCTCTTAATAAAAAGTGATTTATTGCCCAATTCGCTGGTGTTGTTATTGTTAAAACAAAAATGACAGCTAATCCTAAACCGGTAGCTGTTTTAATATTCTTTGCACACCCTAAAAAAGAGCACATCCCTAAAAATAACGCTAATAAAATATTATTAATAAATATGGATTCAATTGCTAAACTAACTAAATGTTCAAACACATTAATTCTCCTGTTTTGCTAGTATATTCTGTAACCAAATTAAAAGACCTATTGTTATAAATACTCCAGGAGCCAATAACATTAACCCCATATTTTCATATCCAGCATCATAAAAAAATTGAGGAACTACTTGAATTCCTAATAAACTCCCTGCTCCTAAAAGCTCTCTAAAAATAGCAACAACAATTAATATATAGCCATAACCTAAACCATTTCCAATACCATCCCACATCGAATACCAAGGGTTATTTCCCAAGGCAAAGGCTTCCGCGCGACCCATAATTATACAGTTTGTTATAATTAAACCAACAAATACGGATAATTGTTTACTTACATCATATAAAAAAGCCTTTAGCACTTGATCGGCTACAATAACTAATGATGCTATTACAACTAATTCAACAATAATTCTTATGTTTTTTGGAATTACATTTCTTAAAATAGAGACTGTAATATTTGAAAAAGTTAAAACAAAGGTCATAGCTAGTACCATCACAATTGAGGGTATGACTTGTGTTGTTACAGCTAAAGCTGAACAAATTCCTAATACTGCTTTAGCTATAGGATTTGCATGAATGATTGGTTCTATTAGAATTTTAAATTCTTTACTTTTTTTAATTTTTTTAAGCATTATCCATTCCTTAATCGTTTTGCAAAAGATTCATATTTTTTAAGATCTTCTTTTAAATATTTTTCAATTCCTTTTCCGGTAATTGTCGCGCCACTCATTCCGTCTACTTCATTTTTATTATCAGGTCTTGCTTTACCTTTTACTACCGTAATAGAAACAAAATCACCCTTTTGATTTGTAATCTTTTGATTTTTGAATTGATTTTTAAACCAAGGTTTTTCACATTCGCCTCCTAGTCCTGGCGTTTCCGCATGACTATATACTGTAAACCCGCAAATTGTTTCCCCATCACCTTCCATGCCTATATAACCTTTAATCCAACTCCATAAACCATACGCTTCAAAAGGAATAGCATAACTTGTTACCTTTCCTTTCTTTTCAACTAAAAATAACGGAAAGTTTTTATTACTAGCTTGTTTTTCAAGTTCTCCGTTGCTATTCACAAAAAGAGCTTTCACATTATCTTTGTACAATGACTCTACTTCTTTACCTGATACTTTTTTTGTTTCATCTAGCAAAGATAATGCTCTCAAAATATTTTTTTGCTTATCTATAAGTTGATTTGCTTCTTGCCTCTCTTTAAGTCCAACGGCTGTTAATGTCAATAAAAATCCACAAACAAGACACATCACGATAGCAAAGCTAAATGTTTTAAAAGTATTAGATTGCATTTGGTATCCTTTTCTTTATTCTTATTTGCATCACAACATGATCAATTAGAGGAGCAAACACATTCATTAATAGAATGGCTAACATCCAGCCCTCAGGATATGCAGGGTTCGCAGTTCGAATAATAATACCTAATATACCAATTAAAAATCCATAAATAAACTTTGATACTTCTATCCCAGGTGAAGATACAGGATCAGTAGCCATAAATACAATAGCAAATAAACAACTACCCATAGATAACTGCCAAATTGGTGTTAAGCTAAAAAATGGCAAGGAGGAGTCTCCAGCAAATAAATTTAATATTAAAGTCATTGTAATAGCACCTAAAATTCCACCTAACATGGTTCGCCAACTTCCTACTTTAGTTGCAATTAAAATTACAGCTCCAATCATAACCATAATTGCAGATGTTTCACCTATACTGCCAGGAACTGTTCCGATTATTAAATTCTTTAATGTAAACCCTGATTCAATCAAAGTATCCGTTAATTTACCTGATGTTTCACCTGAAGCTGCAACCGCTAGAGCTGTAGCTCCACTGTAACCATCAATTAATTTATCTTTAATCAAACTAGTCCATACTTCGCCACTTATGTAAGCTGGGTATGTAAAAAACACAAAGGCTCTAGCAGTTAATGCTGGATTTAAAAAGTTTCTTCCAGATCCACCAAAAACCTCTTTACCAACAATAACTCCGAAAGCAATCCCAACAGCTACCTGCCATAATGGAATCGTCGATGGTAATGTTAAAGGAAATAAAAGCCCTGTTACTAAGAATCCCTCATTGACCTCATGCTTTCTAATAATACAAAATAAAACTTCGCACAGTCCGCCTACAGTATATGAAACTAAAATGATAGGTACAACTTTTAATGCACCTGTTAATAAAACACTAAAAATATCTTGACTTAGTCCTGCAGCAATATGAGCTTGCAATCCAGCATTGTATATTCCAAATAATGTACAAGGTAATAGTGCTAAAACAACTAAGATCATGTATCGTTTTGTGTCTAATGAATCTCTAACGTTAGAGCCTTTCTTTGTTCTTAATTCAGCATTAAAGCAAAATGTTTGGCCAGCCTCAAATAAAGGATAGAGTTTTTCGAGTTTTCCACCCTTATGAAATAAAGGTTCTTGCTTTTTTAAAAAGTTATACAAAAATTTCATTTAGCTAATTTCCTTATATAAATCTAATTTTTTTTCCTGAACAATTGAAGTAAGTTCGATTTTAGATGGACATACATAATCACATAATCCACATTCCACACAATCTAATAATCCTTGAGACATAGATTCTTCTACATCATTTGCTAAAACACTCTTCATTAAAAATTGAGGCAATATATCCATAGGACATACATTTGGACATATAGAGCAATTAATACATGACCGCTCGCCACCGTTCAAGCTGGTATTCATTTGCCAATCTGGTTTATTTAATAACCAAGAAAAATATGTCTTCCCAAAGGTATGTTTATCAAATCCTAATTTAACAAAAGGCACCAACTCAGGTTGATAGTCGTCATTAAGCACATTAATCGAATATTCTTTATAGCCTATAAATCCATCATCTCCAGATGAACGTCCTGTTAAAACTCCGCCAAAAATATATCTAACTTCTTTTTCAGAATCTTTTAGCTGGACAATCTCAGAAACGGCAGAACCCTCTCTTATCTTATAATGGCTTGATTGCCTAACTCTAGGCCCAGCAATTGTTACCACTCTCTCTATTGGATATCTACCACTTTTAAACAACTGAACTATCCTTAATAAATCTTGCGCATATATCCCCCAAGATTTATTTTTGGTCATATCTTTTTTATCATAAAACAAAACTGTCCCGGGTTTATTAGCCGGATAATCACCGTATACCTCATGAGTCACCACTGATGATAATTGATCCTTAATAGGATTATCTTGCCTTATACTTACATTAACTTCATTTGTTAGCTTTTCAAGAATTTTAATTCCAAACTTCAAGTCTGATATAGATCCATCTAAAATCACTTCAGAATTCACACTGTGAGGTTCATCTTCATCTAATGATAAATATATAGCAGGCGCTACAGTCTCTTTTTTAGGAGGTAACCCAAACGGGTACTCTACAAACAAACTCCACAAACCACCTTTTACTAATAAATCCACTAATGAATCTCTCGATATATTATTTAACTCTGCCTCATTACTTACCTTCTCAAATTCTACAAAGGTCTCTTCCTTATCTAAATTTATAATAACCTTTTCTATTTTACGCCGTTTTCCATATTGTATATCGCTGATAGTTCCACTCCCTGGTGATAAAAAGCAAAGCGCATCATTTTTTTTATCTACATAAACTGGTGTTCCTATTTGAACCTTTTCGCCAACCTTCTTTAATAACCTAGGCTTGGTGTTTGGAATATTATCAGGAATTAATGCCACCTTTGTAATTTTGGTTTGATCTATAACCTGATTTGATGGTTTATCGGACAACTTAATATCATATGTATTTTTCACGAATATTTTTTTCATAAATCTTCTTTAATTACTTCCAAATTATATTATCTTTTACTATTCTTTTTCTAAAATTATTTCTAAAATTGTATATTATCTAGGCTAATAAAGTAAAGCTTATTTTTTCACTTGAGAATCCCCTAATTGGCCACATGCGGCAGCTATATCCTGCCCCTTTCTAAATCGTATGGTTACAGGAATCTTACTTTCTGAGATTTGTTCTTTGAATTTGTTTAATTCTATAGAACTTAAAGGTGTAAATGGTATACATTTATGCGGATTCAAATTAATTAAATTAATTTTTGCTTTTAGATATTTTGCTAAACGTATTAATCCCGCTACATCCTGCAAAGAGTCGTTAACACCTTTCAGCAAGGTATATTCCAATGTTAATTTACGATTATGTAATTCTTGATACTGTTGTAATAAAACCGATACTTTTGCAATTGGATTCCGCTCTTCCAACGGCATTAACTTTTGCCTTACTAGAGATTGCGTAGATCCTACCGAAAAAGCTAAATTCACAAACCACTTATCATCGATTAACCTTTTAATCCCAGCTAAATAACCAGATGTTGAAATAGTAATATTTCGACGACTTAGATTATAAAATGATTCGCCCGTTAATCGTTCAAATGAATGTTTAACTGGACTGTAGTTCAATAGAGGCTCCCCCATACCCATAAAAACAATTCTTGTAACGTTATATCCTTCACTTTGCGCAAAATGAAACTGACCAACGATTTCCTCCATAGTCAAATTCCTCTTAAATCCCATAGCTCCCGTTACACAAAATTTACAATCTACCGGACAACCACATTGAGATGAAACACACAAGCTAGTATATTTTTTTTCAATTAAAACAACACACTCAACTACCTGATCATCACTTAATGTTATGTTATATTTTATAGCGTTCTTTTCTTTTGATTCTAATTTTTCAATCTTCTTAAATGGTAATATCGAAAACTGCTTTTCCAATATATCCCTATTACTTTTAGATATATTTTTCATCTTTTCAAATGAATTAACTTTTTTTTGATATAACCAATTTAGAATTTGAGATGCTACAAACTTTGGCATCCTCAAATCTTGCACTAATCTTTCTAGTTCAAGTTTTTCAAATGTTAGAAGATTTTTTTTTAATATTGTCATTGTATTCCTATATTCTTTCTTATAATGTTATAATAATTTAAAATATTTATTTCTTTTTAATTTAGTATTTGGGGTAGATTATGACAAATAGACATTATTCTGACAAGGATTTTAAAAAAAAAGCTAAGGATTTTGTTTCAGAATTCAACTTTCCACATGAAGATTGCGTAAGTCAACTAATACAATCTGTACTTAAAATTGGAAATGTTATTCAATCTGAAAGTGATTTAAAGTTGTTAAAAGTTAGTCTTGAGGAGCTACGTAAAACCTTTAAATTATTTCAAAAACATCGAGACTCTCGTAAAATTGCGATATTTGGATCTGCCAGATCTAAACCTACTAGCAAAAATTACATTTTAACTGAAAAATTAGCAAAAGACTTATCATCTCTTGGTTTTTTTATTATTACGGGAGCAGGCCCAGGTATTATGGAAGCAGGAAATAAAGGAGCTTTAAATAATAAAAGTATTGGCTTAAATATTGAGCTTCCGTTTGAACAAACCGCAAATCAATATATAGTAAATACTAATAAACTTATTTCTTATAAATACTTTTTTACTCGCAAGTTAGCATTTATTAAAGAATCCGATGGCATTATTCTTCTTCCTGGAGGTTTTGGTACGCATGATGAAGGATTTGAAGTTTTAACATTAATTCAAACCGGAAGATGCTCTCCTAGGCCAATTGTTCTAACATCAAAATCAAACAGTACTTATTGGGAAACTTGGATTAACTATATAGATACGCAACTTTATAAACGTAATTATATTTCTAAAGACGATTTATCTATTTTCTATCTCTCTAAATCTAGAGACGATATCATTAATTATATTCAAACTTTTTACAAGGTATATCATTCTATTCGATATTTGAAAAAGCATACTGTAATTAGATTAAACCATACTATAGAAACAAACCATCTTTCTTATATTAATAAAACATTTTCCCATCTTCTTGAGAGTGGAAAGTTTGAATTAAAACCTGCAAAAACTTTGTCAGATGATAATGAGTTTTTTAAAGATAAAATGAGACTTGTTTTTAATTTTAATAGATCGGACTATGGTGGACTATACCCTTTAATTCATTATTTAAATTCAATTGATATTACATAAAAAAGAAAAAAATGGAGGTATTTTATGTGGGAGATATTTTTAAAAGGTGGGCCAATTATGTATTTATTATTTCTTTGCTCATTTCTAGGTATATATATCATTATTCATAAGTTTTTATTTTTAAAGAGTCATTCTGTTAACATAGATAAAACAACTCACCTAATCAAACAACAGCTTTTAAATCATGGAAAATCAGATACCATAAAACAACTGAAAACTAAGCATCAAATTATGATTAGAGTCTTATGTCAAGCAATTACGTTATCTGCTTTAAATCGAGATGATATTCAAGATGGAATTAAAGGTATAACCTTATTAGAAGTTCCTAAATTAGAAAAAAACCTATCGGTATTATCTAGTATTATTACAGTTGCGCCAATATTAGGCTTATTGGGAACTGTATTAGGTTTAATTGATATCTTTAATGTTATTTCCGGAGGGGGCATAGGAAATACTCAAGCTTTATCTTCGGGTATAGCAGAAGCTTTAATTTCGACAGTATCAGGACTTGCTATTGCAATTCCGCTAATTTTTGTTCACCACTTTTTATCTCATAAGGTAAATACCTTTACTATGCAAATGGAACATTTAATTTATGATATTATTAACTTTTGTAAATCAAATCCTTCATTAAAACATTAATTATGAAAAATCGATTAAAAAATGCTCCTCGATTAGAATTAACACCTTTAATAGATATTATTTTTATTTTATTAATTTTTTTTGCAGTTTCTAGTACATTTATTATCCAAAAAGAAGGAATTACTATTAACTTACCTTCTGCTACTACATCTAAACAAAATGTAAAAGGTATGATTTTAAGTATTGATAAAAATAATATTATTAAATTTGATAAAAATATAATATTACTTGAAAATTTATCTTATCAAATTATTCAAGTAATGACTAAAACGCCCAATGTTAATATCTTGTTGAAAGCTCATAAAGAAACACCTTATTCGACTATTATTCATGTTATTGATGCAATCCGTTTAGGTGGTTGCTCTAATATAACCTTAGAAACAAAACTAAAATCTTTATCTAAACGTTAATGGCTAATTCGAACTTAACATCTAAGTCCCTTTTAATTACGCTTGTTATTCATGTTATATTTTTTCTTATACCCATATCATTACCATCATCATCTAATGTATCTCCTAATACCACGATATCTATCCCTGTTAATTTAGATATTGCGGCTACTTCTAGTGAAAAAGTTGCTGTAGCGACGCCTATGAAAAAGAAAATAGTGAAGAAAAAGAAAAAGAAAAAGAAAAAAAAAGTAGCAAAAAGAAAAAAAGTTGATAAGCAAAAAAAAGTAATTAAGAAAAAGAAAAAAAAAGTAATAGCAAAAAGGAAAGTTATAAATAAGAAGCCAAATAAAACTGTCAAATCAACACCTCAAATACCCCCGTCACAACAGAATCCATCACCTAAAGCTTCTCAACTATCTCAGGCGCTTTCATCTAAATCTATATCTTCGCCTAACTTTACAGCATCTCCTAATTTAAACTCTAAATTAACTGAATATATTGTATCAGAGAATACAAAGACTTCACCTCGTATCAATATAGCTGAAAAAAGCGAACCTCCATCTTTACCTATTCCAACAAAAAACCAAACGACTGGACAAAAACCTCAATCCCCAAATACTAAAAAAGCACTTGTTGAAATTTCACGATTAAATGTAACAATTAAAAATCAAGTCTTTCCAAAAAAACCAAAAGAAGCTATAAATTTTGACGAAAAAATAAAGATTACTGTTAATTTTACCATTTCTCCTTCAGGAGAAATGATCGACTATAATATACTTAAAGGAACAGGATACTCATATTTAGATACTGACTTTAAAAATAAATTACGCTATTGGACATTCTCTCCTGAAATTATTAATGGCAAACCTGTAACAGCCAATAAAACCTTCTCACTTGAGTTTTAGAAAGGGGTATCTAGTGAAAGTGCTATTTTTTCAATTTTTGATTTTAATACTATTTTTTAATCAACATATTTTATCGAATTTATTAATACCTACATCATCAAATATTATGACTATAACATCTACTCAGAATTTACTTGTTTCAACTAATTTTCGAGCTACTACTAACTACTTAATCCATCAAAAAAATACAACAGCATCTACAAATTTTGTTAAAAATGAGTATTTAAAAGTTGTTGTCACCGCAGAAGAACAAGATTTAGGTCGATTTGCAATTGAAACGGTTGAAGGGTCCCCGAGTCATATTTATGACAACTTTCAAAGTTTGATATATGGTAGACCTACTCCTTGGTCAAGCTATACAACTATCTATATTGATCAAAAACCATTTATATTTGGAGGCTCTAGCCTTAAAACACAAAAGAGAACAGGTACTATATTTAACTATGGTACTTTTAATTACCATAAAATAATTAATCAGCAAATACACACCTCATATCAATTTGATGAAGTTGAAGTTATTCAACAATTATCTCTAATTAGAAACCCGATGACAAAAATTAAAGATACTGCGTTAATTAAGTATAAAATTAATAATCATAGTATAACCACAAAAAATGTCGGTCTTAGATTAATGCTAGATACTAAATTAGGACAAAATGATGGGGCTCCATTTAGAATTGGTTCAGAATCTATTACTTCTGAAATCATGTTTGAAAAAAATAAGATTCAAGACTACTGGCAAACATTTGATAGCCTTACTTCACCAAATGTTATTGCGCAAGGTATCCTACGAAACTTTACTCATAATATTTCTCCTCCTGATCGCTTAATCCTTTCAAACTGGGGATCGTTAATTGATCAACCTTGGGACTTTAACTATCAAAAAGGACGTCCATTTATTCGATCTGATGAAATCGAAAAGGATACCGCGTTAGCATTATATTGGGATAGTACCACCATCCATCCAAATTCTTCAATAATACATTCTACTGCATATGGCCTAGGAGGTGTTACACTTTCTCCTGGAGAACTCTCATTAGGACTTACGTTTCCATCGGAAATTATTCAATCTTCCACTAAACCATTTTTAATTTTAGGTTATGTAGTTAATTCTGGAGGTTTTGATGCATTTAATACGACTGTAGAGATTAAACTGCCGAAAGGTTTAAAAATAGCTTCAGGTCAACTCAAAAAAAATATTGGAACTTTGAAATCTAATGACACTTATCAAATACCAATCTATGTTAAACCATCTCCTAAAATACCCATTGGAAAAAAAATAATTTCTATTAAGGCTCAATCTAATAACTTAGAAACTAATAAACTAAATCGTCAATTAGATATTTTAACGCCACCTAAAATAGATGTTAGCTTAACTATCACCGACTTTAACCCTCATGAGTTGCCTCCTAAAGCTATTGTTCGCATGCAGCTTCAAAATAAATACCCTTACCCTTTACATAATATTGAAGTTCAGTTATCACTTCCTAATAAAATCAATCTAACACCTTTTGAAATATCTCAAAAAACAATCAATCGCCTTCCTGCAAATGATTCTGTTATGTTGAGCTGGTTTATTCAAGGTGAACCCCATTTATTTAAAAACAAATTACATGCTAATATTAAACTTAAATCAAAAGAAAATCCAACTAAATACTATAAAAAAATAATTCCAGCACCTAGTTACCAACCTAACTATGAATTTACAGTTAGTAAATCAAAGTTATTTAATGGAGATTATTTTTATGTAAATTTATATTTCAATCATGCTTTTAAGTTTAATAATCGCTCATTTTATCTTTCGTTTGATTCTCAGAAATTAAAACTATTACATTTCTCTCCAAGCTCTTGGGTTAGAGAGTCAAATCAACTCGACAATATTAAAATTAATAACCAAACTATTACACTATCCAAATTATCAAATTCAAAATATGTTCATCAATTACCAGTTATTAAATTATTTTTTAAATCTAAAGAAACTGGAAAAACTATGCTACAATTAAGTTCTGAAACAAAAACTTTAATATCAAAATCAATACTTATAGAAAAATAAGTGGTAAGCATATACAATATTCAATAATTATAAATTAAGGAGGCTATTTTGAAATTATTTTGTTTATTTATACTTAGTATAATGATATTCGAATCGACACTATTACTATCAGTTCCTATAAAAGATATTAAAAAAAACGATATTTCATATAAAGCTGTTAAAAATGTTGTTAATCAAGGTTTTTTACCCTTATACTCCAATAATGCTTTCAAACCAAACCAACCACTTTCAAGAAAAGAAGCCGCTGTTATTATTAATAAGATATTATCAAAAATGAATTCTAATCAAGATATGTTTTCATTAACAGAAATTTCACAGTTAAAAGAAATTTCTGGTAATTTTAAAAACTCCTATTCATCTTTTGATACTAATCTTAATGGAATTAAATTAGATACTAAATTAATTAAAGAAGAACAAAAAAATATTCAACATGATATGATTGAAATTAATGACAAAATGAAAACTGAAATTCAAACTTTAAAAAAACAGCGTACTATTATGTGGTTTGGTATTGGAGGCTCTATTTTATTATCTTTATTTATACGATGATCATCGAGCTCTATCATGCTTTTAGTTCCGGAATCAGTTAAATCAGCTATTAATCTTATTATTTCTAAAAACACACTCTCTTCTACATACTTATTTCATGGGGGATTAGGTTCCTTTAGTACAAAAGCTGCGATGTATTTTGGATTTTGTTTATTTTGTAATCAACAAAACTTTCAAGGAAACTGCCAGGCTTGTTCAAATTGTAAAAAAATAGAATCAGAACACTTTCCTGATATGATTACACTTCCAAATTCTGGAACTTTAAAAATAGATAATATTCGAACTTTACAAGATAGAATTAAATATGGCCCATCCAACTCTTCTAAATTACTTGTTATTATACCTAACTGTGAACGATTTACGACCGAGTCGTCAAACGCAATATTAAAAACACTAGAAGAGCCTCCAAAAAATGTCATTTTTATTTTAACAACGCATTCATGGAAGTCAGTACCATTAACTATACAATCTCGAAGTCAAACGTTTTTTATTCCTAAAACACCTATTAAAAATATCAAATCATATATAGAAGATAAGTATAATTTCAACTTTAACTCATACCCTTTAACATATTCATTACTTAACTATCTTATTCAGCACAAAGGAGTCTGCCCTGATAGCTATAAATCTTTTTTCTCATTCTCAAAACTATCTTCACATGAACGAATTTTATATGCTTCTTCAATTAGTAAAGATAAGTTATTTTTGAAGCCTCTTTTATACTCTTGGCTTGAAGAAATACAGAACGAAACGCCCCCCAATTTGTCTGTTTCAAACCATATTATAAGTACTATTAAGAGTCTTAATTACAATGTTAACTCTCAGTTACAGCTTGAAAATTTATTTATTAATCATTTGTAATTTTTGATTTTAATTTTCTTGTATTTTATTCTCTATTATTTTTAAATAAATTATTTTAAATAATATAATTTATTGATTGTAGAGTTTTCTAAATAAAAGTGATAAACTATAGTATTAAATAATTCAACATTTTATTTGTTTTTAAAGGAGTTTTTAATGGTTAAACAAGAAAAAAGACAAGGCGAATCTTTTGATAATTTTTATAAAAAATTTAAAAGAAAATTAAAGAATGAAGGTACTTTACAAGAATTAAGAAAAAGAGAGTTTTTTACAAAACCTTCTGATATTAAAAAAGAGAAAGAGAAACAAGCTAGAAACAGAACTAGAATGCAACAAAAAGCTGATGAATTAACATAATGGTTCATTGAAATTTATAGCTTCTTTACTTAACTTTTTTTTTAATCGAATAAGTATACTGGATAGGTATATCATCCAACAGTTCTCTGGTCCATTTATGATGTCTGTTGGCGGTTTTACTATTATAGGTATTGTTGATATCCTTTTTTATTTAGTTGATTTAGCGATTTTATCAGGCGTTCAATTTTCTACTATTATTCGCCTGTTAATATATAAACTTCCTGCTATTATGGTATTGTTTTTTCCTATGGCAGTTTTATTTGCCACAATGCTCTTATTAGTTAGAATGGCAAAAGATAATGAATTAACTATTTTACGAGCAAGTGGTGTTCATACATTTCGTATTTTACTACCTCTTCTTTTTATTATTTTAATATCTTCCGGCATTTCATTTATTATTAATGAAGATATAGTTCCATGGACAAATAATGTTTCTGAAAAATTAATTCGTAAAGAAATTCAAAAAAAACCTCCCCCAAACATTGTTGAAAATGTTGTTTTTAAAGGTAGCTCTAATCGATTTTTTTATATTAAAAAAGTTTTTTCAAAAGAAGCAAAAATGGAAAACCTTCTTATATTTGAAGAAACTAGATATTTTCCGAGGTTAACTACGGCAAAGAATGCATCATGGAATGGGCACTCTTGGACATTAAACAATGGATATATTCAAGAAATAAATAAAGATGGTATTCTTGAGTTTTTGGACTCTTTTGAGGAATTAAAAATTCATGTTGATCAAAATATTAGAACTTATTTAAACCGCCAAAAATCAGCGAAAGAAATGGATTCACAAGAACTTAAAAAACGGATAGATACTCTTAATAAAGGAGGAATTAGCACAAGAACACTCAAAGTTGAATATTATATGAAAAGCAGCCTTCCTGGAGCATGTTTTATTTTTGGGTTCTTAGGAATTGCATTCTGCTTAAGTTTTGTTAGATCCGGAAAAGACTGGTGGGGTGTTATTTTATCAATATGTTTTGCGGTATTATCTGTTGGTTTTTATTTTTTTCTTTTATCTCTTTCTCGTGCATTTGCCAAAGACCCTAGCTTTAATATCTTTGGTTATCCATTTTACCCATTTTTAGGTGCCTGGTTACCTAATTTTATTTATGGTTTCATTGCTAGCCTTGTGATTTCGTACCAATGCAAATACAAGTAACCTATCAAAATAATAAAACTTATAAACTAGGTATTATTAGCATTAAGCAACAACAATACTTAGAAGCGTTGGAACAATTTAAATCTTTTTATCATCAATACCCTCATGGTATATACCAGGTTCTTATTTTTTTGTATAAAGAACTTCGTATTCACTTTGATTCTCTAGAATTAAGAATGGTTATAGCTGAAATATACATTTTTATACAAAACTATACTGAAGCTATTCAAGAATTAGAAGATATTCTAGATTTAAATATTAATCACCCACAAGCTTACTATCTAATTAATAAAATATATCAAAAAGTACCTCAATTTTCTTACCCTATTCAAATAATGCTTGAAAAAGCTTTTTCTGAAAAGATCTTTGACTCGTCAGTTATTGATTGTTTATCTAAAATTTATATCGATTCTAAGCAAGTTAATAAAAAAATAGGTTACTATTCAACATTAATTGAGCACTTTCCTGACAGATCTGATTATTATAAAGTTTTAGCGTTAAGTTTACTTGAAAAACAACAATACACAAAAGCTATTTCAATCTTAAAAAACTATCTTTCTAAATTTAAAAAGTCTCATGTTGACGTTATAAATATTATTGAAAAATCAAAAACTTGTACTCCATTAAATACAAATATCAATTCATTTTTAATTGAGCTCTACTTTAATTCATTTCAAATGGATAAAGCATTATCTTTAATAGAACAGCTATGTTCTCAAAACCCTAACTATTTTCCAGATGCAATCCAACAGATTAATGACGCCTTAAAAACTTACCCCAACAATCATGATCTACTTTTTTATCAAATTAAGTTATTATTACGTCAAGACTCACTCATTGATGCCTGTGAAAAAATTAAACAATTAGTTAACTTAACGCCTAGCTATGTAGTGTCACTAATTCAACTTATTCAGGATAATTTCTTACATGACAATTATTCAATCTATGATATTCTTATTTTTTTATATATTAAAAATAAAGATTACACACATGCCTACAAACAATTAACTTTATTAATAGATATCCCAAATATTGAAATATCTATGGTTCAAGCCTATATATCTACTATTAAATCAAATTCAAATCAATTTGATTTAGAATTAGCACTTTTAACTGCAAAGTTATATTATTTGAATAAAGAATATGAAACTTGTATTAATACTTGCCGCCCGTTATTTTCAACATCATTAGATAAAGACTCTAGATTGCTTTGCTTAAATTCTATAAATCAATTAGCCACTATTATTGACTATAAAGAATTAATTTATAATACACTTGAACTATATCCATTTAATAAAGATATTCATGAATCTATTCAGCTTTTACAAAAAAATGTCATTGACTCTGAAGTAATTAAATTATCAAAAAATATGACACAAAAAAATGACTACTTATTGGGATTACTTAATCTTAGAAATGATAATATTTTTGCTGCCATTGAACATTTTCAATTAATATCTTCTGATCATGATAATTTTATTAACGCACAACTATTAATTTCAAGGTGTTTTTTAGAGTTAGGCAAGTTTAAAATGGCATATAAACAAATAGAACGAACTTTGCCACAACTTGATCCATCAAATATCGCCCTAATTAATAAAAGTACTTATTTAATGGGTATTTCAAAGTTTCACTTAGGTCTTTTTGAAAGTGCTGTTCAAAACTTGGAATCGATCCTTGAATCAGATGTTAACTTTACTCATCTACGATCTAATATTGATCTTATTAAGTCTTATGACTTTTCATCTAAGGAGTGTCACTTGATCTCTGGTTGCTTTTTGAACAACTTTGAAACGCTTCATATTATTGCTATTCCGACTCCACTGACTGTTAACTCTAACCAATCTATTAGCTTTGCCTACCCTCATAATATGAGTGGCATACAATTTTGTATTGATCAAAATTATAACTCTGCAAAATCTGAATTTAATTTATGTATTCAAGTTGACCCTAAAATGGTATTTTCATATTGCAATTTAGCTGTTATTGAACTCCATGAACAAAATCCTCAAAATGCGATTGAGTTATTGGAAAAAGCAAATTTGATCTCTCCTAATAATGATACTATTTTTCATTTATATGGCTTAGCTTATTTATTAAAAAAAGAATTTAAATTAGCAATTGATTATTTTCAACAAGCTTTAAAATTAAATGGAAATCAACCATTATATTATTTAAATTTAGGAGATGCTTATTATTTAAGTAATCACTTATTATTAGCATTTGAGTATTGGAAAAAATCTTATAGTTTAGGAACATTATTTTATATTATCCAACGTAGAATAAATTATTTGTCGTTAGAATCCTTTGGTGTTTCTAATTGGATTTCAATTGAACCCCTTAACTTTGACTTAAAAAAAGAATGAGACTGTTTTATTTTTCTATTATTGTACTTCTGTATTTATTTACTTCACTACTTTTTGGTGACTCGGTAAAACTTACTGCTGACAAAATATATTTTGAAGAAAGTTCTCGAGAAGTCATAGCAACATCCAATGTTTCAATACAGTATAAAGATCTTTCTATTGAATCTCCTAATTTGCATTTAAATGTTGACGATCAAATTATTTGGGGATCTGGGGATATTTTATTTAAAAGAGGTACTGAAGCATTCACGGTATCTTATTTTAAGTTTGATTTAAATAATGAGATTGGTAATATTGAAGACATTACTTTAAAAATAAACCCTTACGAAAATAAGTCAAATACCATATATTTAAAAGCTTTATCTTTAGAAGATAAAAAAGATTTAAAAACTGGTATTTGGGGGTTAGCAACAACATGTGAGTTAGATCACCCCCATAACTATATTAAAGCTTATAAGTTTAAGTATTTTCCTGATAAACGTATAAATCTTTATGGAGCTTGGCTTTATAATGAATTCACTTTTTTTCCGTTTAACTTTTTGCCTCCTATTCCACTTTTAGAAATTTTCCCTCTCCCTTTTTATTCTTATAAACTAGGTAAACGGAAACGAGTTTGGAATTTTCCAACTATTGGGAAAAAAAACAATGAAAGAGGATGGGGCTGGTTTGTTCAAAATACAATTGACTACGCTCATATCGGAAAAAATAAGGATTCTAGTATATTTGTTGATTGGTTTGAAGCAAAAAAGCATGAAGGGCGTAAAGGCTCTCTAGGTTTAGGTATTAGACATTTTTATGAATTTAATAACTTTGATGGGAAATTATATTATTATTTTTATAACTTTGAACAAGATTATGCGCCTTTAAAAAACCAAATGTTTTCGCTTTCAAATCGTTATCAATGGAAAGATATTATTACGATTAAAACAAGTTTCAAAGAAAAAAACATTGATCATTCTTTACATAGTCGTGTTAAGAATTATTCTCAATTTTTAAATGGAGACTTTACTTATAATGACCTTGGAAATAAATATAACTTTAATATCAAAGAAAGTCATAACTTTACAGGGAATAATCACTCTCTTCGTACTGGTTTTATTCGTTCATACAATGGTAGCCAAATTTTTAGTATGAACTATAACAAGAATGAAGCTTTTTTATCAAAAAGAAAAACAATTGATGCAAATTTAAAACATAATTTTAACTATCCAAGTTTTTCTTCAAACTTATCTACTTTTAAATTTTCAAGTAATTTAGATTATAAAGAACTTAACTATCAGAATACCTATCCAGCACCTAATACTAGCTTAAAAGGATCACACTCAATTTCAACGACATTATTTAATAAAATTAATTTAAATATTCTTACAAGTTATATGAAAGACTTAGATAATGACCGAGTTACTTCAGATATTAAAGAAAATTCATTTTTATATAAATTACCCGAAATTAATATGGATTTTTCAGTAAAAGATAAAGACCTAAATAAGTTTTTCAAACGTTTTAAGCCTGGATACGTTAATAAAACTAAATTTATTAATAAATTTAATAAGATTTTTGAAAAAACAACTACGTTTAACTTTCAACAATACTATGATTCTTTGAATAACTTAACAAACCAGGTATCTCTAATTAATGAAAAATCAACGACGAATAATGTCTTAAATCAAAGATTAATAGGAACTGCTAATCAAATCGTGGATCCCCCTAACTTTTCTAATATTAGTCAAAATAAAAGAGCAAAGAAAAAAAATAAACGAAAAAAAAATATTTCTCCGGGCGAAGAACTTTGGAACCTAATAGGAAAAAAAAGATGGATTAAAAAATTTGATACTAACTGGGCAGAAGTTACTGTTAAAGACTCACAATTAAAAAAAGGGCTCTCCTCAAAAAAATTTAAAAAATATGAAAGATCAGTCATTCGATTTTTAAAAAAATATCAAGAACCAAAAATTTCAGGTTTATCGTTTAATACTAAACTTACTATTGCTCGATATCGTGAATATGCCTATGATATAAATAAAATTGATCCTCTTGACCCTAATCCCAAAATTGAACCATTTCCTAATGATGTTGATTTTTCTATTGTTCCTAATACATACATATTAAAACAAAGTATGTCTAAGTCTTTTACTAAAATACCAATTTTTAATTTAAGAGAAAAAAAAATGCCATTTAAAACAAAGTTTACGATTTCACCTAAATTTACACAGTGGGTGTTTCAAACTCCTGGCTATAAACTAGGTGAAGGTGATCAACAAAATGAACTTTCGCTATCAATGTCTCAATCATCTAAAATTGAACTTCCTAAATTCGTATTTTTTGTCACAGGAAACGCAAAACAAAAAAATAAACGAAAAAAAAAGAAATTAAAGTATACAAAACATTACTTAACTATTAAATCTTCTTACTCTAGCTCTTATACACCTATTGAAAATGGAACTCCATTTAAGCGATTTTTGAATAAGAGAACTATAGCAGGATCTAATAAGCTAACGGAAAAAATTAACTATCAGTTTCAAAAATCTAAACTAAAATACTTCCCGTTTTACTTTAATGTAAAATGGAATAACTCTACGAGTTATGACTTTAAAAAAGAGAAAGAAAAATGGGGAGTTTGGCAAACATCATTACAATATGATATTACTAAACGATTTAATATGATGATTAAAACAGGAAAATATTTAAACTTTGGAGAGTCTGTATTGGTAAACAATAGATTTAGAGATACTTCATTTAGAACTAAATTAAAATTTATTGAAAATAAAAAAGCAAAACTTAACTTATCCAATAAAATATTAAAATTTATGCTTATTGATGAGGTCAATTTTAACCATTACTTAAATCTGGATACTAATGTATGGAAAGATGAAAAAATTAGTAAAGTTAATAATTCTAACTTTAGCTTTTCTATTAAATTTGGGTTGAAGAAATTATACAAATGGAGATTTAATATTAATTATAATTATGAAAAACCTCCGGAACTATTAGGTAAACCACAAGGATTTGATGTAAAATATTATGAACAAAATAGCTACTCTATAATAAAAGAAGAACATCATCGAAAAATTGAATTTACATATTCGAGAAAAGCAGAGGTTTTAACATTTAAATACACGTTTAACGCATTTCCGAATGAACCATTAGATTTAATTAAAACAAAAGATAAATGGGAGCTACAAGGCAAATTTAAAGGGAGTATAGAAAGTAGATATGATTAATTTGTTAAGACTATTATTATTTTCTGCCATTCTGCTTATTATTAGTTGCGCTAATAATGTTTCTGATACCGTAAAACCTATTATTCTTGAAATTAAACTAGATACTAATAAACCGATTGATTTTAATCAATATAGTTGTATTTTTCTATTTACTAAACAAAATAATCTTAGTTTAAAAACACCTAATTTTTTTGAGGACTTTAGCTATTATCATTACCTCCCACTACCCTCGTATCCAATTCAAATGTTTAAACTTCCTAATTTTACTTCAAAAAGTTATCAAGAATCTTTAAATGATTCACAAAAATCTATTTATCAATTTTTAAAATCTGACTATTATGACACTATATTTAATTCGTGGGATCAATTTTTAGTTATAAATTCTTCGAAAATGAATGATATTAAACTTCATCAATCATCTATTCAAAATAAAACCACTTTTATTAATACTGGTTCTACAGATGAACAAATTCAATCTATTCATGAACTATATGTTTATGATACTAGTTTTTATGTTAATCAAATGACTATATCGGAAAATGTTATAACCTTTTATTTAGATAGTAAATTGTTGGGATTTGATCCTAATAAGACCTATGAACGACTATATTTTAATGTTTTATTACTTAAAAAAAATACAAATAACCCTGAAAATCCATCTGGATACTTTGTTGATGGTGGCCACTCAATTGGAACTATTAGAGTAAAATCACTTCAAACTTATTTTATCAATGGTCAATCTGAAAATTATGATAATTATATACAATCATGTTCTATATCAGTTTATTAGTTATCATCTCGGCATTTATCACAGCTATTGGTTTTCATACAAATAGTATCTTTTTTTGGTGTATATATTTTTCTCTCATTCCTATTTTTTATATTATTGATAATAAACTTAATTTAAGGAAACGAGATTTTTTTTATTTAGGGACCCTATTTGGCTTTATATTTATGGGATATTTACATCATTGGATTTTATCTTTAGTCCCATTTTCCACCATCCTTAGTATTTTTCTCTTATGGTTTCTATATAGTCTCTATTTATCTTTATTCTATGCCTTTTTATTCTTAAGCATTAGACTTTTTCGACATTTATTTGCTATTTTCCCATTATGGATTTTATTTGAATTAATTAAATCATATGGGCAGTTTGGTAATCCTCATGGTAATTTAGGCTATAGTCAGGCTATGAATAAATATATCGTACAACTTGCATCTATTGGAAGTGTTTATATAGTTTCTCTTTTTATTCTTATTATCAATTTTCTTCTATATTTAATATTTAAACAGATTATTTTATTTATTAAATATAAAGAATTTAAAAAGTCTCAATTTAATATACAGCTATTAATATTTATATCTCTTATAGCGGTTATTACCTTTTGGTCTCATCATCGATTAATGAATGATCAACTATTGCAAAATAATAAAATTAGAATAGCAATCGTTCAACCTAATCATAGTCAATCAGATAAATTAAATAAAAATAAATGGCTTCAATTAAAACAAGATTATTTAACTATGACAAATCAAGTTTTTTCTATTAAACCAGATCTCATTTTCTGGCCAGAAACAATTACACCTCAATTAAACTATAATAATGATGTTTTTAAAAATAAACTATTTTCACTTAGTAAATCTTTAAATTGTCATTTATTATTTGGGACTCCTTTTCTAAAAAACAAAAAGTTTTATAACTCCATTATTAGTATTTCTCCTAACCAACCATCACAATTTTATTTTAAACAAAAACTTATACCTTTTGGCGAATATTGGCCAGCTAAATCAATATTTCAATTTATTGGACTGAAAAATATTATTCCAGGGTCAGACTATACGGCAGGTACTAATAATCAATTATTTACGTTTAATAATATTCGTCTCTCAGGAGCAATATGCTTAGAATCAGTATATCCTCATTTTTTCAACGCTTCTATTAATAAAGATAATATAAATTTATTGTTTGTTGTTTTAAATAATGCTTGGTTTTTTAATTCGGCAGCCTCTCAATATCACCTTAATATGAGTATATTTAGAGCTGTAGAAACTAACCGTTTCTTAATTCAATCTGCAAATACAGGTATATCAGCTATTATTGACAATAACGGTAAAGTTACACACTCTTTAGGTTTAAATCAAAAAGGAATTTTGCAAGGTTATATTTATTTAATAGAAAAGAAATCAATATTTACATCCCTATTTTAAACTGAAACTAAATCTTCTTCCGTTTCTTTATTTGAATCCTCTGAACTTATATCGTCATTAATTTCGTTACCATCTTCAATATTATCACTTAACTCTTCATCTTCATTATCTTCTTCGTCGTCTTCTGAATTATCTTCATTTTCGGCATCGATTTCTTCTTGTGTCTTATTATATATCATATCTTTTATGTTATTATAAATTGTTTCTGTTATTGGTAACTCTTCTACTTTTCTTAGATTAATTTCTTCTTTCTCTTGATCAGAAAAGAATGTTATTATTTCATCTTTTATAGTTTCTTCCATTTTTAATAAACAAAACGATCTAACTTGTGGTGACTGCTGCATTAATATGTCAGCAATCTCAGATGGGGTACGTTTAAAAGGATCTTCCTCTTCCTCTTCCTCTTCCTCTTCCTCTTCCTCTTCTTCTTTGTCTTCATCTTCTTCTATGTCTACTTCTTCTACGTCTTCTAGGTCTTCATCTTCTTGATTTTCTTCTGACTCATCTTCTAGTTTAAAATCATCCTCATTACCCATATCCGCATTATCTATATAATTTTGAACTTCTTCTAAAAGTTCACTGATTGCTTCTGGTGTTGGTTTTGGAGAGTCTCCTATTTGTGTGGTTAATATCTTTGATGACTCAGAAGATAATAAATTTAATATATCTGTAGAATTATCCCCTAAAATGGATAATAAAATTTGTGCTTTTTGTTTACCAGTATACATTTATGTTAATACCTCTTCTTCCTCAGTATTTGAAGTAGACTCCTCACTTAACCAACTCTCCATTAAATTAGCAAGCTCTTGAGGATTATTTGTAGCTATAGACTTAATCTCTTGAATATCTTTTTCTTCTGAAATATCTTCTTTTAAATCATCAAAGTTTGGCTCATCCTTTTCTTTAAGAGTTACTTCTTTCTTCTTTGGTTTTAATATAATTCTTACTACGCCATATATAATACCTAATATTGATAGTAATCCCAGTATTGAAAGGAAAATCCCGCTCCAGTTAGTTTTTTTCTGACGTCGTTTAATTTCTTCTATTTTTTCTTTCTCTTCGTCCGTTAACAATGTAAAATCTGCTCGAGTTAAAATTATCTCATCTCTTCCTTTAATATAGTTTATTGAACCAGCAACTGTTTTAAATATTGCGGCCTTGGTTTCTTCATCTAAGTAAATGTCATCACTAATGCTATCTACAATAATACTCACCGTTTGTCGCTTAATATCTACAATTTCACCATTTTCTAATGGGCCGATATCTAATGTAATACTTACTTTATATAAACCTAATGCTAGGCCACCTACACCGTTTAATTGGTTAGTAATTTTTTCTGATAGCTCTCTTTCTAAATTACTCTTTAAAGCATACCAATTTTCAATACTCTCATAATTTGGAATAATAGGCTTTCCAATTGGTAATTCTTTTTTAAATTCTTCTTCTTTTTTCTCATCTATAATCTGTTGCTTTTTAGCAGCTAATCGTTCAAAAATTCCTTCCGAAACAACAATTCCTTGAGTATCAATTACAGAAACATTTTCTGGCTGTAGATTTTCCACAGCGTTAGCTACTAATTGAATAATACTATAAACAACTTCATCTGTAAGTGGATCATCAGACACTTTTCTTACTAAGATAGATGCTGTTACAGGTGGTTGTGCAACTGAAAAAAGACGCTGCTCTGGTAATACGATCTGTACTTTAGCATCTTGAATAGAATCAAATTTTATGATGGCTTTTTCAAGCTCTCCAGATAAAGCTCGCAAGAAACGTATTCTTTTATCAAACTCTGTAACACCCAATGTTTGTGCGTTATCTAATAATTCATAACCACTTGGAGTCCCTGATGGTAGTCCCTTAATCGCTAAAAGATTACGAGCTTCGTCAAGTTTTTCAGTTTCAACAAAAATTGAAATATTTTTTCCTGATTGCTCTGTCTTAAATAAAATACCTGAAAAACTAAGCTCTTTTAATATTTTAGGAGGGTCGGATCCTGTTAACGCTGAAAATAACTTTTCATATTTTACTTTTTTCTTTTTCTTTTGTTTTTTACTTGAATCTTTTTTAGGGTTCTTAGTATCAGTATTTTCAGATTGGCTATCAATTAATGTTAAAGCTGATTGATCATATTTCATCTGAGCTATTCTTTTATTTTTTTTCTTACTAGACTCTCCACTAAATGAAAAAAACAAGATAATTCCAACAATGAGAACACTTATAACTATTCCAAAAATAATTAATCGCTTTTTACTAAAAAGAGATTTATTTTTAGATTGGTCTGATGAGTCGCCCTCATCTAATTCTGTCTTCACATCTGAATCTAAATCATCATCCAGATCAAATTCTTCTTCTGCCATTATTTTATCCTTATTTTATTTGCAAATCTAAATTTGCATTTTTGTTATTTCCATAAATGTTTGAGATGCCGTTGTAATTACTGTCGTTGCAAACGATACCGCTAAATTTAGCTTTGTAGCCTCTATAGAGACTTCATCTATGGATGCTTTTCCTTGAACATACTGCTCTGTTAGGTCATTAACTTTAAATTCTAGATCACTAATACTCTCTAATGCTTCGACAGCTTTATCTAAAAACATTTGAAAGGGTGTTACCTCTAATCTTCCAGCTTGAATACCAATTTCATTAACGTTATCAGCTTTTAACATTTCAGACTCTTTTTTACTTTGATCTTGCCTTGGTCTCCGCTCAACTTTTTCAAGTTCATTTGCAGAAAAGTTTTGAGCCAATAAAGTAGCATTTTCGTTAAAAGGAATTTGTTGATTCATATTGTATAATGGCTGTATATTCATTTGAGTACTTTGATTACCAATTGCTTCATTAAACAATTGCTGAAAAGGTAATGAATCAGAATTTACCTTTTGAGGTATTTTAGACATTCCATCAATTGCGTTATTTAAATGACCTAATTTATTTATTTGTGTCATGTTTTTCCTCTATAGATTTGGGCGTTTTTTTCATTATATCATAAATTTTATTTGAAAAAACCACTCTACTTCATTAAATCAGTTGCTGTTTGATACATTGTTTTTGTTAATTTAAATGCATTAACGTTAGCTTCAAACATAGCTTCCGTATGTTTAAGGTTTACCATTTCTGTAGGCAAATCAATATTTGGTAAATAAAAGTATCCATTTTCATCAGCTTGAGGTGCCGCTGGATCAAAATATCTTCCGAATGGTTCCGTACTTCGTTCTACACCCTTAACCTTTACACCGGTTTTAACAGCCTCTAGTGCTAAATATTTCTTTTGATAGGGCAATCCAGTCTCCTCATCCTTTAATGTCATTAAATTAGCTAAATTCTGCGCAATGATGGTCATTTTCATACGCTGTGTTAAGACCCCTGAGGTATTAACAATAAACGCATCATCTAATGATTGCGCTAGTAATTTTTGACTCATAAAAAATTGAGAGCTTACTGCTACTATTAAAATTAATATTATTCTAATCATTTCTGTTATTTTTTGCCTAAACTAGCTACTTGCTTATAAATATCTATTTTTTTTCTATAAATTGCATAAAAAGCAGCTTGACGTCTACTATTTCTAGCCATCTTTGTTGTCATATGCTCAATTAATACTTTTGAAAAATAATCACTATCTTTGGGAACCATACTCATTAATTCTCGTTCATCTTCCTGAAGTAAAATTGGTTCGAAGCCTTCGGTTCCTGCGTTTGAAATATTATAACTGTATATCATGTGTTTTTTTGCAGAATCTTTTATAGCCTTTTCTAATTCAAAAGCAGAACTATCATATAAAATATCCTCAATTACATTGTCTGCTTGAGCAAAACAAGGAATTGATATAATCAAACATAAAATTATCCCGTAAAATACTTTTGTCATTGATTTAACTTTTGCCTTCTTTCTAGTCTCATTTTTAGTTTACTTAATACATGACTATGTAATCTACAAATTTTACTTTTAGAATATTTTAATTTTTTTGCAATTTCGATCTGTTTTAAATCTTGAAAGTAAAATAATTCAATAATTTCTTTTTCCTCTGGTTCCAAATTATTTATTTCTTCCAGTAACTCTTCTTGAGATTTATCAACATATTCAATTTCAGGATTTCTAGTACCTTCTTTTTCAGAAACAATGTTTATATCTGTTTTTGTCATTAGATATGCCATTGCAGAGTTATTTATTAACTTATTTAACTTTTCATCTAATGTTCCTGGGTCACCCTCCATATTTTCTAACTGCTCTTCAGCAAATTCAACAATCTTTTTCCTTAACTCTCTTCTATGAGACTCATAATCTGAAGGATTTCTATACTGCCACTCAGCTCTAATTTTATCTAATATTTCTCCTCGAATCCGATAGAATGCATACGTTTTAAATTGTGAGCCAGAATTTTCTTTAAAGTTTTTTTTAGCTTTAATTAATCCTTCTACTCCCCAACTAATTAGATCTTCATATTCAATACCTGGGGGCAAACTACCTTTTGACCTTATAGTCGATGCTGTGGCTTGTACCATATGCATATACTCATTTATAAACTCATCTGAAATAGGTGAGCTACTAAATGAAGCCTGATCTTCTCTCTTTAATTTTCCAACATCTATTTCTTTGTTACTCAGTTTTCAAATCCTTTTTATTGAGATTGTTTTCTTATTAATTTTTCTAGTCCTAAAATATCTCTTTTGGCTAAATCTTTAGCAATCTCTAAAGCTAAAATAGAATCAAAATATTCATTATTAGAGCTAAATACAGAGCCACCTTCTTCTTTATCTTCATCACTATCAAACACATGCATCGACTTAATTAAAGGATCTGTAAATATATTTTTGATAAAATGCGCTTGGACTTCTTGAATTTTTTTTTCATCTGTATTAAATCTTCGTGATTGAGTGAAAATATCGCCATAAGAAGAAACGCCTTCAAAAGCATTTAAACATGTTGTGAAAAATATTATTAAAGTTACTAGTACAGCTTTAATCATTCTACAATACTTCTATCTGAGCAATTAAGGCTCCTGACTCTTTTAATGCTTGAATAATTGAAATTAAATCCTTTGGTGTTGCGCCAAGTTCATTTAAAGCGTTTACTAAGCTTGATAATGTATCTGTAGGATTAAGGAATACTAACTGATTTGTTCCTTGATCTACTTGAATTGGATCCTCTGGTGCAGCTCCTTCAGCCGCTGCTACTTCTTCCGAAATTCTTATAGAAATACTACCATGAGTTAAAGCAACAGGATATAATCTTACTTTTTCACCAATAACAACAGTTCCTGTTCTTGAGTTAATAATGATTCTAGAAGATGAATCTGGAACTAATGTGATATCTTGAATTTCTGCAATTGTAGAAATTAAATCGGATGAATCTATATCTGACAACGGAATTTTAATTGTCGACCCATCAATAGCTTTGGCGCCTAAAAAACCAAATTCTTTAATTGCTTCTGTTGCTCTTGATACAGTCATAAAGTTTGGCTCATTTAATACAATAGTAATATTATGTTGATCTTCAAATGTTACAGGGACCTCTTCCTCAACAATTGCACCTTGTGGAATAATTCCAACGGTGGTCTGATTTTGTACTAACCGAGCAGTCTGTGTTCTCTCGTTTAACCCACTTACAACAACTGGTCCTTGAGCAACTGCATAAGTTTGCATATCTGGACCCTGTAAAGGTGTTAATAATAGTGTCCCTCCGACTAAACTCCGACTATCACCTAATGCAGATACAGTAACAGATATTCTTTGCCCTGGTTTAACAAATGGTGGCAATGATGCCGTAACCATTACGGATGCAACATTTCTAGAATTAAAATTTTGACCACCCGATGGAACCCCTAGTTTTGATAGTAAATTTCTTAACGCTAAATGAGTAAATCCTGTTGATTTTGTATCTCCTGAGTTCCTTAACCCAACAACCAATCCAAACCCTAATAACTGATTATCTCTAGCTTCAATTATTTTTCCGATATCTTTAATTCTAACAACACTTTCCTGCCCAAAAACTGGTGTTATTAAAATAAAACATATTAAACAAACTAAAATACTTTTTACACTTTTCATTAAAAAATCCAATTAAATAATTTTGATACAATACCAGGCGTTTGCTTGGCGGCAACAACTCCAGACCCGTTTACAGATACTTGAGCTTTTGCAATTTGATAAGAAAACACAGTATTTCTTCCAGATATATCTTCAGGCCTAATAATACCTGAAACTCTTACAGTTTCTACTTCATTATTTACCTTAACTTTATGTTCGCCTACTACAAATAAGTTTCCACTTTCCAATATTTCTGTAACTATTGAGGTTACAATTGCCTTTACATTACTTCGTCTTGATGTTTGACCAGTCCCTTGATACTCATCTTCTCCACCTATTGAAAAATCAAATGTTTTTCGTATTGTTTCATTTCCTAATAAATTAGCTACTTGATCCCAATTATTTAACATATTTGCCCCAACACTGCTATCTTTTTTGGTATTTGTTGACGCTTGCTGAACAGCTGATGTAGACTCAGATATTTGAATAGTAATAATATCACCTACCTGAATCCGTTGACGCTTAACGCCATATAACGAACCCTTATTTCCCCATAAGGAATCTGCAAAAGAATAGTTTGGAAGAATCACTAACAAACTAATTAATAATATTAACTTGGACTTTGTCCTTATCAATGATTTCTCCTTTTAATAATTTTCTACTCATACCTAATGTTTGAACCATAATTTTATCTCCAATTATTCCATCATCTAAAGATTTCCCTTTTGTCTTCAATTCTAAACTTCCCTTTTTTAAAACAATTAAAACATTATTACCTTTATATATATCAGGAATACTCCTAATATGCTGACTTGTTAGTAATGAATCCTTTAAAATATTTATCTTCGCTTCTTTTCCTACTATATTATCTATCTTATTATAAATTATATTTGATTTTCCAATTAAACTTTCAGTTACCTTATAAATATCCTGTTTTTTAATCATATTTCCTATTTTTATTTTTTTATTAGTTCTATAAAATATAGCTTTTGCATCCGAATCAATGATTAAAGGAATCTTCTTTATCCTCTTATTATTTTTATCTAGTAAATATACGGGGATAAACGTACGTCCTAATAAATTTGACTTATTAAATATTTTATAGGAATAACTATGACAGTTTTCGGGTATTGAAGGGTTTAATGTATTTGGCTTAATATTAACGATAATATTTTCAGCAATCACCTCAGGATTATCGATTAATATCTTTTGGATAACTTTTGATTGTATTTCAGATGTAATAGACGATACTGATACACTTCCAAAAGCTAAGGAAGTTGATAAACAACTAAATAAAACTATTATTATAAATTTATTTATTGATATCACTTGCAATCTTTAACATCGAATCCGCTGATTGAATTGTTTTTACAATTAATTCAAAAGATCTTTGGGTTAATAACATTTCCATCATCTCTTCTACAATATTAACGTTTGAGAACTCTAATGCTCGCTGCTTAATATTACCAACGCCATCTCGACCAGGTATTACTAATTCACTTTGACCGGAAGCTATTGTTTCTTTAAACAAGTTTTGACCAATTGCCTTAATTCCACCTTCGTTAGGAAACTTTGCAAGCATTACCTGCCCAACTTCTCTTGGCTGTGCATCGTCGCCTACCCTAACAAATACCCGACCTTCTTCATTAATAATAAATTCAGTTACGTTTCTCGGCACTCTAATTGCAGGTTCTAATGGATGTCCGTTTGGACTTAATAAATTCCCTTCAGGATCAATATGAAAGTTTCCTGCTCTACTATATGAAAATGAGCCATCAGGCATTCTAAATTGAAACATCCCTTTTCCTTGAATTGCCATATCTAACTGTTGATTCGTTACCTCAATAGTTCCTACTGAAAAATCTTTTGTAATATCAACAATTCTGACACCTTGTCCATATTCCATAAACCGTTTACGTTTATTTCCTGCTCCTGAAACATTATCTTCAAATTCAGAATATGTTCGTTCTAGAACAAGAGGAAATAGACTTTCCATTTCGACTCTTCGCTTTTTATATCCTACTGTTTGGGAGTTTGAAATATTATTTGCTACAACTTGCATTTTCCTTTCAAATGCAAAGAACGCAGACTTTGCCATAAATAATTGTGATAACATAACTTCTTCCTCCTATTTTATTTTTATTAAGGACTAACTAATGTCGAAACCGTTGATATCGATTTGTTTAACATATGCGCAGCCTTTGTTGATGCATCAAATGCATTTTTTGCCACTAAAATATCTCCTGTTATTGCTTTTAAAACATTATTTTGTTCTAAATGATATTGTACTACAGCATAATGCTCTGGTCCTTCTATGGTTTCCACTTCTCTAACAAGTGTAAAAAAAGCACCATTTATACTTTGTACATTTTTATCTTGAATATCACTATATCTTTTAAAAACAGCTATTTTCATTTTATCTACAGCGTTGCCATTCATAAAAATCATACCAGATCTAGATACTGCAATATCTGCACTTGGGTCTAAAAAGATTTCACCTGCATCACCCATTACAGGGTAATTACCGGCTAAAGTTACTAACCTTCCTTGACCATCGATTCTAAAACGTCCATCTCTTGTATACGCTAGTGTCGTTGGTAATTTAATAACAAAAAAGCCTTTACTCATTGCATCAATATAGAAGTCCAAATCTCTACCTGTTTCAATAACGGGTCCAGCTCGCCATCTAAAAAACGGCTTAAAATCAATCCTACCAGATTTATTTCTTGTATTATATACACCGGTTTCTATATATCCTGGTGTGTGAACATTAATAGTATAAAACATATAGTTAGTGTAATGAACTCTAAATGCTCTCATTGCATTTGTACTTACCTTTACCCCAGGATCTCCAATTTCTCCATAATCATCAAACGCATATAATTGACTCATCATTATTACCCCCAAAAGAAAGATACCCCAATAAAACTTATTTAAAACATTTAATTTAAAGTTATTCATTTTTTACCCTTTTCATACTTTGCTTTTAATTTTTTTCGTTTCTTTGCTAATTTATCTAATTGAAAAACAAAAGCAAGAACTTCTGCAACCAATGTATACAAATCTCCTGGAATTTCATCATTAATATCTAATTTAGATAGTAGTTGAGTTAAATTTTCGTCTTCATAAAAAGGGACTTGATTTTCTTCTGCCACCTGTAAAATCATATCTGCTATATACCCTTTTCCTGTTGCAATTATTTTTGGGGCTTTATCTTTATCAACATCATACTTTAACGCAATAGCCTGCCTATTAGACTTTGTTGTATTTGTTAATAAGTCCTTAGACTTTTTTAATCGTTTTGCATTTGTTTTTTTATTAATTGTCACTGCCTAAACCTCTGTAATTACTCTTGTCATTTTATCTAAATTTAAAGTTGGAATTAAAACCTTTTTTAAATCAATTCGTTTTTGAGACGCCTGCAACCCTACGACGTCATAATTCAGAGCCTTCATTTGCTCTTTTAACTTACTAGATAACTCTAAAATATATTTCTTTGTTTCACCTTTGCTTGTTTTAAATACATACCAAAGTTTATTATTTGAAATATCAATAATCACCGAAATCTCTCCTAATAAATCGGTATCAAAATTAAGTACAATTCTTGTTTTATCAGGATTTACCTTTTTATTTTTTCCTTTAGAATCTTTTTTTATCATAATATTGAGATCTTTACTTCCTTCTGTCATGGGGTTTGGTACCTGCCAATATAAATATGAATCATTATTAGATTGAATACTTTTTGGATCTTTGGATAATATTAACTGGTTTAAAAAACTATCTAACGTTGATGATATCGATTGTTTTAACTGACTTAATTTTTCTTGTAAATTCAATAATTTTTCAGAATTAGGTAACCCTTCTAACTGCTGATTAACACCAGTTAAAAACTCAAAAAATAATTTTAAATCTTGGATTAATCCAGATCTCTTAAGTTTAGGTAATGATACTAATTCATCATTAGACTTCTTAGTTAATTTTTTCAAATTCTTATCCAATTCACTTACAATTGATGATAGCCCACTCATCAATCCCTTACTCATTAAATTTTCACTCCTTGCTAATAGTAGTGCGAACTGCTTTAAGATTGACTGCATTTTTACCATATCGTTGGTTAAATGTATTTGGTTGGCAAAAAACTTTGCTAAAATATCCACACTTCGTCCAGACTCTGATAGCCCTTTTGCAAAACTAATTACGGCTGAATCTACGGACCTGCCCTTTTTTCTTCCTTTTAATAAGTTTTTAATCATGTCGAAACTTTCAGAATTAGCTTCTACTCCATATTGAATCATAGTGGAAATTATTTGTTTATTTTCTGACGTTAATGGCTTTTTTATTGTAAATAACTGATCTACAATATCATTTTCCGAGAGTGGCCGTGCCTGAGGTTCTATCTTAGGAGCTTCTGCAGGCTTATCTGTAGGTGTAGGAGTTTGAGCTGGTGAAAGCTTAGCGCTGTCAGTAACAGGTGCTTTTATATTACGTTGAGAATGTTGGGTCTCTTCAGGAACTTTAGGTTTATTAACTCTTTGCAAGTTTGATAAACCGCCATCTGATGCTCCTGGAAATTGAATATCCATTATTTTTCCTTCATTTTATTTTACTATATGTATTTTTTAAACTACTTATTTTTGATTCTAAAAAATAAAAAAAAACATGTCAAATTTTACCATTTTTATCTTTTAATTACATACCCTTCAGCTTATTTGTATAAACATTTCAATATTTAATATTTATAAAGAATTTATTATCTGTATATATTTTTCTTGAATTTTTTCTGATATAGATTTTGATTTTAATTGATATCCCGTAAGTCCTTGAACTAAAATAATACCCTTTAATGCATTTGTTAAAAATATCTCATCAAAATATTCTAAATCATTTAATGTAACCTCTTCTTGCACAATTTCATAATCAAATTTAGACTGATTAGATAATAAATAGGCTCTGGTAATTCCGGCTAAAACTACAGATGATTTAGGTGTTATTACTTTTTCTCCTTTAACAAAAAAAACGTTTGCGCTTGAAGCCTCTAAAATTTGATGATTTTGGTTATATAATAAAACATCATCTTCCTGAATAGTTAACTTTTTCTCTAACACATTCTTCATCCAAGATAATGTTTTAAATCTATCTAATTGAGTCTTTTGAAATGATTCTTGCCTAATATCTAATGTAATTCGCTGACTAGGCTCGTATTTAGGCCTTGGTCTCATAACGGCTAAAAATAAAGGGTCCTTGATTTCTTTCAGCCTAGTTGGATCTAAATGTCGATCCCCTGGTGTTAAATAAATATTTAAAATTGCATCAGCCTTATTATTTGATTCAATTAAATTATTAATACTCTCAATAAGCTGATCATTATCATATACAAATGGAATATCTAATATAATAGATCCCTTTCTTAATCTATTTAAATGCTCATTTACCAAAAATGTTTTGCCATTAATTACTCGAATACTTTCAAATAATCCATACCCATATAAAAAGCCATAATCTAAAAATGGAAATGATAACTCATTGCTTTTTTTAAGATTTAAATTAACTAAAATATTTTGGAAAACCTGCATATTAAACCTCCGTTACTTTATTATAACAAATCTATTGAATATTTTTTTAAATAACTGAATTTTTCATTCCCTCAGCTTTTAAATAAGCCTCTTCCCATTCACTTTTTACTTCAGAGTCAGCAACAATGCCTCCGCCTGCATGAAACATTAAATTTTCATTTTGACTATACATTGTTCTAATTGCTATATTAAACTGACTTCTCCCATTAAAACTTATGTAACCCATTGAGCCTGTATAAATTTGACGCTCTTGACTTTCTACTTCATTAATTATTTCCATAGCTCTAATTTTAGGAGCGCCAGTAATTGATCCCCCTGGAAACATAGCCATTAACACATCAATTGCCGTTAATCCTTCTGCTAATTCTCCCTCAATAGTAGATACTAAATGAAATACATGTTGAAAATCCTCTATACTCTTTAGCTTCTTAACACTTATTGTTCCTGGTCTACATACTTTTGTTAAGTCATTTCGCTCTAAATCAACGATCATCGTTAACTCTGCTTGATCTTTTATAGAGCTTAGTAAGGTTTTCTTACTTTTATTATCTTTTTCTGATCTACCTCGTCTACGTATTGTTCCCTTAATAGGTTTAGTCTGTACTATTTTATTTTCAATGGAGAATAACTTCTCTGGAGAACTAGATAATATGTCACCAAATGGTCCTTTAAAAAAAGCACTATAAGGAGCGGGTGATACTTTTCTTAACTTTTTATAAATACTTAAATTATTGAATGTACTTGGAACTGTAAATGGCATTGTATAATTAGCTTGGTAAATATCACCTTCTTTTATCCATGATTTTATTTTTTCAAAATTTTTGCGATATGTCTTCCAATTTACTAGTGGTTTTATAGTATTACTATTACACTGCTTATATTTTTTATTACAATAATTATCTACTTTACTTTTAAATTCTAGGTACGGACATTTTTTATATTTTTTTAACCCTTGAATTATAAACCAAGTGCTCTTCTCTTTTTTATCTATTAAAATGAAGTAATCAAAAAAGCTAAAATATAGTAACGGCAACTTTTCTTTGTTGTTTTGTTTTTCGAAATTTATGTGTTTAAAATCCTTGAATAATTGAGAATATTCATAAGAAATATAACCGATTGCACCACCTGAAAATGGTACCAGAGAGTTCTTTATCTGAAATTTCTTAAAGTACTTCTCTACACATAATAATGGATTAGCATCTACTCTTTTAATATGACCACCCTTTTTAAATAGGGTCTGATTTTTATCAAAACAAATACTCAAAAAAGGATTATATGCAATAAGCGAAAACTGACTCTCTGAAGTACTACATGAGGAGTCTAAAAAATAAATATATTCTTCACTTTGCAATATATCTAAAATAAACTCTAACTTAAGCTGTGAAATATTAAATTTCTTCATCTTTATGTTAATTATTGGTCTATTTTAAGTATTGATAAAAAGGCTTGCTTGGGTACGCTTACAGACCCAATACTTTTCATTTTCTTTTTTCCCGCTTTTTGTTTTTCTAATAATTTTCGCTTTCTCGAAATATCTCCCCCATAACATTTAGCTGTTACATTCTTCCTTAAAGCTCTTATATTCTCTCGACATATTATTTTACCGCCTATAGCCCCTTGTATAGAAATTTCAAATAACTGCTGAGGAATTACATCCTTAAGTTTTTTTGCCATTTTTCGAGCAACATAAGGAGCTTTTTGCTTATCTGCAATAAACGATAAAGCATCTACTGGTTCACCATTTACTAAAATATTCACTTTAGCTAAATTTGCCAGCTGATATGATTCATACCAATAGTCCATACTGGCATATCCTTTTGTACGTGATTTTAGATTATCAAAGAATCCAGAAATTAATTCTTGTAATGGTATACTAAATGTTAATATTTGTCTTTCAGCATCTAATAGTTCTGACTTCTTATAATCACCTCTTTGATCTTTAACTAACTCGATAATTGTTCCAATATATTCATTTGGTGTTATTACTGATAATCCCATGTAAGGCTCTTGCATTACATCAATCAACGTTACATCTGGAAACTGATTTGGATTTTCAACTTTAATCTCAGACCTATCCTTAGTAGTAATTTGATAAGTCACGTTTGGCGCTGTTATGATTATATCAATTAAAAACTCTCTTTCTATTCTTTCCTGAATTATTTCCATATGTAACAACCCTAAAAAACCACACCTAAACCCAAAACCTAGAGCCTGTGAAGACTCAACTTCATACTGTAATGATGCATCATTTAATTTTAATTTATCTAAAGCATCTCCTAAGGCCTTATAATCTTCGGTATTAACAGGATACAAGCCGCAAAAAACCATAGGCTTTGCTTCTTTATATCCTGATAAGGGCTCAGATGCAGGATCCTTTGAATCAGTTACAGTATCACCTACTCTAGCTTCTTCTAAAGACTTTATTCCTGTTATTAAAAAACCTACTTCCCCTTGCTTTATCTCATTCACTGACATCATCTTTGGTTTAAAAAAACCTAAATCCGTAACCTCGTATGATTTACCTGTAGACATTAATTTAATTTTTTGGCCCTTTTTAACAGATCCACTAAAAACACGGACATATGTAATAACACCTCTAAAATCATTATAGTGAGCGTCATAAATTAACATTTTTAATTTATCTTCTTTTTGAACTTTTGGTGGTGGAATATACTTTACAATTGCCTCTAAAATGTCCGGAACCCCTTGGCCTGTTTTAGCGCTACACAATAAACACTCTTCTCTTGGAATTCCAAATACTCTTTCAATGTCCTTTAATACTCTTTCAGGGTCGGCTGCTGGTAAATCTATTTTATTAATCACTGGTATAATATCTAAATCATGCTCTAAAGCTAAATAAAAATTCGCCATTGTCTGAGCTTCAATTCCTTGAGCTGCGTCTACTAAAAGAAGCACTCCCTCACATGCCACTAAAGACCTTGATACTTCATATGTAAAGTCAACATGTCCTGGTGTATCAATTAAATTCAAAATATAGTCTTCGTTATCTTTTGCCTTGTATTTAATTCTAACGGCCTGCATTTTTATTGTAATTCCACGTTCTCGTTCTAAATCCATTGAATCTAATAACTGATTTTTCATTTCTCTTTCAGAGACAGTATTAGTAGATTGAAGAATTCGATCTGATAACGTAGACTTACCATGATCAATATGTGCAATTATAGAAAAGTTTCGAATATTATTCATGACAAAATATTAGCATATTTTATATTATTAATTAAGTTTACCCTTGTTTAAAATAATATTCTGCTATAATTTATTATTATGGAAAGAGCACACTTATTAAATTGTTTAGATTCTTGTGAAAAAAATATCCCAATTCTTGTAATTGGAGATGTAATGCTTGATGAATATCATTGGTGTGACGTTTCTCGCATTTCGCCAGAAGCTCCTGTTCCAGTTTGTAAAGTTAATAAAACAACATTAGTACCAGGCGGAGCCGCCAATGTCGCATTAAATATTTCAACTTTAAACGGAAACTCCTATTTAGTTGGATGCTTAGGTGATGATAGCTCAGGTTTAAAGCTTCAATCTATTTTAAAACAAAGTAATATTAATATAGATGGTGTTTTTTTAAACCAAAACTACCCAACTATTTTAAAATCTCGTATTATCGCCCATCATCAACATGTTGTTAGAGTTGATAGAGAATCTAATAAACAACTTCCTGATAAATTTTATGACAAATTTTATTCTTACATTGAACAACATATTCAAATATTTAAAGCGATTATTCTATCCGATTATTTAAAAGGCACATTATCTAATGATCTATTGCACAAACTAATTTGCTTAGCCAAAAATCATAATATTCCTGTTATTGTAGACCCTAAAGGTAATGATTATTCTAAATATAAAAATGCGTTTGTTTTAACCCCTAACTTTTCAGAATTTCAATCTATTGCATCTAAAGAAATCATGACAGAAGAAGATATTTTTTCGGAAGGTGTTAAAATTATAAAAAAGCTAAACCTAAATAGTCTAATTGTTACTAGATCTGAAAAAGGATTAAGTATTATAACCCCCACTCAAAAAACTGATATATCTACAAAAGCTAAGGATGTATTTGATATTACAGGTGCTGGAGATACGTTTATTTCTATGTTGACCTTAGGAATTGCCGCAAATCTTGGTTTAAAAGAATCTGCTTTTCTTGCTAATCAAGCCGCCGGTATCGTTGTTGGAAAAATAGGAACTTCTACTACAACTCTTGATGATATTCGAAAATTTATAAATTCAAAATAAACTATCCACTATGAAATATAAAAAATTACTTTCATTAAATGATTTAAATCAAGTAACTAGGACTCTAAAACTAAAGTCATCCTCAAATAAAATAGTTTTTACCAATGGTTGCTTTGATATTATTCATGCTGGACATGTCCAATACCTAGAAGATGCTAAACAACTAGGAGATATTCTTATTGTAGCCGTTAACTCGGACGAAAGTATTCAAAGAATTAAAGGAACCTCTCGTCCGATCATTTGTCAAGAACACCGTATTTCTGTTTTAAATGCTCTAAATATGATTGACTATTTAATTATGTTTGATACTGATACGCCTATCCCTATTATTGAATCAATTCAACCAGATATTCATGTCAAAGGAGGCGACTATACTGAAGATGAATTACCAGAATCTACAATTATTCGAGAATATGGTGGATCTATTAAAATTTTGCCTCTAGTTCCTGACTTATCTACAAGTAAGATTATTGAAAAGATTATCAAGATATCCCAATGATTAAAATTCATACGATTGTTGTTAGCGACTTCTACCAAAATGCGCGAATTATATATGACACTACTCAATGTAAATGCTGTATTATTGACCCTGGAGCCAATATTAATGCCTTGGTTAGCCATATTGACTTTTCTATTTATACTGTAGAAAGTATCTTTTTAACTCACTGCCACATAGATCATGCAGGAGGTGTAATACCATTATTAAATGAATTGAAAAAATATCAGCGAGAAAAAGTAACGCTATATTATCATTCGAAAGAAATTATTATTGGAGAAAATATTGAAAACTATGGTAAAGCAATAGGATTACCTGATAATGAGTTTTTCAATGCTCCTAAACCAGATATTTTAGTTGATACTATCGATACTTTTAAAGTTGGTGCTATCACTGCTCAAGTCTTAGCAACACCCGGACATTCGCCTGGTCATGTATCCTTATTTTTTTCTGGCTATCAATCTAAACTTTCTGGTTACTTTAGCCTTGAACAATCTACAGATTCACCCATTTTAATTGCAGGAGACTGTTTATTTAGAGAATCTATAGGAAGAACAGACTTACCCTTTAGTAGTCATCAAGATCTTATGTCCAGTATTAAAGACACTCTATTTAAGTTACCAAAAGAAACAATAGTTTTAAGTGGGCATGGCCATAATACAACTATTGGGCATGAAAAAGAGTTTAATCCTTTTATAAATTAATAAACCTTTGTTTTTTGAACTCTTAAATGATCTTTATAAGTTTTTGTAAAAAAATGACTCCCATCACTATTTGCCACAAAAAATAAATAATTTACTTTTGCAGGAAATAAGGATGCCTTTAATGACGCTAATCCTGGGGATGCAATTGGTGATGGAGGTAACCCAAAGTTTCTATAAGTATTATAAGGAGATTTTACTTTTAAGTCCTTATAATACACCTTTTTCTTATATCCTTTTCCTAATGCATATATCACAGTTGGATCTGCTTCTAGTCTCTTTTTTCTTTTTAAACGATTATAGTAAACGGCTGAAATAATTTCTCTTTCGGATGCAATTTGAGCTTCCTTTTCTATAATTGAAGCCATTGTTAAAATTTGATGGAATGAAAAACGCGTTTTAGGACTATTTTTATATCGTTTTGAATTTTTATATATAGGTAGCATTACCTTTTCAAATTGATTTAACATTACCCTAACAAGATCTTCTATCTTACCATTAGGATCAACAAAATAAGTATCAGGAAATAAATAACCCTCTATTGTTTTAACCGGAACTCCTTTTAAAAACTCAAATTCATTCATAAATTTGTCTTTAGCTATATTATGAATATAATTACTAAAGTTAATATTTTTAAATAATTGTTTCTTTTTTAACAATTGCTCAATTTGCAAAACTGAAAAACCTTCTGGAATGGTTACTCTTTCTAATTTTGCTACACCATTCTCATTAATTAACTTTTCAATAATAACAATTAAGTTATCATTTTTATTTAATAAAAAATAACCAGCTCTTAATTGGTTACTGATTTTATTTAGCTTTGTATATAATATAAAACTAAACTCAGACCTTATTATTTTTTTTCTTTTTAAAGTTTTCGCAATTTGTTTAGGAATCGACCCTTTTTCTATTTTGATTACCACTTTATCTGATTTTGTTGAGACAGGAATACAAAATTGATAAAACGTTATCATTAAGCAAGTAAATAAAAATAGTATTCCTACTATAATGTATTTTAAATAATTTGTTTTGTACCGATGTTTCATTTTATAAAATATTCCTAATTACTTTTATTTTTAAATTTTAACTCGTCAAAGTAATTTTTACTAGTTATAATATATTTACAAAAATTGATAAAAGGGCGATTAGCTCAGATGGTTAGAGTGCTTGCTTGACATGCAAGAGGTCCCCAGTTCGACTCTGGGATCGCCCACCAATTAAATGACATTAGATTTTAATCTATAAATGTTTTTTTATTTTAGGAAATATATTGAATATACTATAATCAGTATTTCTAATTAGGTTGTTAAACCGAATTATTTTAATGGTTATTTTTTATCATAACCAATTTCCCAATTGATTAAACGCTCTATTTTTCGTTCATAAAAAGGAGTATATGCTAAGAACTGGGCTAATTCATTTCGATTAATTAATTTATTTTCATCGTCTACTTCTTGAGCATCGATAATTCCTGCGCTACTTAATAAAAACACAATTTCTGACATTGTAAGTGGTTGCTCTGGTTTAAATGTACCATCAGGAAAAGCAAACATTAACCCATTATTTACAGCTGTACTAATATAACTTGCATAAGGATGATCAGCAGGAACATCCTCAAATAAATCATCTCGTACTAATTCTGGCTCTAACTCATCGTCAGAGTCTACTAATAATTTTGTAATATAGTCTCTAGAAACCTTTTTTTCTGGATAAAAGTTTCCATCATCATCTCCAGAAATAACTCCTAACGTAGATAAAAATTCAATTTCTCGTCTAAACTTTGTTTTATCTGTTAAGTCATCAAAAGATACCAACCTTAAAACTCTAAAATTATAATTAATCCTTTTATTATTTAATGTTTTAACAGTTAAGTTAACTAAATTCTTTCCTGGTTCTAATTTAGTCGTTATTGCAAACCGATTGCTAGGATCGATATATATGGGATTGCCATCTACTTCAAGACCTTCTACTATTGGCGATGAATAACCTATCAGTCTAATATTTTCTTTATAATGCACAAACTTATCCTTTGGAAATTTTAATTCAACAAAAAAGGGTATTGCAATAGACTGTGACTCATTTCCAGATAAATCCATTGCATTAATGATAATATTAGTCATTTTTGTTGGAACTCTCGACCCATCTTTTAAATCATCGGGTAATTTAGCCACTGTTTTCCAAAATGAATCTTGATTTGGCATAATATAAGGAGAGTCACTTTCTACTTTATTAATTTCTTGGAATGTAATATTTGAAGTTCCAATAACAGCTGTTACCTCTGCTAACTGCTCGTTTGATGATGCTACTAACTCTAATCGATCTTTTCCAGGTGCAATTGATAGGTTTAATTCAGGAGGAGTAGTATCTAAATAAATTTTTATCTTATTAGATCGTCTTGATAAGTCCTTACTAATCTCATAGGACTTCACAAAAATATCATTCATTCCTTCCTTTAATGGAAAGTCTCTTGATTGCCATTCCCCAAATCGATTTACTTGTGCCGTTTTAATCATAATATTATTTCTAAAAATTTGAATATCGGTTTTCTTTTCGGCGTTTCCTAATAAATCATAATATTGACTATTTGTTAAAATAAATAATTCATCAGGAAAAATAATAAATGGAGGCTTTGGCTTAGCGGATCCTAAAATTGATAAGGATAAAGAGTGACTAGGGTCTGCATCTAAGGGATATTGATTTTGAGAGTAATTATAGTCCATTCTAAATCGATATTCTTGCTGATTAAACCCATAAATATTTGGAAACATAATTCCGGTTCCTAGATTTAACTTTGTCCCTTCGTAAGATCCTCGTAATATAATATTATTTCTAAAATAATATTCTGAACTAATGGCTATACCACTACTAGCATTATTTAAATATAATGATAACTTTTCATTAAATAAATCTAGCTTTAGCCCTGAATACACTTTTAAAGGTAATACAACTTCATTTGTTCGGCCCTCGTTTGCTGTTGTTGTTGGATCATCTGAATGAGACCATACTATAGGTCTTGCTAATAAATTTTGAGCAGATACTCCTAAATGAAAAGAGTCTAGGAAATAAAATCCTATATACTTTGATAGAATTAACCCAGTATCAAATGAAAAGGTTCCTTTATTTTCGGTTCCAACATACTGACGAATATATTTAAATGATGTCCCTAACCCTATTTCATTAAAACCAAACAAATCATATAAGTTTGTGGCTAATGCTGATTGAATATATTCAAAACCACTTACATATGTTTCTGTCTCCCATATCTCCCCTACACTATATAATGTTTTAGGAATATCTTTTAAAATACTATTTCCATAAGATAAACCGGTTGTCACTCTATACTCGGATAATCGATCTCTTTTAATTGGTAAATTAATATAAAAAGGAACTGCAAGGTTTATAACCGAATAATCAAAAGTACCTAGTAAACGTTTGTTTGTATAAGAAAAAGGCACAGAGTCAATACTAGCTAAGGTTGCAGGATTAATAAATGAACTACTTACTTCTCCTGATAAGACCGGGTTTGTACCTCCCAATGAAGACACTCTGGCGCCGTTAAACTCTGCTTGCGTATTAAAAGATGCTCGTGTTGTAGTATCTGCAAAAATATATGTAGATATACTTAATAAAAGTATTAAAAATATTGAACATACTTTATTCATCAATAAATTGCCAGCCTTGTACTTTCAAATATCTTATTTCCTTCATTATCTTCTGCTATTATCTTACAAAGATACATACCCGGTTTTAAATTATTATTAAACATATTAAATTCTATCGTGGCATATCCAATTTCAAGAATTTCTTTAGTTTCTCTTAAAACTACATTGCCCAAATGATTATATAAATAACATTCTACTTTTGCAGGTTGAGAAATATTAAACCCTAGTTTTAAATTCTCGCTACCCATTCTATACGGATTTGGATAAAATAATAGCCTATGAATTTTTAATTGGCTAGACATGCTATAAATAAATCTACTTTCAGTTAGATCTGTTTGCGATTTATCTTTTACATTAAGTTTAATAACTCCATCAGAAGTGCCTAAATTAGTTATATTTAAATTGCCATTAACTCGATCATATGTATAATCAACTGTATTATTTAAAGGTACATCATTTAAACTTAAAGATATACTATCTTCTGAAATAAAGTTTCCTTTACTTTTAAATTGTATATTTAAATGATCACCTTTTTTAATAGAGTTGTAATTTTCAAATGTTTTTGACACTCCCCCTCTTAGGATTTCTTTACTCTCAATATAAGGTTCCGATAACCAATAAAACCTCTCGCCGGCACTATTTAAAGTTAATGGAATTTGATTGGTTGCTCCGCCTTTTAGTCCATCTGAAGCTGGATACCTGTCAACAACTCCATATCCATTTTCTGTGCCGTGAATCTTATATCGTAAAAAGGTATCCAAAACAGCGGCGCCTTCCTCTTCAGAAGAGTCATACTTCATTTGATATGTTATTACCTCATTTGTATTTTGGAGCCTTAACCCTTTAGGATCTATCTTAATAGGAAAAGGAGATGATGTTTGGTTTATATTAAATAAATAAGAAATATCTTTACCTTCTAAATTATTTAGATATACCTTCGGTACTAGCTCTTCCACTTGAATAGCGTCTGCAAATGAATGTTGTACCGAAATACGAACATTAAAGGATGTTGTTACATCTACATTATTAATTTCGTCACCGTTATTATCAACAACTTTAATCGTTGGTTTTTCCATATATCGTTTACTTAAAGCTATTTTTATAGGAAATTCGGGACTCGGCATTTGCCCACCAACTTTTACGGACTGCCCTTCGGACCCTTTAATTTGAGAAAGTTTAAAACTCGCAGTATTCTCAGTGTCTTCTTTATTATCTTTAAAAATCTCTTGTCCTAAATCATAATAAAATATTAAGTGATTTATACCTGGAGATAAAGAAACTCCACTTAACTCTGCCGTTGTTAAATCATCTGAAAACTGAGTTGTTGCAGATAATAGCTTTAATTTATCAGAATAAGGATCAATATCTCCTCCTTGAGTGGTATCTTTATATACCCATACCTTACTGACAGACTTTTGTTCATCTTTATGACTAAAACTTCCTTGGTCATTAAGAACTGAAATATTTACTGAGGCAAATGATTCATCCGAATTTAATATGACTCGTGCAATCGGTACTTTGATTTGACCTTCAAAAAAATGAGATTGCTCTGTTGCTAATGGAATGATTTCTTTTATTGTTAAATTTGTAATAAAAAACTTTCGTATAGCTTCAGGGTCACTATTTCCAGGATTTTCATTTGAAATATTTGTAACTGTAATATCTTTTGTTTGGATATCATCAGAGTCATCGGAAACACTAACTTCTCCCTGAGCAAATATCTTTCCGATTTCAGCTTTGACTGTCATATTTCCAGAGGCATCTAATTGATTTTTATTAATTGCTTTTCCAAAAGAATAATATACAAAAAACATTTTATCATTATTTTTTCCGTAAGGTTGTGTATCATCATATTTTTTTAATTTGTAAGGTTGCTCTACACCAGACGACCTATCACTAATTGGCATTACAACACTATTTTGTAAATTTTTTAAATCAGTAACTAAATTTTTTTCTTCTCCCATAATAACGCTACTTACTAACCTATCCTTTGTTTCAGATTGAAATACTTCATTTCCATCAGAATCTTCATAGATAGTAACCATATTAACTCCTGGACCATCATTTGAAGTAATATATGGGATACTACCATTGTTAAGTAATGTTATTCGGTCGATAACTATATCTAAATGATTTGCTCGTAACTTAAACCCTATCATCGGAGATACTGTTTCTTTTCCATATTCACTAACAGTATCCGTTTCAATAAGATTTTTAATCACTTCTACAGATAAACCTGCTACATTAGATTTCGCGATATCATTTAACTCTAACTCATTTGCATCTAATGGCCATATCAAATTTAGTCCGGATAGGGTTCCTATCCCTGAAAACTCAAATAACTCTGCCTCGATTGTTGTATCAGCGGTTACAACGACTTCAGAACCTAGATCATAGATAACATAAAAGCCTGTAGGATTATTTCTTTTTATTTCATCCATAGATTCTTTTCTAGGAATATTATTAATGTTAGCTAATTCAGAGTTGGTAGCGTTCTCCGTTACTGGTGTAAATACCCTAATCGTTTTTAATAAATCAGTTACATCTTCAGAATTATATTTTCCTGGAGCAGATTGTCGGTACAAATGAACTAACTTAATTCCTTTTTCAGAGTTATCAACTGAAAAATTAGCACTCTTATTTCTTAGTTTAAATGTAGCATTTGTAATATTAATATCCTCCTCAGCTAATTCTACAGTTACTTTAAGCATTGGAATTTTAGATTGGCCAGGCAACACTTCAGATGGAGCTATCGCTTCGACATCTATGTTTACACCTGTTATCGTTACTTGATTTTGTGTTGGTATATTTAAGTCTGTTATCACGTTTGTCAGTAAAAGATCTTCGGACGTTTTAATTTGTTCTAAAATTACGTTTGTAGTTGATCTTAATTCTGCAGTGGTACTAACATCATAAATAACAAAAAAAGTTGATGGATCTGGGCTCTGGTTTGGACTAGGAATTAATTCTTGTAAATTATCAAAAGTTGCCTGTTGCACGTTTGGTGTATTAAATGTCTTTGATGATAATAACTTGTCTTGATCAATAGAAAAGTCGTTTGATCCGTCATCTAAATATAAATAAGCGCTTGTAATACCTAAACCAAACTTTGTTTGAGTTCCTGAGTTTCTAATTACAACGTGCTGTAATGTTTCAGATCCTGTCGATGACGATATATCAAATGTTAACATGTTTATTTTTGATGACCCTCTAGGCACATACTGATACTCAGTAAATGTATTCTCTAAAGTTATTTTTGCATAAATACTATTTGTGCTTAAAATACTGAATATGACTAATAATAAAAGTTTTAAAAATTGTTTTAAATTCATTATACTTACCTTAAACTAATTTCTTTAACATAAATTTTATATATAATATCACTATACTCTTTTGATTAATTAATTTCAAAATTTGTAAATACTTCCTGAACATCGTCATCTTCTTCTAATTTATCAATTAATTTAAAAATAGCAAGACTATCTTCTTCGCTTATTTGAATCATTGTTGACGGAATCTTAGTTAACATAGCATCTTCATAATTAATAGACTCCCGTTCAAATTCGGCTCTAACTTTTTCAAAATCTTCTGGTTTAGTTAAGACTTCTATTGACTGATCATCTTGGATATTAATATCTTCAGCATCAATATTAACAGCTACCTCTACAATTTTCTCTTGCATTGCATCTGGGGAAAAGATAAATAAACCTTTTGTATTATACATATATGACACAGCACCTTTCTCTGCCATATTCCCTGCGTTCCTGGTCAATATAGCTCGAATATTAGGAACTGTACGATTTCTATTTTCTGTTAAAGACTTTATAAGCATCCCAATACCAAATGGCCCATAGGCCTCAAAAAATACTTCTTCTAAATTATCATTTCCACCTTCTCCAGCCCCTTTACTAATTGCTTTTTTAATATTTTCATTCGGCATATTTTCACTTTTAGCTTTCTGAATAGCTAATCTCAATCGTGGATTAGAGTCTGCTTCATCTCCGCCAAGTTTTACAGCCATAATAATTTCTCGAGAAATTTTTGAAAAAACTTTTCCCCTTTGTGCATCTGTTTTTGCTTTTTTTCGCTTTATTTGTGACCATTTACTATGTCCTGCCATGCAATCTCCTTATTTTGTATTTCTTGTAGGTCTGTTTAAATTATGTTCATTAATAACGCCTTGACTTTCTAATTCATCCATTATTCTTGCTGCCCTATTGTAACCAATTCTTAACTTTCTTTGTAAATATGATGTTGATGCATACTTAGCATTAATGACTAACTCTTTTGCTTCATCAAACAACGCATCTTGATTACTTTTTTCTTTTGATTTTTCTTTTGTATCTTCTATTGGCTCTACATTGATTATTTCATCAATATAATTTGGACCTCCTTGTTTTTTCAGAAATGAAACTACAGACTTCACTTCATCTTCACTTACAAATATACCCTGAACTCTCTTAGGTTTAAACGCGCCCACGGGTGAATATAACATATCACCTTTACCCATTAACTTTTCAGCTCCTGGCATATCTAAAATTGTTCTGGAGTCGATTTGAGACTGCAAAAAGAAAGAAATTCGAGATGGAACATTTGCTTTAATTAACCCTGTCACAACGTTTACACTAGGTCGCTGTGTCGCTATCACTAGATGAATTCCTGTGGCCCTTGCCATTTGAGCTAATCGACAGATTGTTGACTCAACATCTTGAGCCGCTACCATCATTAAATCTGCTAATTCATCAATAACCACAACTATTCTAGGTAGTTTTTTTAATAAATCAATGGATTCTTCAGATTCTTTACCCTTTTTGACAGCTTCATTATTTTTCTTTTCAACATAATTATTATAACCAATAATATCTTTTACTCCGACGGTAGAGAACTCTTCATATCTTCGTTCCATTTCTATTAAGGCCCATTTTTTTAAAGTTGCTGCTGCTTTATGAGGATTTGTAACTACAGGAGCTAATAAGTTTGGAATTCCTTCGTATAAAATTAGTTCAACTTTTTTGGGATCAATCATTAAAAATTTAACCTCTTCTGGTGAAGACTTCATTAATATTGAAACAATAATGGCATTAATACAAACACTTTTACCAGACCCCGTAGCACCAGCAATTAAAACATGTGGCATTTTTGATAGATCCATTAAAATAGTATCGCCAGTGATTGTAACTCCAATTACAGATAAAAGAGGGGCTTTTTGCTCATAAAAGTCCGTTGCTTTAATGATAGAGCCCATTGATACCATATCTACATTCATATTAGGCACCTCTATTCCTATTAACGACTTTCCTGGAATAGGAGCTTCTATTCTTATATCAGGAGCAGCTAGCTTTAGTGCTATATCCTTTGAAAGAGATGTTATTTTACTAATTTTAACACCATCTCCCGGCTGTAGTTCAAATCGGGTTATTGAAGGTCCTGACACGACATTAACAACCTTTGCTGCCACATTAAAAGATATCAAAGCTTCTTCTAGAATGGTCGACCGTTGATTATTGACCTTATTTTGATTTCGTCTATTTTTTATGGAAAATGGCTTACCCTCTTTTAATAAAGAAACAGCGGGTAATTTAAACTCAACTTTATTTTCTGAAACATTTAATGTCTGCTTTTGTTCTTTCTCCTTTACTTCTTTATCATCAACTATATCTTCAACTATATCATCAACTATAACTTCTTCTTCATATTCTTCGATTTCTGTTTCTTCAGTATCATCTTCAAGACTCTCACCTAATTCAAAACTCATATCACTACTTTTTTTACTCTCACTTTCTTGTATGGGATCTTTATATTCAAGTTGAAATGGCTCAAACACAATATCGTCATCTTTTTTATTTGGTAAATTTATTAGTTTTTCTTTACGGGAACTACTTAAATACTTTGTTTTATTAAAAAATAAAGCAATGATAACTTTTTTAAATATTGAAGCATTACTATTATTTTTAGAGTCTTTTTTTATTCTGATTTCTGAAAACTTTAGCATGTAAATTACACTAGTAATTAATCTCTGAAATGAAATCCCAAAAACTATTATAGAACAAATAATAAATATACTAAAAATAACCACTAATGTTCCGTTATAACCAATTAATTTATTTAGAAAATATCCACCCATAACACCAACAACCCCTCCGGCCTGAGAGACTAGAGGCCAACTTAAGTGCATTGGACTTTGATAAACAAGACTCTCTATTAAAATTGAATAGCTTATAAAACACGCACTTCCACACAAAAGCAGAGTTCTTACTTTAATAACAGTAAATAAAATAGAAAAACCAGGGATTAATAAAAAAATTGGAAAAGCATAAGCCCCCTTCTCTCCAAATAAATAAGAAATTGTTTTCAATAAAAAAGTACCAACATAACCCGTTGTGTTTGGGTAGTAGTAGGTTATAAACATAAATATTGCCAACACAAAAAAAATCATTCCTTTTAATTCTCGAATAATTTTTCGATTATTATGAGAATGCATCCAAATCTTTGACGATTTATTTTTTGTTTTCTCTGATTTATTTTTTTTAGAATTTACTCGAGTCATTAACTATATTTATATTTTACTATTTAATTTATTGCTTAATTCTTGTAAGTTAGTAGCTTCTTTTTGGGCTACTTTATAATATTTTTTATCATTTACTTTCTTTAAATTTGAAATTAAAAAACTGACTATTTCTATTTCTTCATTAATGGTTTCAATGGTTAATTGATTATCATCCAATATTTTTACTATTTCTTTGCTTAATTTTTGCCCATATTTAACAAAAAATCTAGCAATGCTTATTTTTATGTTGGCATAATACTCTTGATATAGTCTATCTGTATCTTTTGTCATATCTGGTAATTTTTCATATTCAAATTCAAATAACTTTTCAGCTAAACTAATTGCTCTTTTTCTTACTTTAAATAATTTAGATTCAATACCTAATTGGCCATTCATTACCTGATTAAAAAATCGAACTAAAATATCTTCATATTTTATAATTGGAAACTGAGGGTCTATTGAATTATAGTTTTTAGGGCCTTTTAAAATTAAATTAACAATCACCTCATTAAGTCTAATCAAAAAACGTTCATCGTTTAAAATACTATCATTGAATGTTAGAACGTTATTATTTGAATTATAATTAGTATCAAAATAATAAATGACTAATAACTGGCGAACTTCATGAAACTCACTGAAAATAAATGTTGATACCTCTTTGATTAGGGTTTCTTGAAAATGATCTTTTTGAGTTTTTGAAGGCTTGATCATTGTCCTTAATACTTTAAATATTTTTAATTGCATTTTAATTTCAGATTTAGCTAACTGAGACTCTTTGATCAAAAATAAAATATCTAAGCTATTTTCTAAAACCTGATCATCATCTGTATTCTTAAAAATATGAGCATTTAACTCTGCCAAATAAGCTTGTATTTCTAAAGACTTTGGCTGATCAGTTAATAATTCAAAACATTCGCTATGGATTTGATTTAACTTATCTACTGAAAAAGATCTGGAAAACTTATAACTTCCTTTTATAGCAATTGCTTTTTTGGTTATCTCTATTAAATCTTCAAGTGAATTTATTTTTATCATTTTGATTATTTTACTATATTTTGCATTCTATATACAAAAATTAAAATTGTTTTATTTTAGAAAAATATTTTTTTTATTTTTATTAATTATGTATAATTTTCTCATGAGTACAATTATTTTATCAAAAATGAAGGGCATCAATAAAAGCCCTGTTCAATATTTTCTTAATCAATCAATAAATCTAAATTCATATATTGGACAAGAAGTTTCTATTGAATTTACGGGAATTATTTTTTGCTCAAACTGTAACAGAAAAATAAAAAAAACATTCTTTAATGGTTTATGCTTTCCTTGTTTTAAATCATCTCCTGAAGCATCCGAGTGTATTATTAAACCCGAATTATGTGAAGCTCACCTGGGAAGAGGAAGAGATATAGAATGGGAAAAAAAAAATCATCTTGTTGAACATTATGTCTATCTTTCTGCAACAAGCCATATTAAAGTTGGTGTTACTCGCTTTAATCAAATCCCATCTCGCTGGATTGACCAAGGTGCAACGCTAGGAATTTTATTTTGCAAAACCCCTAATCGATATCTAGCCGGTTGTATTGAAGTAGCTCTTAAATCAATTATCTCGGATAAAACAGCTTGGCAAAAAATGCTAAAATCATGTTCTTTTAATCTAGACCTACTAGAAAAAAAAAGTGAATTATCGACTCAATTAGACTCTTCTTTAAAGAATTATTTTGTTAACGATAATACTATTACTGAAATTAAATATCCTATTTTAAAATATCCAAATAAAATTCGTAGCATTTCGTTAGATAAAACACCAAACATTAAATCTACTTTAATTGGAATTAAAGGGCAATATTTAATTTTTAATGACGACTATGTATTTAACGTCAGAAAACACTCTGGATACGAAGTGAAATTAAATTAAATTAAATTAAGCAACTACCTATCTATTAATCTACTTAAATCTTTTTTAATTGTTCCTTTTATGTATTCTATCTGATATTCATTTAATCTAAATGAGTAAGGATCAATATCAAATCCAATTGAGATTCTTTTTAAATAAAGACTGTATCGCTTTCTTGATATTTTAGTATTTTCTTTTTTATTGAGTTCTATAATATTTTTCATCCACCTATTAGCCATTTTTATTAACTGATCGTCTGAAATATTAAACTCTAAGCTACTCTCCTTTAAAATACCAAATGAGATGACGCACTGTTTGAACTTTATCACATACGACTCAAAAGGTTTATAATATGGGGATCGTGATATTTTTTTTAGTGACTTCACATAATTTACTTCTTCTAATTCAGCTGTTAACTGATGCTGTATTCTTTGACTTTCAATATCAGTCTTTATCTTATCCGACGATAAATTATCAGACATCGCCTTAACACTTATATCTTGCTCGATCTTTTTTTCAATATCTTCAGTTGATTTAATATCGCTATTAAACCTATCATTTTGTAATTTTTCATCCCCCCCTAAATCTACCATCATCTCTTGCTTGGCTTCTTTATTAGCAATATCTTTCATAGTTGAATTATAACCATAAAACTTAATCTTATTTTCCACTTTCACTTTAGATAGCGTACTACTGTAAAGATTTCGGTTAGTCGCTTTTGGACTCTTCCAGATTATAGCTGCCAAAACCATACTAGATAAGATAATTAAAAGACATAAAGAAAAGATTATTTTTATTTTATTTTTCATCAAAATGTTTAAACCTTTTTGCTTTGGGCATATTACTATTTATAATTAAGATTATTATACATTTATTTTATTTACGCGTGAATAGTCTTTATTTAAAAGGAGATAACTTGAAAGATAAAGAGAAATTAACGACTCAATTTTTAGTTAATATCGAAACAAAGTTAAATACTTTGTTTGAAACATTATCTGAACGTAAATATAACAAAAAGAATATACTTAATGATGTAAAGTCTACTGGTAATATGTTTAATAAATTAAAGTTAAGCTATTTTTCTTTACTTAAAGATATTACTCAAGCAATTCAAAGCTCTACACAATCTTTCGAATTAGAAAAAAATACTCTGCAAGATACTATATTTGTATTACGCTCCAAATTAGAGGAGTCAACTATAAATGTTCAATCTACAGAGGAATCTACAAGACTTTCTAGTCATCATGAAATTTCAGATCTAAAATTCACGATTAATTTATTACGTGAAAATTTAGAAAAAAGTAAGATTGAACAAAAATCTCTTGTTCAAGATGAAACACTTAAATCTAATCATGAAATTAAACAGCTTAAATCTACAGCGGCTTCTCTTAGAGATGAACTCGAAAAGAAAAAACTTGAAAAAGATAACGCGGTTCAAGATGCTATTCTTAAGTCTAATCATGAAATCAAACAACTTAAATCTACTACGGCTTCTCTTAGAGATGAACTCGAAAAGAAAAAACTTGAAAAAGATAACGCGGTTCAAGATG
>QFBS01000049.1 GCA_003265895.1 Candidatus Marinamargulisbacteria bacterium SCGC AG-410-N11 | reverse complement strand
CACCTGCAGGTACTACGTTTCCTTTATAAAGTTTAACTTTTACTGTTCCTGTTACATTTTCTTGTGTCACATTAACAAAAGCATCCATAGCTTCTCTTAAAGGCGTAAACCAACGACCATCGTATACCAGTTTAGCATACTCTAATGCTAACGACTGTTTATAATGTAATGTATCTCGATCTAAAACTAATTGCTCTAATTGACTATGAGCATCATATAAAATAGTACCTCCTGGCGTTTCATAAACCCCTCTCGATTTAATGCCAACCAAACGATTTTCAACAATATCCACTTGTCCAATAGCATGTTTACTACCTAACTGATTCAATTGATCCAATAATTCAACAGGACCCAATCGATTCCCATTAATACTAACCGGAACTCCTTTTTCAAAATCAATAGATACGTATTCAGGTTGATCTGGTGCATTTTGTAAAATAGACGATAATGTATAAACATCATCATTAGGTTCATTAGATGGGTTTTCTAATTCTCCGCCTTCATGACTAATATGCCAAATATTTCGATCTTCAGAATAAATTCGTTTCTTATTTTGAGAAACATCTATCCCATGTTGATTAGCATATTCAATACAATCCTCTCTAGAATGTAAGGTCCATTTCGGATCTTTCCAAGGAGCAACAATCGTTAAGGTTGGGTCTAATGCCATAAATGTTAATTCAAATCGTACCTGATCATTACCTTTTCCTGTAGCTCCATGCGCTACCATGTTAGCACCTTCTTGTTGAGCTATTTCAACTTGTCGTTTAGCAATTAAAGGCCGTCCAAAACTAGTTCCTAATAAATACTTAGATTCGTAAATAGCGTTTGCTTTCATGGTTGGATAAATATAATCCGTAATAAATTCTTCTCTTAAATCTTCTACATATACTTTAGATGCACCAGACTTTTTCGCTTTTTCTTCTAAACCATCTAATTCGTCAGCTTGCCCTAAATTAGCACACATTGCAATTACTTCACAGTCATAAGCGTCAATCAACCATCGAATCATAATCGATGTATCAAGTCCACCAGAATACGCCAATACTACCTTATTTTTCATAATATTCTCCTCTTCAATGATTTTCTAGTAAATATACTAATAACCCTTTTTGAGCATGTAATCGATTTTCTGCTTGATGAAATACAACCGATTGAGCTGACTCCATCACATCATGGGTAACCTCTTGTCCTCTATGAGCAGGTAAACAATGTAAAAAAACCGCATCCGAATTTGCCTTAGCCATTAACTCCGATGTTATACAAAAGTCCTTAAATAACTGTAACCGCTTAGCGGTCTCAGCTTCTTGCCCCATGGATGCCCATACATCAGTATATACAATATCAGCATTTTGTAATGCGTTATCTATATTATCCGAAACAACAACACCATCATCCGGTAATTCAAATCCAGCTGGACAACAATGGTAAAAAGAAATATTAAATAATTTACAAATATGAAATAACGACCGACAAACATTATTACCATCACCAATATAGCATAATTTCAATCCTGCTAAGTTAGGTTTTAATTCTTTAATTGTCATTAAATCAGCTAATGCCTGACACGGATGAGAAAAATCAGATAACCCATTAATCACAGGCACCGACGAATATCGCGCCAATTCAGTAACAATTGAATGTTCAAAGGTACGAATCATGATTATGTCTAAATAACTCGATAATACACGTGCAATATCACTTACAGATTCTCGTTCACCAATACCTATTTCTTGATTTTGTAATACCAAACTAGTTCCACCTAATTGATTCATACCAAGTTCAAATGAAACACGAGTTCTCATCGAAGGTTTTTGAAACAACAACCCTAAGGACTTATGTCTTAAACAGTCGCTCCAATTGCCTTTAACTGTCTCTGATTTTAATTGATTAGCCAACTGTAAAATATGATTAATAGTTGACCGATCATAATCTAATATATCTAAAAAGTGCCGCTCAGACATTATTCAAGTCCTATTTCTCTCTAGATAACATTGTACCAATCCCTTGATCAGTAAAAATTTCAAGTAAAACAGAATGCTCAATAGTACCGTTAATAATATGAACGTTTTCTATGCCCGTTTGTAATGCATTTACCGAACAAGATAATTTAGGTAACATGCCCTCTTTAACATCTGGATGCTTTAAATATTGTAAAGCTTGGCTTAATGTAATATTCGATTTTAATTCACCCTCAATCATTAAACCATTAACATCTGTTAAATAAAACAACTTCAACGCGCTTAATGCTGTTGAAATCCGTTCCGCGACATGGTCCGCATTCATGTTCAATGTTTCGCCTTCAATGTTTCGGCCAACCGACGAAATAACAGGTATATAACCTTTTTCGGATAATGTATTAATAAGAGTAATATCGATATTATCAATATCACCTACAAAACCTAAATCTTCATTTTGTTTCGATTTTACTCGCTTAGCTAAAAATAAATTAGCATCTTTACCCGATAAACCAACCGCTTTTCCGCCAGCAGAATTAATTAAAGAAACAACTTCACTATTAATTTTTCCAGAAAGAACCATCTCAGTAATTTCCATCGTTTCGTTATCAGTTACTCGTAATCCATCAATAAATACCGATTTCTTACCCATTTTTTCCATCCACTTAGAAATTTCTTTTCCTCCCCCATGAACAATAATAGGATTTATTCCAATATACTTTAATAATGTAATATCATCGGCAAATAACGGCTTCAAGCGATCATTAACCATTAACGAACCGCCGTACTTAATCACAATAGTCTTCCCAGAAAACTGACGAATATAAGGTAACGCCTCTAATAAAACTTTCGCTTTTTCTATTTTCCCCTTCAATAAACTCTCAATTTTCTTTTCAGTTACCGGTAATGAACCCATTATAATTCCTTAAATTATAAAATAGAAATAAACAATACAATATTATCATAAAAAGATCTAGTTCAAAAACAATCCAACATTATAAATCAATCAAAACCCACTAAATAAACGAATTAAGTTTAATTATATGCTGTATTAATCGTAATATACTCGTTTGATAAATCGCACCCCCAGGCAGTACCAGTTCCTGACTGTAAGTTCAAATTAACCGTCAAAACAACCTTCTCACCTATCATTTCTTCTCTAACATCGTCACGACTTAACCCTGTTGGCTTACCCTGACTAAATACTTGTTGACGTCCAAAAGAAATATCAACCTTATCAATATTAACTTTTAGTTCTGGGTCTTTTCCTATCGCCATAATCACCCGTCCCCAATTAGGATCTTCGCCATGAATCGCTGTTTTAATTAAGGGTGAATTGACAATATTTAACGCCATTTTTTTAGCTAAGGTATGATTAGGAGCCCCTTTAACAGTAACTTCAATTAGCTTAGTAGCACCTTCGCCATCTTTAATAATCATTAATGCAAGGTCCTGACAAACCTGGGTTAATAACAATTGAAACGCATCTCGCTCTAATTTATTAGTAACCGAAAAAGATCGCTGCCCCGACGCAAAACAAACCACCATATCATTAGTCGATGTATCAGAATCAACCGATATCATATTAAAACTATCATCAACGGCAACCGTTAAAAATGATTGTAGTTCCGTACTATTCAAATTAGCATCCGTTACTAAAAAGGCTAACATAGTCGCCATATTAGGAGCAATCATCCCAGATCCCTTAGCTACGCCACAAACAGTAACTATCTTCTTACCTATCTTTGCCGATTTAAC
>QFBS01000048.1 GCA_003265895.1 Candidatus Marinamargulisbacteria bacterium SCGC AG-410-N11 | reverse complement strand
AATTGTGGATTATATAGATATTCTCTATCAGTTAAAATCAAATGAGAAACACTGCCCAATGGTCGCTCTACATCATCTACGGACAGCCTTCTACGAGAAATCCTAGGTACATAGTCTAATCCGGCATCGGTGATTTGATTAGATCCTTCTAAATTAGAGTCCAACGTAAAATCATGTCGTCTTTCCAAATAGCTTCTTATTGTTTTTTGGATCTTAATGGCTGATTCAATTCGCCTCTTTAATTTTTCTTTGGCTTTTGATACTCGATAAAATTGTTGAATTTTAGTTGCTGATCGGTTTTTGGAGATTAATCGTCTTAACTTAGTTCTAGCGTTTATACCACGAACCATAGCTTGGAGCTTAGTGGCGTCTTCGGTTCGCTTTGCTTGTTTTAATTTTGTAAACTCTTCTTTGGCTTTATACTGACGATATAATGATTGAATACAAATAGAGCTTCTTGTTTTTAATTTTATAACAGAAAATATTTGGTTAAAATAATCTACCGAATTCACTGCTCGCTGTATCACTAACGCGGCATTATTTTGTTTTAAGCGTCTTAACTGATGTAGTTCTTGTTTAGCCTTAGTCATTCTAAATAGTGTCTGCATCTTTATTATACTTTTTCTAAGTTGCTTCATTTTCTTAATAGCAACGGCACGACGATATGCTGTTTGGATTCTTGTCGCAGGCATCTGTAACGATCTATACCATTTTTTAATTTGATATCCTCTAGCTAGTTTCTGAATGTTAATAGCGGCTTGGACTTTAACGGGTTGAACGTGATCAAATTTAATATGTGTACCTAATAAGTAATCATAGTTTATTGATTCTATTTCATCGTAGTCACTTGTTAGTTGGAAAAGTCCTGATAAGGGGCTCTCCTGATACATTTTTAATAATTCGGGCTGCCGTTTAGACTTAAACCCAAGATCGCTTAACTCTTTTGCTACACTTTTTATCTCTCGATCTATAATACTTAGAACACTTGGATCGATATCGATATCGTTATCAGATACTGATGAAAGAAGATCTTTTATAGTGTGATTTAATTGCATTAATTTGTCACTTTTATAATGTTCTACTTTTTTTATAAACTTAATCGCAAACTGATTAATTATTGCTTCTTTATTAAAATAATCGTCCCAAATACTGTTACCATTTGCGTATATATCGATAGATTCGATATCTCTAAACAATGATTTTGGGATTATATGTTCGCCTATTAAGTAGTCGATCATTGCTCGACGGTAATGTGGGTACATGATGGAATCGGTAGGGTTGCTATATTTATCTGTTCTTACAAGTTGGTCAATAATATTTAAGTAAATTTCTTTTAAATCTTTTTCAATGTTATCAATCATAAGTAAGTCTTTTGCTACGTCTGTTATAGTATTCATAAAGCCTGGCATACAGGTAGATGATTCGACATCCAACAACTCTTGCATTGATATCGTCAATTCCTTTAAGTTATTTAAGTCTTGCTGATGATGAAAAAAAATGATCCATGCTTGCATTAAGGCTGGTTTATGTTTTTGATAGAAGGGATGTGTTTTGATTTGCTTTATTTTTTCATGTAAAACCGGTAAAAGTCTCTTTTTATGACTTAGACCTGAGTTTTTCGTTAAACATTGATCGATCAACGTTACCCCACTTATAAACGCTGTTTGTAACATATCGAACCGGTTATCTCTGGCCACTAATTTTTGCTTAACGTTTTTGTAAAATTTTTGAATTAGCGTTGCTGAATCGTACTGTTTTTTATTTAATTTAGATAATAATTGACCGTAGAGACTAATTTTTTGATAAGGCTTAAAAATTACATCTTTTAATTCACACGGTTTAAAGGCTAATTTAAGATGCCACTGGCTATTAGAATAACGCCAAATACAGACACTACTATCGCTTCCTTCTGTAAGAACATGTTCATTATCAATAAAACTAGCATTTAAGATAGGTTTATGTTGGCTCTGAAAAGGATTTTTAATAGATGAGCTACTTTTATGCAATGACACCAAGCTCTTTTCTAACTGGATAATTATGATATCTTTTTTAGGATTAATGATTAAAACATTATCTGCGAATTTACTGTTTGATAGTAATTTTCGGATACAAGAAACGTTATTAAATAGATCTAAATTTAATTTATTAGGAATATCAGCTTGTTGTTGATAAGCTTTATCTAATAATTGACTCGCGCCTCCATTTGATACTATTTTTTTTTTGCAAAGATCTTCTTTGATAGAAGAAAGGTTATTATCTATGGGTATTTTTGGTTTTTCTATTGGTAAATCCTCTTTATTTATTATAAATGGATGGAGATTTTTGATAATATGGTAAAAACTACAGTTTTTGTCATCATCAACTTTTTTATCAAAATTATCAAAATATAAATTTTCGTTGTCGTTTTTTATGCTTTTTTGATTCATTCCTGTTTTTGATGTCAATAAATCAAGTTCTCTTTTCAATATTTTTTTAAGGGTTTCTAAAGAATTTAGATCTAAACTATCTTGTGATTGTGATGTTTTAAAAATAGGACTATGTTTAGTTCGAAACAACTCAAATTCGTCTAATAGTGTTCTTACAGAATAGTTTTCTTTGGTTAATATATCGGTTACTAATTTTCGATTTCCATTACCATTAATCCAAATCACACCGTTGATAATTTTAAAAGTTAAACCTTTTTTGGGGTTACTGAGTGATAATATTTTAAATAACATCTAGCGGTTCCTTACTGATTTATTACCTTACGTTATTATATTATCGAAAAAAACTCAAAAAAATTTCAGGTAATTTAGATATAATTATAGATCTTTTTAAGACTTAAAGCCTCCAACTATACCGTGACTGATGAACGGATATCCAAAAACAAAAGATAGTTTAAACTGTCATCAAATTGTAATCGATATGACCACCCAATAAATAATCCCAATTGATAGTCGCTATCTCAAAGTCTTCATTTACCCGAAAAAGACCTAAATGATTATCGGTTTGATATAAATTTAATAAAGTCTTCTCTTGTGTTGAACCAAATCCCATCTCCAGTAAATCATGACTAATGCTTTTTAGCTGTCGATCTATTATATTTAACACAGAATATTCGACTTGTTTAAGTTCGACTGCATTAACCATATCAAAAATAGTTTGTTTTAAAAAATCTAGTTTTCTTTTTTTGAATCTTTCTAGCTTTTGGGGTAGTTGTTTATTAAATTGCTGTATAACCTGATGTTTATCAAAGACTTCATTCCAAATACTAGGACCCTCGGCATATATATCGATAAACTCGATATCACTAACGTGATCTTTAGCCATAATATGGTTAGCGATTAAATGTGAGGTTATTGCTTTTTGATAGTGTGGATACATTGCTGGGTTAGTAGCTTGACCATGTTTATTAGTCCTTATTATTGAACTAATTATTTCTAAATAGATTGATTTTAAGTCTATTTTGTTTGAGCTTACTGTTGATATATCCTTGGAAAATGCTATGACAACATTAACAAATCCTAACATACAGGTACTATTTTTTATATCTAATAGTTCTTGCATAGATTGTGATAACTGACTAATCTGTTTTATATTTTGGCTATTCATATAAACCAACCGAAACGCAGACTTTAACGATGTTTTATGTTTCTGATAGTATCTATCGGTAGTTATTTGATTAAGCTTTTTTATAAGAATAGGCTCTAATTCAAAATATCTTGATATCCCAGTTAT
>QFBS01000047.1 GCA_003265895.1 Candidatus Marinamargulisbacteria bacterium SCGC AG-410-N11 | reverse complement strand
CCTTCATTGTCAGTATCTATTTTGGGTAGATAATCCGAAATAATTCGTGAAACAGTAGATTGAGTACTGTTCATAGCTGTTTTAACAGCATCGATAAATTCTTTATTATTGTGTACAAACTCATCGCTATCCTCTAGGCCCGTTTCTCCGCTTCTTATATCGGCATAACGATCAATTTTGTTTTTATATTTTGTTTTAATAGCGGTCTCTAAGTCAGATGCAGATCCCACCGAAGACGACAATCCTAACTTACCTTCCTGTTTGGCAATAGAAACAAACTTGCCATCACCTACCTCTGGAGTTGATGACAGCGATGAACGTAGAGACGATGGCGTTGATGATCTCGAAGAACTTAGAGACGATGCAGATGAGCTGTTCGATGACTCAGCTTCTGTTGAATCACTATCGGAGCCTAGCTCATCAATACGTTCATATGCCACAGAGGATTGGTCTAGTGATGCTTTTTTAATGTTTTTTCTGTTTATGTTACCATTTTGATTTGATGCACTACCTGATTTCCCAACCTGTGCCATTTATATTCCCCCTCTAAATAAGTAACCATAGTTTATAAACAAGAGCTAGCTTGCTAATGTATACATATCCCCCCCTAAATAGATATTTAAAACATTGAAAAAAATAAATGTATTATTTTAATACATCGAAAAATAGATTCAAAAAATATAAGAAATCAAAAAATTAGGTTACCTTAATTAGTTGAGGATTCGCGTTGATAAACCGTGCGAAGGTCACGTCTCATAATTTTATTAGACGCTGTTTTAGGAAGCGACGGTAACTGTTTAACATCAAAAATTTTAAATAAAGGGTTTAAGTCAACATTAATAGCTCGTTGTAGTTGTCGTTTTAGCATGTGATCGCTTAATGAGTCATCTAAACAGACCACATAAATAACCAATAGGTCAGGACCATTTCCTTCCGACGGGACAGCTATAGCGGCACTTTCTTGAATATAAGAGATGGCATTTATAACTTGTTCAATATCACCAGTTCCAACTTTAATTCCATTTAAGTTCATCGAGTCATCAACACGGCCAGTAGCTTGAAAATAACCACCTTCTAAAATTCTAAATTGGTCTTGATGACGACGTAATGGAATCCCATGACTAGATAAAGGGGTATTTAGGTAGTAGATCTTATCATGATCTTTATTTAATAACGTTTGAGATAGGCCTATAGATGGCGCTTGAATAAATACTTCTCCTTCACCACTAGAAATAATAGATTGTCTATCATCATATAAATAGAAATTTAAACCAACGGCAGGCGTACTAAACGTAGACGATGCTAAATCTTGAACGATACTATTAGTTATATATCCTCCTCCAATTTCGGTTCCACCACAGTATTCGATAATCGGAGCTTTAAATTTAAGTTTAGCCATCAGTTTAAAATAATGTCTAGAGTTAGATCGTTCTCCCGTAGAGCTAAAAAGACGAATACTTGTCCAATCACAGGTTTTAAACCAATCTGATTTTAACCAATGACTGACCATTGCCGGTACAGTACCTAGAATCGTTACCTTAGATTGTGTTATAAAATTTGAAAAATCAATATTAAGCGGAGATCCTTCAAATAAAACCATCGTGGATCGATTAATAAGCGACGCAAAAATTAACCATGGCCCCATCATCCAGCCCAGATTAGTGGGCCAACAAACCCTATCTTCAGGTTTAATATCTTGATGATAATAGCCATCAATAGCGGCTTTAATAGGTGTTGTATGTGTCCAAGGAATCGCTTTTGGGTCACCCGTTGTTCCCGAAGAAAATAAAATAGTCATGGTATCGTTAGGATCGGAAGCATAAGAATAAGGTGTTGCATCATTACTTAGCCAGTTATTCCAAAAGATATCTTGCGGTCGTGGAAGCTTTATATCTCGGTTCATAGAATTGATAGCTACAATTGGTGGTAGTTCTTGTTGTATCGCTTTGTCATATAGTTCGATAACTTTTGATTGTCTCGGGTAAGCATGAGTAATAAATAGTAGCTTACAGTTGGCAATATCTGATCGGCGTTTAATGGCTTCAGAAGAAAAACTATCTGGTATTGGCACCGCGACCATACCAGCAGCAATAATACCTAAGTAAATAGCTGTACCTTCAAAGGTCATAGGGCCAATATAACTAATTGAGCTACCTTTCTTAAGACCAGACAAATTGAGCGTATTTGCAACCTGGTTAGTTAATGTTTTTAATTGAAGGTAGGAAAATGATAAAAGATTGCCATCTGGATCATTTTGAATAATAGCCGTACGAGAATCAGGTGCATTAAAACAACTGTCGATAATATTCATCGAAGCATTAGGTAGCCATTGAGGAGAGAACGGTTTATTGGATTCTTTAAAAATAGTAGAAGGGGAGTTCTTGAATTTAATATTTAAAGATGTTAAACTGTCGTTCCAAAACGATTGAATGTTTTCATAAGACCAAGTATGAAATGCTGAATAAGATTGCAGTGATTGACGTTTCATTGCTAGTCCTAAATTTGATGTCTTTAAAATATCCTGATTTGTAAACCAAGAAATGGCTGGTTTTAAGTCAGTATGTTGACCAGAATAAATATAATCAAAAAATAAAGAGCATAAAGAACTTGAATCTAGTGAATAATTCGAATTGTTATAGTCGTCAACAAATCGTTTCCAAGCTGCTTTACGATTATCGTAGGAGGTCTCCTTGTTAATAGTAGCAAAAAAAGAGTTTAAATAAATTTTTTGATCATCTGACAGTTCAGGCAATGTATTTAAAAAATCAGTATTAACCAGTGTGCAATTTTCCATAGCACTTATTATAAATAAAAACCCAAAAGAATAAAACCAAAAATCAAAAACTATTTTTAAAGTATAGTTATAAAGACAAGGTAATTCAAAGAATAAGTAAAATCCAAAAAGTTTAAAGCTACTGTTAAATAGAGGTAGGGTTAAAATCTGATTCTCAAGTTCACTAAACTATAATATCTAGGATTAGACGTTTAATTGAAAAATATATCAGCAGATCACTATTTTTTAACGATTTGGAATTAACGCTTCGTAGTGGTAGCCATGTTTATTCTGAATATAAATAAAATCATCACGATTTGGATCTAAGGACTGATCATGGTCATGCGTAATAACCTGTAAACCTAAAAACTCACCAATAAATTTTAGTTTATCCGCACTAATATTGTTATGACCAACAATATCTTGTCTCAAAATAGCACGTAAATTAACGATATCTTCGTCGGAATACTGCTGTAGCGGATTATCGGGGTTATAACCAACTCCTAACGCGGCACGTTGTTGTTCTAATACACGCTCTTGTTGTAATTTAGCAATTAACGCATTAATCTTTTGATCAACAATATGCTCCTTATTTTGTTGAACAAATCGATATAATATATCACCTAACGTTCGTTGGTTAAGCATATCTGCATCTTGTGGTTGAATACCGAGTTGAGATAAAACGTGGTGTTTTTTTTCATTAGAAAGTCCTTCTAAAACACAGCTTGCAATAGCATAGTATCCACATCGTAATCCATAACCACTGGTTTCCACTTTTGTAAAGTTAGTTCCTGGCGATTGTGTTTGATTAAGTAATTGCTGAATAGCGATATTAATTTCAGCAAGAAAGTCTTTTGATTCTACTAAAAATTGTTGTTTATCATCATCCGTTAATAACGACGAGATATGATCAATTTGATTTTTTAATGACAAACAATTTTTTGCAGTTACAGGTTCTTTAATAAACGACAGTAAACTAGAATGAGACGTCGCTGTAGTTGGCGATACAGAGTGGGACGGGATTACATCTGAAGATAGCGATAATATGGTATTAGATACATTAAACGAATTTGCTTGATAGGCTGAAAAGAGCGTAT
>QFBS01000046.1 GCA_003265895.1 Candidatus Marinamargulisbacteria bacterium SCGC AG-410-N11 | reverse complement strand
GGCTGCCAATGATGGATTTCATTCCGTTATGGGTTCCCCCACTACCCTTTTCTCGAAATCTAATTTGATTAAAGATAATATCTATATCGTCATAGATTACTAACAGGTCTGTTGGCTTTAGCTTGTAGAAGCCTAAAATTAACTGTACCGATTCTCCAGATAGGTTCATATAGGTTTGGGGTTTAACGATTAATACTGGGGTGTCATTAACATTACATTGAAATAATTCTGCTTTGAATTTTTTACCTTTTTTTGTGGCACTAAACTCTGAAATAATATAGTCTACAACTTTAAACCCAATATTGTGTCGATTATTTTCATAATTTGAACCGATATTACCTAACCCTACAATCACTTTCATGTCCATTATTATAATTGAATTCTTGTTTATTAAACAATTAATATTCTATTTATTAACTAACCCCGGTCGCTTTCACTTGGATCTTTATAATGCTATGATGAAATAACCTGCCATCGATTTCGAGTAATTTTTTTAACGCTTTATCTTAAATGCAAAGGATATTCTATGACTAACTATAAAATTATTTCTGGTTTATTTATCTCCAAAAAGACTGGCTTCTTTAACACGTCTGTTTCTATTAACCACTTACGATCTGCGTTTACTTCACAAACAGGGAATCACCCACTTCGTTTTGCTCTTGCTGTTGGGCTTTTTATGACATCCCCATCTCAATACTTACGCAATACTAAACAACTATTATCTCTCATGGGTCTGTCTACAGCGTCTATCCAAGATGTTCTGGGTCGATATGATAAACTTTCGGCTTTGTCTGGACATACAGACTATCATAACGATATTAAATCTTTTTTTCCTATTCAATTTAAACAGCACTCCTTTTTTTTAACATCTGGAGGATGCTCCGGAAATCTTTATCGGTTACAACGAGCATCGGCTGATTTAGTGAACAAGGAACCAATGATTTCTTCGTTTTTATTTAAATCTGTTCATCAAGCATTAGGGCTATTCTCTGATCATGCTGTTAATGCTAACCATGTGCTTAGTATCACCTTCCAAAACTTACATAATTTAGCTCGTTGCGGTTTAATTGTTGTTCCGCCAAAAATGCCCTCATTAACTAGCGCCTTAACAAATGTGATGAATGCAATGGATGCGTGTGTCCCTGCTAGTACTCAGGCCTTAATAACAGAGCCGATATCATTAGTGTCTAAACTATCGATTAATCGAAATCAATTACTATCCGATCTTAAAGCAACATTTTTAACTTGGATTAAGAACACCAAAAATCTTAATGCTGCTTATTGCGCTATTACGGCAGGGTCTAGTGGCGGGCTAGTTAATGTATTCGATGTTATTAGAACTATGCGTCCCAGCTCTAAAGTTGTGATTCCGGGTCCTCATTTTTCTCCGGTTAAAGGAATGGCTGAAGTCTCTGGCCTAAATTGTAAAATTATTGACTTCCAAATTAATAACGCTGATCAATTGGTTAGTATTTTGGATCATTGCTGCGAAGGAGACACATTACTATTAACCATACCAAATAACCCGAATGGCTATTTGATAAACGACTGGCAATATCAACATCTTATATCGGGAGCTCACGATAAAAATGTTCAAATTATTATTGATGCTGCTTATTGGAACTTTGTATACCATAACGACGATGAACTTAACTACTTTTCTCAATTAAACTCGTTTATTTCTAACGGAGCTATTGTTTTATTATCCGCTACAAAGTCGTTATCCTTAGGGGGGCATCGGATCGGTGCCGTGCTTGGCAATGACAATCGAATGATTAATGCAACACAAATACTATCGGATTATACTCATCATGTTTCTGCTGCCAGTTTAATGGCCTTTAATGAAGCTATATCCTCTACTACCTATCTTAACGAACTAACGAAAAGATATAACCAGTTACAACACTGTACGCAACACGTTATTTCATTTATTAACGATGAACTTTCAAAACCAGGATATATCGAACCTGTTCAGTTAAAAGCTGGTCTTTATATTGTTGCTAAAATTAAAAATAAATCTATATTCGAACCATTTATGGAAAAAGCAACTAAAACTGGGCTGTTACTTTTATCGTTAGATAAATTTAATAGCCATGGGCCAGGATTTAGAATGGCGGTTACAGCTAGACATGAGGACGATATTACAAACAAAAAGAAAGCTATTTTAATTTTAAAACATATCTTTCAAGAGTTAGTTGAATAATATTTGCTTATAGTACTATTGCAAATTATACGTCTTGACTGATTCATTTAATTATTTTTTTCTACTCGTTTTTTTGGTAAACTAGATAAGTTCCCATTTTTTAAAATTATAATAAAAAGGAGATTTATGTCTATTTTTAGCGTTACCATTATTCATTCTAATCCAACTTTACCGAAACCACTTGCTTTATCAACTAATTTTCACAAAATTGCTGCAAAACAGCTTTCAGCACTCGATTATATAAAGGGGGTTTCTTTAGCAGCCGGTTTAACCACGGGTATTGTTCCTTACTTAACAAGTAAATCTGTTTATAATTTACAAAAAAGACCGTTTACAGGGCGAGATATTGCAACGGTATTACGACGGGTGGTTGTTCCTCAATTTTCGTTAAAAGCTATTCAGTTAAGTACTATATTAGGAACCCGAGCGGTGGCAAATCACATCTCGCCTAATACAAAACAAACAAACACTATGATTAGCTATGCACTAACGGTTCCTTTTCAACAGGGACTTTACTTTAATATTGTAGAAGAAACAGAAGCCTATATCGCTAATACACGGCCAACCATAAAGTGGTTATCTAACGAGACGATTAAAAAGTTTTTTACAGGTAATGTTGCGGCGTTTACCCGTGAAAGTTTAGCACTTGGGTTTTCACTTGCATATTCTCCTATTTTTATGGCTAAAATGGGTAATTCGATCGAATCTAAAACAGTGAAGCGTATTATTAGTGGCGCTACCCTAGGATCTATCGGGGCTTGCTGGTCTCAATGGGCGCATAACCTAGCCATGTTAAAACAACAATCGGTTACATTAGGAAAAAATGATTCTTATTTGGCTTTGTTTAAACAGTTTATGGTTACTGAAGAAATTAACCGTCGTCAATCAGTATCTTCTAGCTTAAGGTTGCCTTCGAGAGTATCTTTTCGAGACTGTCTTAATGCTAAATCGTTTTCTTATGGATTTGGACAACTCGCAACACGAAACTTGCAATATCGGGTACCTGTGATTATGGGCCTTTCGGTTATTAATCAAATTTGCCTAGGGCCATTAACTGAATAAATATTTTTTAAATTCAACTAACTAAGGAGCTAATTATGAATAAAATGGTCATGAATACACGTTTACTTCCTGCTCTTATTAAACCGTCGTATTTTACCCAATTTGCAAAAAAATCGCTCAGTACCTCAAACCAATTAAATTCGATCCTATCATTACGTCATGATTCGGTTAAAATAAGACAAGAAAAATTAGAATCAATCTTTAACTTAAGATCTGGCGAATTAGCTTATTTGAACCCAGGAAATGATGTTCTTGATCGAATGAGTGAAAATGTCTTTCAAGGGTTTACATTACCATTTTCTGTTGCTACCCATTTTTTGATAAATGATAGAGACTATTTAGTACCAATGGCAGTTGAAGAGCCCTCGATAGTTGCGGCTTCTTCTCATGGCGCTAAAATTACTAGAAAAGGGAATGGCTTCCGCAGTGTTTCTGATCCCTCAATCATTATTGGTCAAATCCAGCTTATTCGGCAGCCTAACAGCTGTTCGTTAGATGAATTAAACGGGATTTTAACTCATAAAAACACACTCGATCATCTTAAATATGATGCTATGTCTAATATTGGTTTACTGCAACGGCTTATAAAACGAAATGGCGGATTTACCGATTATTTTAAGACATCTATTTTAGATACTGATATGGCTGTCTTTGAATTTAAACTAGATGTTCAAGATGCAATGGGCGCTAATATGGTTAATACGGTCGCTGAATATTTGGCTCCGCGGATTGAAGACCTTACTAATTGGAAACCGTTATTACGTATTTTATCTAATAATGCCGAAGATCGAACTTCGACGGCTTGTGTAACCATTAACTTTGATGACTTAACGACATCACGATACAACGGACAGGATATCGCTCAAGGGATAGTTTTAGCTTCTAAATTTGCTTTATTCAATGAAAATCGAGCGGTTACTCATAATAAAGGGA
>QFBS01000045.1 GCA_003265895.1 Candidatus Marinamargulisbacteria bacterium SCGC AG-410-N11 | reverse complement strand
TTTAAAAATTGACTTGGATTAACAAGGGCATTAAGCGCTAATTTTTGATTAAAACGCGTACGATAATAAAGCTTATCAATTTTTGTAATTGGATCCATCGAAATTTTATATATTTTAGAATGAATTTGACCAATCCGATCTATTCTAGCTTCTACTTGGCGTTGCTCTGATAATGATTTCGGCTGATCAAAAACAATTAATCGATTTGCACAATACAAGTCTAAACCTTCTGAATTAGTTGGAATAATTAAAATTGGCGGCTTTTCCATTAAAAAATCTCGACACATTTCACATTTTTTAGCGCGTTCTTTTATTAAATAGCGACCTTCATGAGTGGATGAGTCAATAAAGAAATTTTCCGCCTCTACTATATGATCCTCAATGTAGTGAATTGGAAACTGATACTTCTTTAAAAGAATAAATAGCTTTTGCAACATAACCAACTTCCCAAAACAAATCGCTTTCGAAAGTCCAGACAAGTTTAAACTTCCTGTTTCAAATAATTGAATAATATGTTGACCATTATCTAAATAATCAATAACATCTTGTTCAAATTCGCTTAATGATTTATATAAACTCTCTTGGGAATAATCAGGTTGAACTAAAATATGAACAAAAATTCTATTTTTTTGTTTATACGTATCAAAATATCCAAATCTACTTTTATTTCCAATCGTTTTGCTTTGAAAAATAGCCAATAACTCTTTCGAATTAATTTTAGGCATATCCATAGCTAAACTATGTTTCAATCTACGGTTAATATGATCTATAGACTCTTTTTTTAGATAATCTTTTGACGACCATTCATCACTCGAACGCTTAAATTCTAAAACTTGATTTTCTCTGGGTTTATTATCCGTAGAAAAAACCTTAAAAGAAGCGAGTTCTAAATGTTTCAATACCTTTCGTCGTTCAGAAGCAATATCTATCGCTAAAACAACAGGTCCTTCTAAATGACTTTTCAAATAATCGACCACAACATTAATTTTTTCAAACAAAAAGTTTTGTCGACTCATTTTATTCACAGAACTTCTAATATAGTAATAACCATCTAAGTCATCCTCTTTTGGTAACATTCGTTCTCCAGAAACATGAAAAATAGTAGAAAAACCTTGTTTTTCGTTCCACTTACTATCAAAACAATCATCTACTAAATTAATTTTTTTTGATAATAAATTACTTTTCTCTAATTTTAAATTAGCACGAATTACATGATAATTTCGTTTTAAATTAATATTGTTAACTTGATTAAACTCAGACTTTAATAAATCAAAGTTTCGAATAATATAATAGTCATACATTAAATCCATCGTTTCAGATAAGACATCAATCGATTTATAACAAGATTTTGGATTTTGTTCTAACAATGTTCGTAATACAGATTGCCGTGTCGACAAGTCTGATTTTAAGCCATATCCTGATTTCAAATAAGTTAAAAAACAACCCATTGATTCTGATACTTTCTGTAATCGAGTTCGATATCCTCGGTAATCAAATTCCAAATCAGTAACAGCAATAGCCGAAATAATTTCATGCATTGATTTAACAACCGGTGTCCCTGTTAACGCAAATCGATATTCACAATTAATACCCCCTTGACTAGATTCGTCGTCGTCATCAATAAAACTATCTTTTTCTGGTCTTAAAGAATCAAATTTATAAGATAAAACACTACCCATTTTATGAACTTCATCTAAAATTAATACACCCCAAGAAATCGATCTAAAAAAATATTGAATTTCTTTTTTAACCACAATTTTAGGCTTAGACATTTTTCGTTTCAAATTAAATTTAACTCGTTTTAATTCACCAGTGTTAACATCTATATAAGGCCTAGTAAAACTTTGAATACCATTTTTATAAACTAAGCCCATTTTTTCAAATAATTTACGTTTTTTTTCTGAACGCCATAATCGCGAAGTCTTACTTTTTTTTGAATTAACATGTTTAATAAGTTCGTAATGAGTAATCACAACTTTATTATCTAAAAAAGAACGTTGATTTTCACAAAACCTATTTAATTCTTCAATATCTTGAAGAGTATATAATGAAATGATATTTTGATCCGAAACATAGGACGATTTATTAATAAATTCATTCCGCCATTGATCAATTAATGGCTCTGACGGAACCACTACTAAATGAGGTTTCTGTTGAGTATTTTCTTTTAAAAAATATAAAACAGAAATCATCTGAATAGTTTTACCTAAGCCCATTTCATCGCACAATATTCTCTTATTTGAATTAGAAACTAAATCCTGGATAGCTGTTTTTTGATAAGGAAAAATAAACTCAAGATTTAATCCCCAGTTTTTTCTATTTGCAAGTTGACTAAAAGAAACTTCATTATTAGATACTATTTTCTTCATTATTTACAAAACCATCTTTATATTGAATTTATCCCCTACCATTACTGCAATATAATCAATTTCATATAATATGGCAATAGAAATAAATATAATCCCTCATATTTATAGTCACAAAATTCGCGCTATGCTAATATAGTAACTAAATAATATAAGTAAAGGAGACAATAATGCTAAAAAAAAGATTATTAATTATACTAAGTGTTATATTAATTACAGCTCTAACATCATTTATTTTTGCTATGGGAGAAAAACCCGAGCCAGAATCTAAAAAAACTAGCTGTTGTTCTTCACAGTCAACTAGTTCAGTAGATAACCCTCAAAAAAAAGATAGTGCTTCATGTTCCAGCTCTAAATGCGATTCCAGTTCAAAAAAAATGGCTTGTTGTGCCTAAATTAACATTAAACAAAACTTAAAAAAAATCTATAACCCAGCTACAAAAAGAACCCAACAGCTGGGTTTTTAGATTCATCAAAATAAGTAAATTGAATAGAATCTAATAATTCGGTAAGATCACTAAATTGATCGTCTTCAATTTGAATACCTAAAAGTACCCGGCCATAAGCTGCACCATGATTTCGATAATGAAATAAACTGATATTCCAACGTTTTCCTAATAATTTTAAAAAATGTAGTAATGCGCCTGGCCGTTCAGGAAATTGGATCCTTAATACACGTTCATTTTTTGTCGAACTAGATTTTCCGCCTACCATATGTCGTATATGAAGCTTCGCTAATTCATTATCAGATAAATCCGAAACCTTATAATGATTATCCTTTAAACTAGTCATAATCTCTTGCTTATCAATTAGTCCATTTTCTAACCCGATACCTACAAATATATAAGCTTTATCATCACTACTATACCGATAATTAAATTCCGTAATAGACCGCTTGCCGATAATGTTACAAAAGGTCATAAAACTACCAGGTCTTTCATCAATTTCGACACAACAAATAAATTCGGTTTGTTCTCCAATATTAGCACGCTCCGCAATATGCCTTAACCTGTCAAAATTTAAATTAGCACCACAATTAATAGTAATTAATGTCTTATCTGTTAAGGATTTCTTTTCAACATACTTTTTTAGACCTGCTAACGATAATGCACCTGCTGGTTCTGTGATTGATCTATTTTCTTCAAAAATATCTTTAATAGACGCACAAATTTCATCGGTATCAACCAAAACAATATCATCAATATACTTTGAAGCAATATCATAAGGTAATTTACCCGCCTGTCGAACAGCTACACCATCTGCAAAAATACCTATTTGATCTAAAATAACACGTTTTTTATGTTTAATAGCCATCGACATACAAGCCGCATTTTCTGGTTCTACACCAATAATTTTTATTTTTGGATTAATCGATTTAATATAGGCTAATATACCAGCAACTAACCCGCCACCTCCAATAGCCACAAAAATATAATCGATTGTTTTAGTATATTGTTCTAAAATTTCTTTAGCAATAGTTCCCTGACCAGAAATTACATCCACATCGTCATAAGGATGAATAAAAAATAAATCTTTTGATTTTGATAGCTCCTGTGCATAATCAAAGGCATCGTCATAAGTATCTCCATGTAAAACAACTTTAGCACCCAATTGTTTAACAGCTGTAACCTTAATTTTAGGTGTAGTTTTTGGCATCACAATCGTTGCTTTTATACCTAATTTATGAGCAGACAACGCTACTCCTTGAGCATGATTACCGGCCGATGATGCTATAACTCCAGATTTTTTTTGAGCGTCTGTTAGTTTACATAACTTATTATAGGCACCTCTAATTTTAAAAGAAAAAACAGGCTGTAAATCTTCACGTTTAAATAAAATATTATTTTTGAATCGCTTTGATAACTTAGGTGCTAATTCTAATGGCGTTTTAATAGCTATATCATAAACCTGTGATTTTAAAATATTAATTAAATATTTTTCCAACATGAATTAATTCTACTATATCATGGAGAAACTTAAAAGTTGGTGTTGCTATCTGATTTT
>QFBS01000044.1 GCA_003265895.1 Candidatus Marinamargulisbacteria bacterium SCGC AG-410-N11 | reverse complement strand
ATGCTTCTTATATGTATTTATACCCTCTACTAAACATTTATTCTTAGATTTTATAACTTCTTGTATAATACCTTCTTTTCCTTTGTCCTTGCCAGCAATAACCTTTACTTTATCACCTTTTTTTAATTTAGTCATATTCCTATCTCCTATATTACATCACTTGCTAAAGAAATTATTTTCATATAATTGCGGTCTCTTAACTCTCTTGGAATAGGTCCAAATATTCGAGTACCTTTAGGGTTACCATCTTGTTGAATAATAACTGCAGCATTATCATCAAATCTAACAATAGTTCCATCATTTCTTTTAATTTTATCAACTGTTCTTACTACAACAGCAAGAATTACTTCACTCTTTTTTACTTGTCCATTAGTTATAGACTTTTTTACCACAGCTCTAATCTTATCTCCAACACGAGCATATTTTCTCTTACTTCCACCTAATACTTTAATACACATAACTTCCTTAGCTCCTGAATTATCAGCCACTCTCAATCTAGTTTCTTGTTGTATCATGTTTTTATTCCTCTATAATTAATTTATAATTGAAGCTAATCTAAAGGACTTATTTTTACTAAGTCTTCGACAGCTTGCAATTTGAACCTTATCACCAATTTTAGGTTCAACCTTAACATTATCTGATAAATGAACTAAATAATTTTTACTTCTTCTAATAGTCTTTTCATATAATTTATGTCTTATTATCTTAGGTACTTTAACCTTTATTGTTTTATTATCTATTAAATTAACAACAAAACCTATTAATTTAGACCTAGTGTTTCTACCAACTTTATCCACCATTATTCTCCTTAGATAACATACTTAAATATGTTTTTAATCTTGCACTCTCTTTTTTTATTTTGTTTATCTGTGAAGTATCTTTTAATTCATTCTTAGCCTTAAGATACATAATCTTAATTAATTCTGAATCATTATCAGAAATCTTTTTATTTATTTCATCTTCTTTCAATTCTTTGATTTTATTATATTGCATATTCACCAATTTCCTTTTTATTAATAAATTTTGTTTTAACTGGTAGTTTATATGCTGCCAACCTAAATGCTTCACGAGCTATATCCTCATCAACACCAGATAGTTCAAATAAAATTGTACCTTTTTTTACAGGAGCAACCCAAAATTCAGGATTACCCTTTCCTTTACCCATTCTTGTTTCAGCAGGTAATTTTGTTATAGATTTATCAGGAAATATTCTAATCCATACTTTACCGCCACGTTTTATATATCGAGTCATAGCCCTTCTAGCCGATTCAATTTGCCTATCTGTTATAAAATTTAAACCTAAAGATTGTAATGCATAATCACCAAATGCTAATTTATTATTCTTTGTAGCAGGTCCTCTTGATCTGCCTCTTTGTGTCTTTCTAAATTTAGTTTTTCTTGGCATTAACATATTTTTTATCCTTCTTATTCTTTTTTTGGTTATCAGGTAAAGTATAATTAAATTCCTCAAAGTGATCACCTTTATTAACCCAAACTTTTATACCAATCTTTCCATATGTAGTCAAGGCTTCTGTAAAAGAATAATCAATATTAGTTCGGAAAGTACCTAAAGGAACTTTACCTTCTTTATAAGACTCACTTCTTGCAATCTCAACTCCTCCTAATCGTCCAGAACAAATAATTTTAATTCCAAGACCCCCTGCAGTTTTGCATCTTTTTACTGCCATCTTCATAGCTCTTCTAAAAGGAACTCTTTTCTCTAGTTGTCCAGAAATCCATTGCGCTAGCAACTTAGAGGACGTATCAGGATTCTTTTGCTCTAGAACTTTAATAGATATTTTACTTCCACATTTATTAGATATACTATTATTTAAAACTCCAAGGTCAATTGCGTTTTTTCCAAATATGATTCCAGGTCTGGCAACAACAACATATACTTCAGTATATTTTGCTTTTCGCAATATTCTAATATCAGATACACCAGCACGCTCTAATTCTTTATTTACTAAACCTCGTATAACAAAATCACTATATGCAAAATCCTTATATTGATTATTTTGACTAGGAAACCAATTACTCTCCCAACCTTTATACTTAATTCTTAAACTTTTTGGATTACTTTTTTGTCCCATCAACAGCTCCTTCTTTTACAGCTACAATCACTCTAATATGACACATAGGTTTTTTAATTGAAAACATTCGACCTCTTGCTCTGGGTCGATGCCTTTTAATCTTAGTTCCCTCATCCACAGTAATTTCTTTAAAGAATAGTGAATTAAAATCAAATTTATTATTATTCACAGCATTACTAATAGCAGACTTTACTGCCTTCCCTAAAACATCTGCAGCATTACCTGTCATATTATCTAAAACACTAATCACATTCTGAGGATTCTTAAAATCTAATTGCCTTACTATTCGTCTAACTTTAAAAGGCGATACTCTTAAATATTTAATTCTTGATTTTACTAAATTTGATTCCATACTTAATCCTATTCTTATTTTTTACTATGAGTTCTAAAGGTTCTCGTCATTGAGAACTCACCTAATTTATGTCCTATCATATTTTCTTGAATATAAATAGGAACATGCTTTCGACCATTATGTACAGCAATATTAAACCCAATCATTTCAGGCACAATAACACTACTTCTTGACCATGTTTTAATAACTGTTTTTTTGATTGTTCCATCTGTCATTTTTTTAATTTTTTTTAATAACTTTTCATCAACAAATGGCCCTTTTTTTAGAGATCTACTCATTAACTACCTCCTACTTCTTTCTTTTCGTTACAATATTCTTATTAGACTTCTTAACAGAACGAGTCTTATATCCCAATGTAGGTTTACCCCAAGGAGTCTTAGGCCCAGACAAACCAACAGGAGCTCTACCTTCTCCTCCACCATGCGGATGATCGCATCTATTCATGACCGCACCTCTAACCTTGGGTCGCCAACCTTTCCATCGATTAGCTCCTGCCTTACCTATAACTTCATTACGTTTTAACGAGTTAGAAACAACTCCAATTGTTGCATTACAATTATGATTTATATATCTAGTTTCACCACTAGGAAGCTTAACAATTACTCTAGTCTCATGTTTGCCCATCAAAACAGCCGACGCTCCAGCGGCACGTACCAATTGTGCACCCTTACCAACCTTAAGCTCTATATTATGTATATTAGTCCCAACTGGTATATCTTTAAGTTGCTTAGTATTCCCTGGTTTAATATCAACTAACTCACCCGTATTAATAACATCACCAATCTTAATATCTTGAGGTGAAATTATGTAACGCTTATCACCATCACTGTAATATACTAAACTTATAAAGGAACCTCTATTTGGATCATACTCTATTGTCTTTATAACACCCTCTACATTTTTATTTCTTTTAAAGTCAATTTGTCTATAAAATCGTTTTCCTCCACCAGATCGTGATCGAACAGTTATTTTACCTTGATTATTTCGACCACTATTTGTACGTAACATAACTGTTAAAGATTTATTTCTTTTTTGTTTAGACAATCCCTTTTTATTAACTATTTTTCTCTGTCTTAATCCGGGAGTTCTTGGTTTATATTGCTTTAATGCCATTTTATTCCACCTACTTTAATTAAATATTCCTTTTAAATCATCTAAATTTTGATCCGCTTGCAAAGTTACAATCGCTTTAGTTTTATCCTGTGTTCTACCTAACACTTTGCCTCTTCTCTTAATTTTTCCTTTTATTTTAACTATATTTACTTTAGCAACCTTTACATTATACTTTTCTAAGAAAAACTGCTTAATTTGTATTTTATTAACATTAGGATTAACCTTAAATGTATATTTATTACTATCGATCATCGCAGATGACTTCTCTGTAATAATAATATTCTCTAAAATTGTTTTCATTTCAATCTATCCTCAATTATATTTTTAACATCATTTGTAATATATACCTTCTCTGTCAATAATACTTTCTCTTCATTAAAGTTATTAATATTATACAAAAGAATATTCTTAACATTCCTTAAGCTTAACTCTATTTTATTATCAGAAGATGAAATTAACAAAACAACTTTTTCATCAGAATTAAAACCTGACTGCTTTAAAGCATCTTTAGTAGAAACTGTTTCTAATTTAATATTAACCATCTTACTATTGGTTTTTATGTACGTATACAACTGTGATTTAACTTTTTTATACAATTTCTTATTAAGCTTAATAGAATAGTCTCTAGGCGTAGGTCCAAATATAACACCTCCACCAACAATCAGTGGTGAGCGAGATGTACCACGTCTAGCACGCCCTGTTCCCTTTTGCTTATAAGGCTTAGCACCCCCACCTTTAATCTGACCTCTACTCTTAACCGAAGCTAACCCAGCACGAACCGAAGCTCTTCTAGCCTTTATATATTCATATAATAAGGACTTATCAATAATGTCTCTGGTTTCTTCATTAACCTTTTCTTGGCTCTTACTTTCTTTCTCAATAACTTTTACTTGCATCTCTAAATCCTTTTATTTTTATGAATATATTTTTAAAATATTATCTGGCTTGCCCGGTACTGATCCAGATAAAATAATAAGACCTTTATCTGCATCAACTTTTATAATCTCTAAATTCTTAATTGTAGTCTTTACGTTACCATACCTACCTGACATTTTAGTACCTTTTAACACTCGACCCGGATCAGTTCCTGCCCCAATAGATCCTGGTAACCTATGATTTTTCGAACCATGAGACATAGGTCCCCTACTAAAATTATGACGCTTAATTGTACCAGCAAAACCCTTACCAATTGAATTACCCGTCACAGTAACTTTATCACCCTTAGTAAACTGATCAACAGCTAGGTCTTTCAACAATTCATAAGAACCAATATCCGCTACTCTAAATTCAACTATATTAGTACTATCCTTAGCATTCAACTTTTTCAAATGACCTATCATTGGCTTCTTTACATTTTTGAATTTTGAATTAACAAATCCCACTACTACTGCATTATAACCATGCTTATCTTTTTGTTTGATCTCAATAACTTGAGAATCTACTATCTTCATAACTGTAGCTGGAATAACAACCCCACCCTCATCAACAAATGACATCATCCCTAACTTTTTACCAATTAATATTTTATTACATTCCATTATAATTCCTCATTATCAATTAAGTTTAATCTCAATATTTACACCCGCTGGTAAATCCAACTGCATCATAGCATCAACTGTTGTACTAGGAGGATCTACTATATCTATCAAACGCTTATGTATCCGTATTTCATAATGCTCTCCACCTCTTTTATTTACATGAGGTGATTTCAAAACACACCAAACCTTTTTCTGAGTAGGCAGAGGTATTGGACCAACAACTTTAGCTCCTGAGTTTTGAGCTGTCGACACTATCTTCTCTACTGACTTATCTAAATTTGAACTCTCAAAAGATTTAAGTCTGAT
>QFBS01000043.1 GCA_003265895.1 Candidatus Marinamargulisbacteria bacterium SCGC AG-410-N11 | reverse complement strand
TAATTCCGCTTTCTTATACCAGCCTAATACTATTTTAACGCCACTTAATATCTTCTCTGAACTTAAACCAGTTTCTGATCCGATATGAATAATGTCCATGACATGGCTAAATCCATTACAACTTTTTTCTAGTAACGCATCTTTATTTCTTTTTAATGGATACACTGATGGAAGACTACTTTTTCTGGTTAAGGATCCCATAATCATTGTATGTAATGTTTGTCCAGCTTTAGTACGATACCGATCCTCTTCTGGTTTTATAGCTTTAACAGAAACAGTAGGCTTCGGTATAGCATTACTTTTTATTGATATTATGGATATTATTTTTTGCATGTTTATGTTGGTTTATTTCTTTTTATAATATTGAATCGTTAATAAGAAATATATGATAGTTTATGTTTTTTAACAAGACTTAATCTTAATTAAACCTGTTTTGGGTTAGTTGTCGATTTCCTAGCAATTGCCGCCCAGCTTTTTGGTTTAGGTGAATCGTTATTTTTCTGTTCTTTTTTTTCCGTATTTTGAACTATCTTTTTATCGCTTGTTGACTTAGATATTCGTTTAGAAAATAATTCTGTTTTAGGACTTGAATGACTTGCAACAGTCTTCCCTTCGGTATAACTTATGCCTAAACTGCCTGCGTTAGGTACTGCTTTTCTTCCAACTGCTTTTAGATGAGGGTTTCTCGACTGTTTAGAGGTTTTTCTATTGTAAGGGTTTAATTGTTTTAGATTTCGACTACTATATTAAGGAAATAATAATGAAAAAATTTCATAATAATTTTTTGGGATTTTTTTTACTAACTTGAGCCATTTTGGCTCAAGTTAGTTGAGAATACTATTTAAAGGAATTCAATATTGATAGAGCGATCGCTGCGGGTGCTATTGTTAAGGCTGATGCGGCTGATGCTGTTGCATCCTTATTTTGAGCAGGAGTACTCGGCTTTTTTGATTTTGGGTTTCTTAGTTCTTTAATAATGGAGACGATATCATTTGTTGTGAATTCGGTGTTTTCACTTGCTTTCCAATTTTTTTCTTTTATCTTTTCACCTTTCTCATTTAGTAACCATACATTCCACTTAGAATATTCGATCTTAATTTTTGGGTTTTCTGGATCTAAAAAAACTTGATACTCGTTAGTGGGGGTAATAATATTTTCTAAATAGTTACTTATGACTAATTTTGCAATATCTTTACTTGTAAATTCTTCTTTATTTGAGGCATAGTCTTTAGCGGTTTTTGTACCAGGGATTTCTTCTTCTTTTGAATTTACAAACATTGCATTCCATTTAGAATATTTAATTCTAACAGAACTATTTGGGTCTTCAAAAATTTGGTAAGTATCGTTCGGGGGATTAATTTGAGTGGCTAATTCGTTTAACTGTGTTTGGTCAGGACGGTTTTTTCTAATATAAGATGCAATGTATTCTCGTGAAAATTCATGGTCGATTTCTGCTTTTTCCAATGTGCCAGCTATATCATTTCCATTTTTATCGACTAGTTTTAAAGTCCACTTTGAAAAAGATACTGTTAATCCACTATCTTCATCTGTAAATTGTTGCCATTCATTTGTAGGTATAGGAATTTTATTGGCTAAAGGGTCATCTAGTTTTTCAACATATGATAGTATGTCTTTTTCAATGTCATAGCCCCCAAATCCATCAAAATATTTAACTAGAGGTGTATCTGTTTCATCAAAGTCTAAGCTTTTAATATTATATTGAGTTAACATTCTCGCTACATTTGCCTGTCCTTGTAAATGAGCAGCTGCTAACGCTCCTGATTTGGTTATTTTTAGAGTTATTTTAGATCCTCTCATAATAGATTCATCATTAAAGTACGATCTTAACTGTTTAAGCTGATTATCTGTAACAGAACTATCTACTTGAAACTTCTTCGATGTATTCCAATTAATATTATCTATTGATGTACTAAATTTGTTGTCTAAAGTATGTGATAAATAATGCCATGTTTTTTGACAAAATTTCCACCAGCCGTGGATTTGTAAAATAGGGGTATTTTTGAATTTTTCTATTTCATTCTCAGTTGTAATTCCGATATCTTTAAAGGCAGGTGGTCCAAATTGAAATAATCCCGTAAATCCAAATTTGTTTACTATTTTGGGGTTACACCCACTTTCTTGAATAGCCATTCTTAATGTATAGGCTACATGAGATTTTCCATTAATTGTATCTTCTGTAACTTTTTTGTTGTTATTGATTTGTTTAAATGCATGATTTACGTTTTTTGGAATATTTCTAATGATTTCATTGAACTCTAACGTAGAGTAGTTATCTAGTGCTTTACTAGCGTCAACACATGCTATATTGTTTTTGATACAATTAAGATCATCGTTTAACCCTCGTAATCTTTTTGTTACGGATGGGTTAGCTTTTTTAGGAACCGAAGGTGGTGCTTTCAGGAAAACGTCTGAACTATGTACAATGCTATTATGTTGTTTTACTTGGCTTCTGCGTATTAGTTGCTTATTGGGTTGGTCTGATGAATTTAAATTTGAATGAGATGTTTCCGAACTTATTTGAGCATTTACATTAATTGCATAGCTACCTAATAATAATGTGATTAATAGCATTCTAGTGTGGTTACTTGCTACGGATGATGACCTTGTTGGGTATCGATATTTGTTTTGTCGACTTTCTAACTTAAGTCGTGTCTTAATATGTTTTGCATGTTGTCTTTTCTCAAATCTATCAAAATAATGGTGATATTTCATTTTTAATCTCCTTAAATTAAATGTTTATAATCCTTAAATTTGTTTAAGGACCTATGTTTTTTTATTTAATTTAAATTACGAGATTATTTGATAGTGATAGGAGGCAGGCTTCCAGCCATAGCGTAAGCCGCCGTCACTAAATGTTGCGGTATTGCTAAGCATGAAATTTAATTTTGAAAAAAATAATTTTTTTACCATTTTTACTCTCCTTAACCTATTATCGTGTAATTTTACAAAAAAATTTCAATGAATTTTAATTTTACAACATTATGCTCTTTTATTTACTGCTGTTTTATTATTTATAAAATTGTATTTTTAGCCTTCTTTGTTTATATTTTTTAACAAGTCTTAACCTTAATTAACTCTGTTTTAGATTAATTAGCTACTATCTAACAATCGTTGCCCAGATTTTTTGATATGAATTCTTTTTTTGTTTTGTATGGTTTATGTGTATGATATGGCATTAAGATCGTTATCTGTTACGATTGGCATTGTTTTGATAAAATGGGTGTTATGGATAAAATTGAAATTAAAGATTTACAGATACCAACTTTAATTGGTGTTTATGATTCAGAACGAACCAGTACCCAACCTATTTTAATTTCGCTAGTATTACATTGCGATTTATCGGCATCTGCAGAGTCGGATCGATTAACCGATACTCTTGATTATGGTAGTTTAGTACGATCTGTAAAAGATTATGTTGCGGGGACTTCATTTCAATTAATAGAGGCATTGGCATATGGTATTTTTTATCATATTTTTGATACATACCAGATCGATATCATTGACTTAATTATTAAGAAACCACAGGCAATTTCTACTGCTGATTATGTTAAAATTGAACTAACTCGACGACGCCAAGATATGAAGGTGCTCGTTCGTTAGCTTTATAAAGTGTATGTTGTTACTGGTTTGGTTGCAATGTGTTTGGATTGTAATGATCTGTAAATAATGTTGTGGCGACTTCAAGGTCGGTTATTAGGTAGGATAGTAATTGATAATCAGCGTAATCAAACAATGATTCGTAATTAGACATTAAATCAGAAATATAATCATAAAATATTAAGGATTTCCAATAATGAGATCGTTCTGATAAAAAGTGACCGGTTTCTGCTTCATGGACTAGTCCAGAGGCGGTACCGCCATCAAAGTAAACGGTGGTTGTGTATCCTTTTGGGCGATATAATTCGCTTATTATATCTTTTACATATTCATGAGAAGCTAACGATAGTAAGGTATTTCGATAGTCGTTGGTTCGTTGATGGATGGGGATAAATAATTGAGATAATTGTGTTAGTCTTCTTTTTAAATGTTTTTGTATCAATGTTATCTTTTTAATGGCTAATGTTACCTTATGTAATATGGTACTAATAGTGTCTTGCTGATTACTTTTAAGTAACTTTGAAACGGTATCTTGTCGGTTGTTAAACCAAGTTTGGTATTGATTTAGGTGGTCTAAAATTGTACTTATTTCTGAAGGGTCTAAGTTTTTGAGGTTTTGAGTATTACAATTGTGTGTTAAGAATTGCTGGGTTTCTTTTATAGCGAGATCTACTTTTTTAGTAAAAGATTGTTGCGCTTTTTTAAATGTTTGTTGTCTTTTTTCAATTCGATCCGCTCTTAATTTTTGTTTGATCTCTTTGGATTTGGAAAGTTTTTGTTTTGATTTTTGCGTACAAATAATGTTTTCTAGATAGTCATGTTGATGGTTTAACTGTGGGTTGTTTAACGATTGTTGTAACTGTTCAAGTTTTGTTTTGTAATTAAATCGTTTAGTTATGGTATCTAAAAATAGCATTGTTAGGGAAAGGAACATATGATAATGAGAATAGTAGCTATCCTGTTCATGGCCATTGGTATCAATGGATTGTAGTTTGGTAAGAAAATCTTTAGTAAATATTAGTAGCTGATGACACTCTGTAGCTGATTTTTTTAAATACGATTTAGTTGATATTAAATGATTTATTTTGGTATAGGATTGACTATGTTTTACAATAAACGGCTCTAAATAACTAACATTATTACAGGCTGGCTGTTGTTTGAATAAGTTAAGTTGATGAATGGATAGGGCATTAATAAACTTATTTAATATGTCTAAGCCTTCACATAATTGGACATCAATGGTTCGGCTTTGTTGTCTAAGAGCGGTTTCAATATGAAATGGTTTTTTATACGAGGCCTTCCACTGGGTGACAAGGTCATTAATAACTGTTGTTATGGTGGAGCCAATAACGGCATATTTATCTGATTGAGGTGCAATAGTTGGTAGTAAATAAGGATGTTGTTGTTTAAATAAATGATTTAATAATTGGATTAATAGATTAATAAAGGATTCAATGGCTTTGTTTTTTTTATTATTGATCAATATATCAATCGCTGAAATAGCTGGATAACCAATAATCATTTTTTTCTTTTTATTTTTGGATGATTTCTTTTTTTTGCCAGATCGTTTTGGGCTTTGTTTTTTAAGTTGTTGTTTGAGATGTTCTGAATATATTTGTTTTATACTTTTGGATAATGATGTTTCGAATTGGACATAAGCTTTTATAACTTCTTGATAAACAAATAGTTGATGAATCAGTGACGAGTCTTTTTTAAATTGTGCGATATGCTTTAAAATGGTTGTTAATTCTTTATAATAAAATCGATTAATTTTTGAATTACTTTCAAATGAACTTAAACTTTTCTTCATTGTATCGACTGTTTCTAAATGGGTTGGTTCATATTTAAACAACTGGATAAGGTGATTTAATTGTGTGTTGTTAAGATGATCTGAAAATAGTGTGTTAATAATAGTATCAGAAAACTTGTTTAGAAATAATGTGTGATAAAGTTGATTGTTATTACTAATTAATTTGAGTAGTAAAAGGCTATTTTGTAACGGATGGTTAACTTTGGAAAGAGCCTTGAATGACGCTATAAATAGATTAAATCTTTCATAACCACCTGTATTTTGAATGATACTATCTTTAATATTGGAGGGACTGACTTGGATGACTTGATCGCTGTCGCTTGTTCTGTTAGGGTAAGATGTCGCTATAACTTTTTGAATCATATCCGTTAATTTATCAAAATATATGGATAATGCAACCTTTATTTAATAGGGGAGGTGTT
>QFBS01000042.1 GCA_003265895.1 Candidatus Marinamargulisbacteria bacterium SCGC AG-410-N11 | reverse complement strand
TAAAAAGTAGACATAGTTGTATTTTTTACGCTCCTGTTAAACAGTGGCTAAAGATGAGTTATTTTGATATTAACAAGGAATGTTCTGATAAAGGCAAACCTAAGCTATCTAAGCAAAGTTATAACTTATTTGCTAAAATAGGAGAAGTTCAAAATTTCATGGATAGTGTCAATATAAAACTTATAGAATATCATCCGGAACTTGCTTTTTTAGAATTAAATCAAGGTCAGAACTTATTTTCAAAACACTCCAAGATAGGGATCGAGCAAAGATGGAGAATAATAAAAAAAATAATCAAGAAAAAAAAGTATAAAGATAAAAACATTAGAGAAGTAGTAAGTAAAAATAAAGAATATAAAAAGGATGTTATAGATGCTGTAAGTCTTATTCTTTTAGATATTAATATAGCAATCTCATTTAGTTGACTTTATCGACATGGTAGAAAAGTAATAGCGAAAAGATAGAAAGTAAGTGGTTATCGTGGTATGATTATAGTAAATTCTTTTAAGGAGGTGATTGTATTGTTTTTAAATAAATTAAAAGGAGAAACAATGAAAATTTTAACAAACTTATTTATTTGTACATTAACAATAGCAATATTAACGGGGTGTTCTGGGAGTAAACCTGTGAGTATTACTTTGCAGCCTGATGGTAATAAAATGGCATATCAAACAAAAGAATTTAGAGTAGAAGCAAACCAAGATGTAACTTTAATTATGGATAACATTGCAACCCTTGAAAACATGAAGCATAACATTGTAATTTTAAACGATAATACTAAAGTTTCCGAAGTCGGCCAAAATGCGATGACTGCTAAAGATTATATGCCTAATCACCCTGCGGTATTAGTAGCTACGCCAATGGCGGATGCAGGCAGTAAGACTCAAGTTTCGTTTAAAGCGCCTAGCACACCCGGTAAATATATTTATATATGTACATATCCAGGACATTATATGATGATGAAGGGATATATGATTGTTGAATAGGTATGTTATCTATTCATTCAGATAGTACTGAAATTTTAAATGAAGTTAATAAATTGATGGATATAGGTGTTGATTCAAGTCGGCACCCATTTCATCAATGTTATTTTGCCTCCCATAATAAATCGGATATAGAGCTAAGAACAGTAGTGTTAAGACGATGGAACCTTAATAGACGTTCAATTATTTTTCATACTGATATTAGGTCTCCTAAAGTTGAACAAGTTAGATCGAACCCTAGTACATCATTGCTGTTTTACTCTAAAGAGGATTTATTGCAAGTTAGATTTAAAGCAAAATCCCATATACATACTAATAACAGACTTTCAGCTTTTATGTTTAGTAAGACAACAAAAAATCAACAACAATGTTACAAATCAATCAATGCACCATCAACAAAGATTTCGAAAGAAAATCATTTATCAGGAGCTAATTTGAAAAATCCGATTAATAATTTTTCAGTTTGTGTATCTAATTTTAATCAAATGGAAGTATTATTTTTGAATCATAAGAAACATATAAGAATATTATATGAATGGGATCGATTTAATAAGCAGAGGCATTCATTTTTAAATCCATAGTAAATTTAAACAAAGCAGGTATTTTTATGGAAAAAAACAGACTAAATGATGTTATCGGTATGGCATGGTGTTTTAAAACATCATTCGAATCCATTCAACATCACACACAGTTATCTGAAGATAAAGTCAAAAAATTAATGAAAAAAAAATTAAAACCAAGTAGCTATCGATTATGGCGTAAAAAAATAAAGAAAAGAAAACAAAAGCATAATAATCGATTTTTGGAAAAATCATATCCAAGGCATGAACGGTTACATATTTACAGAAACCTTAATCTGTCCGACATTGAATAAGCAATGATCTTAAGTTACTATCTATATTATTAAAGGGGTTTCTGTGAAAAAAAATAAAATTTTAGTTACTGGTTCGTCTGGTTATGTTGGTGGACGATTAATTAATTATTTAGCAAATCAACAATATCTTGTTAGATGTACAGCACGACGGCCTCACTATATTGAGGGACGATTTCCTTCTAGCGTTGATGTTGTAAAATGCGATGCCACAAGTTTATCAGACTTAATGGAAGCACTTAAACAGATAGATGTTGCTTTTTACATGATTCATTCTTTAGGAACCTCTGATGATAAGTTTGAAAAATTAGAAGAGCTTTGTGCTCAAAATTTTGCAAAAGCGGCACAAAAAAATGGTGTAAAAAAAATTGTATATTTGGGGGGGATAATCGCCAAGAATCAAGAAAGCAATTTATCCTCACACATGAGAAGTCGACTACATGTGGGTGATATTTTAAGGCAATCAGGAATCCCAGTCATAACTCTTCGAGCATCAATTATTATCGGTTCAGGGAGCTTGTCATTTGAGATATGTCGTTCTTTATGTGAACGGCTTCCTGTTATGATTGTGCCAAAATGGGTTACAATCGAGGCTCAGCCAATAGCCATTGATGATGTTATTAAATACTTGTATAAGAGTATTGAACTTAATTTAGATAAATCAATGATTTTTGATATTGGATGTCCACAGAAAACATCCTATTTAGGTTTAATGGAAACCTATATTAGGTTAACAAATAAAAAAAGATTTATTTTACGATTTCCCTTTTTATCACTTCGGTTATCTAGTTATTGGCTAGCTTTGATAACTCCAGTATATTCAAGGATTGGTAGAAAGTTAATTGAAAGCTTGAGGAACCCAACTATTGTAGAACGAAAAGATGACACAAACATATTTGGAATTAATCCAATGACCTTACAAGATGCAATTAATATAGCGTTAGTAGACAAAGAAGAGACTCATTGGGCATCTTCACTATCGTCAACTTACTCTTATTCAAACTCAACGCTAGATTATTCGACTAAAGAAAAGATTTTTGATACCTATTCACTAAAAATAAATGCACCAGATGAAAAGGTTTTTTCAGTTATTCAGCGTATTGGCGGTAATCAAGGATGGTATTTTGCAAACACATTGTGGAAAATAAGAGCGTTTATTGACTCATTAATTGGCGGTCCCGGATTTAGACGAAAACGTCGCGATGAAATTTTTTTAAAGCCAGGAGATATAGTAGATTGGTGGCGAGTAGAAAAGATTGAAAATAAAAAAAATATTCATTTACGAGCTGAAATGAAATTGCCTGGTAGAGCCTGGCTTTACTTTGAGATAAAAAAAATTAATGATACTCAGATAAATTTAGAGCAAACGGCTATTTTTTTACCGTTTGGTATTTTGGGGTATATGTATTGGTATATTTTGTATCCAATTCATTGGATTATTTTTCAAGGAATGTGTCGTCATATAAAAAAAAGATCTGAAAAAAATGTCTAATAGTATCATAACAGTTAAAGGTTGTACCTATCATGTTTCCGTAGGTTATGAAAATATTCCAATCTTAAAGAACATATCATTTGATATTAAAAAAAATGTCATAACGTTGGTAAACGGTAGAAGTGGATCTGGAAAAACAACTCTAATACATTGTCTAGCTGGTTTGATTTTGCCACAAAAAGGGTTGATCAAAATTGATAATCAAGAAATTAATAAATTATCTAAAAATAATCGGGCAAAATTTCGACTTAAAAATATAGGTCTTGTTTATCAGTCTTTTAATTTTTTGCCAAGTTTAAGTATCGAAGAAAATATTATTCTCCCGGCATTATTAGCAAACCAAAAAAAATCAGATTATTTAAAAAAATGTGAAGAGCTAACTAATCAGCTAGGTATTCAATCAATTAAGAAAAAAATGCCTTATTCTGTGTCTGGAGGGGAGTTACAACGAGCATCATTGGTAAGAGCCTTAATAAATAGCCCTAAAATTATTTTAGCGGATGAACCAACGGGGAATTTAGATACTCTAAATAGGGATTTGATATTTGATACGTTTGAAAATATCAAAAAGTATAGAGAAACAAATATTATATTTACTAGCCATGATCCAAAAGCTCAAAAAATAGCTGATCAAATTATTAATATTAATGATGGGTTAATAAGTTCTAACCAATGATCAAAAATAGTATTCATATTTTTTTTCTAACCTCATTTAGAGATTACAAAGCATTTTGGCTAAAAACAATATTATCAATATTGGGTTTGATTTTAAGCATTGGATTAGTTACAAGTGTATTTATTTTTGTTGATACAATAGAAAAGAATTTAAATAAACAGGATCTACTGTCAAAAGTATATCCATCTAATTATATTACTCATAACAGAGGGGGGTTAAAGAATTCTGAAATAAGAGATATTTTAAAATTACCGATGATATCACACGGGTACCCTTTTACTAAGATAACCCAAGAAATTCAAATAAATAATAAAAATTATATTTCACATATTCTTGGAATTGATAGTGTATTTCTAAATTCTGTAATTCAAGACCAATTACAACTTAGTAATGAATCATTCAACAATGCAGATTTATTCTTATTAACTAATAAAATAGACTCAAATAAAAGAGTTTCAATAACATTGAATAAAAAAAAATTAAAAGCCTTGCAAATTTACTCTTCAGACTTTTCGATACCTACATTAGTAATGGATATAAGTGATTTCAAAAGAGTATATCCAAATATTTTAATAGATCGATTTTATTTAGAAGATTATCAAGCAAAAGAATTTACCTCTATATCATTCACCGATATTATTTTAAGCAAACAAACCGCTCAATCATCAAGGCTATCGGACTCTTTTTTTATTAATTTAAAGTTTATTGGTATTTTTTCAATTGTAATTAGTTCCTTACTAATCTATTTGTTTTTTAGATTTATTCAGAAGCAGCGATTATTAATAGATCAGGTATTGTTAAATTTAGGAATCAGCAATATCTCCAGACGCTTAGTTATGGCAATTGAAATTGTTGGTTTTATCATTATAACAACAATTATTGGGGTATCCATCGGTATAGGAATGAGCCAATTAGGGATAGGTGTTCTTTCAAAAACGATTAATACATTATATTACTCTATTAGTATCGATAATATTATTATTAGTTTTAATACAATAATAAAGGCATTATTAATATCTACTGTATCTGTAACATTAGCAATTAGTCCTATTATTCAAACCGTCGAAAAAAAACTTTTACATTGTCATCGTTATTTTCAATGGTTAATTGCAGTTACGTTTATTATTGTTTCGTATTGGTATCTACTCACTAGTAATCATATAAAATGGGTTGCTTTTCAATCGATGATTAGTTTACTTTTATTGATATTTTTTTGTACATTAATAATAATTTCATTATTATCTTATTTTTTTAAAAACCAATCCATTAAGTCTTTTATTATGTTAAAAACAGCCTCTTTTTATATTAGGCGAGATATTATTTTATCTACAATTATGGTTGTCGCTATTTCGTTAGCCTGTGGTTTATTTATTTCGATGACTATATTTATCAATAGTTTTGAATTATCTGTTAAATCTTGGATTGTAAATAGTACACCAATGGATATTTACATCCAAGCAAAAAATAATTCTATCCCAAATCCAGTTGCGTTGTCAGACGATGATATTAACAACATTATAAATCATCCAGGTATTATTGAAGCGCGTAGTATATCTAGAGATAGAATCAAGATAAATGGCAACCCCATGATATTAACAGCTGTCCCATTTAAAGATTTATTCAAAGAAATTCAAGTCATTTTACATAATAATAAACCTACAAGTAGTAATGATATATTTATTTCTGAAGCAGCTTTAAACAAATTAAAAGTTAGCGTAGGTAGTAAATTGACAATACCCACAAGGATGGGCGATATTACAGGAGAAGTCGCTGGCGTATATACAGATTATGCATCCGAATTGGGTGTTATTACTATTTCAAAGAAAAAAATGAAATCCTTATACAAGAAAAATTTTCAATTACATGGTCTTGCCTTGAACATAAATCCTAAATTTAAAGAGACTTTATTTGATTCGTTTAGTCATTTATTGATTCAAACTAATAAGCAACTGCAAAGCTATGTGATTAATACATTTAATCAAACATTTGCGTTAACCTGGGTATTAGCGTCTATTAGTGGCATTATCGCGTTATTTGTTTTAATAAATATGTTATCTGTATTAACCATTGATCGACGCGTAGAGTTAACTCAGTTATTTACAATGGGTGGTCAAAAGAAGCATATCATTCAGTTAATTTTTTCTCATAGCTGTTTTATAGGCGTTATTAGTGTATTAATGTCTATTGTTACGGGTTTAGGGCTATCTTGGGTAATTTTAAAAAAGATAACACCTATTCATTTTGGTTGGAATATACCACTAACTTTTTCATTTAAACCTATTATATGGTTAAGTATTTTAATGGTATTAATTATAATAGTAACGTCTTATATTGCATTTAAACATGTCTGGAAAAATATAAGTTCAGAAAAAAGAGTATATGAATCTATTAAAAGTAGTTATTTTATTAATTAAGCTTATTCTAAGCTGTTCGCTTTTAGCCGAACCCCAAGAGTCTTACTCGTGGACATTTCCTAAAGATCATGGGGCTCATCATCAATTTAATACAGAGTGGTGGTATTTTACAGGTCATTTAAATACTAAAAAACAAGAAGTATTTGGATTTGAGTTAACTTTTTTTAGAGTGGATACCAATAAGGTTCAAAACAATAATGAGTGGGATATCAAAAATATTTATTTTGCTCATTTCACAATTACAGACGAAACTAATCAAAAATTTTACTTTTTTGAAAGAATTAATCGAGAGTCCTTTGATATGGCGGGAGCTAAAACAGAGACTTTACACGTATGGAACGGTGATTGGTTAGTTAAGTTGTTAGGTAGTCAAATTAAACTTAATGCAAAGTCTAGTAACATTGATTTAAGATTAGAACTAAGCCAGTTTTCTAATATTATTTTAAATGGAAAAAACGGATATAGTATAAAAAATCACGAAAAAACTCAAGCGTCTTATTATTATTCAATGCCTAGAATTAAAGGTTTTGGTCAGTTAGAAATAAATAATAAGAAGTTTGAGATTGATAATGCTAGTGTTTGGTTTGACCATGAATTTTTTAATTCCAATATTACAAATCAGCAGTCTAGTCCATATCAACAAAGTGTTGGAGCAGATTATATTGGATGGGACTGGTTTGCCATTCAATTAGACGATGGTCGTAACTTAATGATAGCTAAGGTAAGAAGCGAGTCTAAAGAAAAAGATTTTTACTTTGGGACATTAAGTTATCCAAATGGAGACAGTAAATATATAAATCATAATCAAATTAATTTAATAGAACAAAAGTATTGGGTTAGTAGTAAAACAAATATTCGATATCCCAGTCGATGGAATATAAAAATAGAAACCTTAAATATTGATATTTTTGTTAAACCAACATTAAATAATCAAGAACTACAGCTTAGCAAATTTAAATATTGGGAGGGTAGGGCTTCAGTTAATGGAACCCATCGTGGTAACGCTTATGTAGAATTAGTGGGTTACAAGTAATAATATTACTTATTATCTTCTAAATCTGATAATAATATATTTAATGCTTTACTAGAAATAATAATCTCAATTAGTGAACTTAAAATAGAGATAAGAAATGTTAATAAACTAAAAACAAAAAAATATAAACCTAATTTATTATTATGTAACAGTAAACTAAAAATACTAATTGTGCATAAAATAATAGAAAGAGCTCCAAAGCCTTGCATAAAACGAATTAAAAAAACACGAGTTCTTAAGTGATTAATTTGCTTAAGTGTGCGTAATGACTTGTTTTGATGATAGTCACTATGTAGTGACCGTATTAATTGAGATAATGCCAAAAAACGGTTTGTATACGCTAACATTAACAATGTTATGGCGGGAAACAGTATTGATGGTGTTGTTAATGTAATCATGTTTTTAATAAATTTATATAAACAAATATTTAATAAAAAAGTTCTTTTAACATTATAACTAATATTATATCAATTTAATATTCTTAAAAAATAAAATAGTATATAATACTAATAATATTAAATTAAGGAGATAAGTTATGCTAATTAAACAAATAACCATAAGTCTAATGATTTTATTTTTATCAACAAGTATCTATGCTCACTGTGGTAGTTGTGGTACTGGCGCACCTGCAAAAAAGATACATAAAAAGCAAGCTTACTCTCAACATACAAAAAAAGTTATAAAATCTTTAAAGTTAAATAAGGAGCAATCAAAAAAGTTTGATAAGGTTACAGATCAATATAAAAAAGATATTACTCGGATTCAAGATAGGTATTATGCTGATTTAAAGCTGATTCTAACTAAAAAACAGTTTCGAAAGTACAAGAAAAAGTTTAAATAAAAAAACGTTTAATTCTGATTGTTTAGATATTAGTTAATCAGAGCTCTAATATATTTTCAGCCGACAAATATGTTGATAGCGTAGTTTCCGTGTTATCATTTTCGAGTTTTGGTGGTTTATTTGGCGCTATCGTAGCTCTATTAGACATATTAGTCGGTAACGGGGTTTTGGCTGCCGTTAAAGTTGGCGATTCATTTCCCTCTTCTACATAGCTGGGTCTATCACAAGAATAGCTAGTACCAAATCTAAACGACTCTGTTTTTTTATTTAATGTATGATTTTGAGTTTTTTGTAAAATATTAAAAAGGTCTCTTGCTTTTCTAATGGGTACCGTAACTTCTAATGCATTATCCACAATATTATACAGAGGATCGGCTTGGTTATTTGGGTTATGTTTAAATAATACAATATTAGCCTTTGCCGCTCTACTAACAAGCTCTTTGCAAATACGTTGTACCATTTTAGAGCTATAATCTGAAATTTGAATTTTATCAGCTAATTGACTAGCTCTTCTATTTGCAATAATGCCAATGATACCTGTGTAGTTAACTGTAGTGGCAGTTTTGCTATGGTGACCTTTTCTAATTAACCCGCCAATACGTGCTCTTATACTAAAAAAAAGTGTTTTAGAAAATTCAAGGTTTTGTTCTCG
>QFBS01000041.1 GCA_003265895.1 Candidatus Marinamargulisbacteria bacterium SCGC AG-410-N11 | reverse complement strand
TGTTGAAACTAGTTTTAACACATTTTTTGAAATTACTGGTCAAAAGCCTATAAAAAAGATAGCAAAAAAAGCAATTTCCAATTTTAAGTTAAGAGAAGGAAATATTGTAGGTGTTATGGTAACATTACGGAAGAAAAAAATGTATGATTTCTTAAGTAAATTTATAAATATTAGCCTACCAAGAATTCGCGATTTTAGGGGTATTTCTAGTAAATCTTTTGATAGTAGAGGAAATTATAATATTGGCCTAAAAGAGGATTTGGTATTTCCTGAAGTTGTATATGATAATCTAGATAAAAGTAGAGGTTTAAATATATCAATTGTTACAACAGCTAATAATGATAAAGATGCTTATAAATTAATGGACTTAATGGGATTCCCATTTAGAAAGAATTAGAGAGGAATATTATGGCAAAAGTATCTATGATAAATAGAAATAAGAAAAAAAAGAATACTATACAATATAGAAATCGGTGTCAAATTTGCGGAAGACCAAGAGGTTTTTTGCGTTTTTTTGGAATGTGTAGAATTTGTGTAAGAACATTAGCTGGTGAAGGATGTTTACCAGGTGTAACAAAGTCGTCATGGTAGGAGGTAAATTATGACAATTATGGATCCATTATGTGATATGTATACAAGGATAAGAAATGGAATTAAAGAAAAGCATGAAACAGTAACAATTCCATATAGTAATACAAAGTTAGCAATTTTAAATATTTTAAATGAAGAAGGTTTTGTAAATACTATTAAAGTACATGAAATACGAAGTAATATTAAATCTATTGTAATTGAATTAAAATATACAAAAGATGGAGAAAGTATAATAAATACAATCGATGCTGTTAGTAAGGTTAGTAAGAGAAAATATGTAAGAAAAAGTAAAATTGAAAAAGTTCAAAATGGATTTGGAATAAACATAATTAGCACATCAAAAGGTATAATGACAGGAAGAAATGCTAGAATTAATGGAATCGGTGGTCAATTGTTAGTTCGGGTCACATAAAGGAGATAATATGTCACGTATTGGTAATAAGAAAATTTCAATAGATAACAAAATTAAATTAGAAATTAAAGGAAACAATTTAAATGTTTCAGGAACTAAAGGGAACTTAAATCTTGATATTCCTAATAATATTAACGTTTCGTTTAGTGATACAGAGATTTCTGTATCTGTTAATGATAAGAAGGATAAAAAGCAGAAAGAATTACATGGATTAATGAGATCTTTGATTAACAATATGGTTACTGGTGTTTCTGTAGGTTTTGAAAAATCTTTAACATTACAGGGTATTGGTTATAAAGTTCAACAAAAAGGTAAAAACCTTATTTTTAGTTTAGGATATTCACATCCAGTTAATTTTGATTGTCCTGATAGTGTAGAATTTGAGGTTATTAATCCTACTGAATTTAAAGTCAAGTCTATAGATAAACAAAAATTAGGTCAAGTTTGTGCTGAAATAAAGTCTTTACGAAAAAGAGATGCTTATAAAGGTAAAGGTATTCATTTTGTTGGAGATCAAATTAAAAAGAAACCAGGTAAAACGGTTAAGAAATAGGTGGAAATAATGAATGAAAAATTAAAAATACAAGTTTATAGAAGCAATCGTCAAATTGCCATTCAAATTATAGAGGATGAAACAGGTAAGGTAGTTGTTTCTGGAACTACAATGTCGATTGATAAAACAAAAAAGAATTCTGATATAGCTATTAAACTGGCAGATCAGGTTTCTAAAAAAATTAAGGAAAAAAAGCTGACTAAATTAACATTTAACAGAGGTAAATATAGATATACTGGAAAAATTAAAGTTATAGCAGATCAAATGCGAAAAAACGGTGTTAAAATTTAAAGGAGATTTATATGAATGATAAAAAATCTAAAGTAAGAGAAAGAAACTCTTCAAAAGACTTAACACAAAATGATAATTTAGAGAAAGTTATTAGAATAGATAGAGTAAATAAAGTTGTAAAAGGTGGAAAACGATTAGCTTTTAGAGCATTTGTAATAACTGGTGATAAAAAAGGTAATGTTGGTTACGGAATTGGTAAGTCAAGAGAAGTGCCAGTTGCGATAAAGCAAGGTATTGATAAGTCAAATAAATCATTTAAAAGGGTAAATATTGTTTCTGGAACATTACCCCATATAGTAGAGGGAAGATTTGCTTCTACAAGAGTTATAATTAAGCCTGCAAAGCCTGGTACTGGTGTTATAGCTGGAGGTGCTGTAAGGATAATATTAGAAGCAGCTGGTATTAAGGATGTAGTTGCTAAAGCAATAGGTTCAAGAAACGTAATTAATATGACCAAAGCTGTATTTAATGGATTATCTCAATTGAAAGATTTAAAAACAGAAGAATTAAAACGTGGTAAAAAGTTACCGGTTTATGTTAAAAAAGAAAATGGTGAGGATAAATAATGACAATTTTAAAATTAAGTCCAAAGGAAGGTTCTAAAAAGAAAAGAAGACGTGTAGGGCGTGGTAATGCTTCAGGTTTTGGTGGTGAATGTGGTAGAGGTCATAAAGGTCAAAGATCTAGATCTGGATTTAAGAGTAGGCCAGGTTTTGAAGGCGGACAAATGCCATTATATAAACGTTTGCCTAAAAGAAGAGGAATTAAAAATTTATCTAAAGAAAAAATGTTTGTAATTAATTTAGATACTATCCAAAATCATTACAATGATGGAGATGAAGTAAATATAGAATCTTTAATTACTAAAGGCTTTATTAATAAACAAATTCCAATTAAGTTACTTGCTAATGGAGATTTAACTAAAAAAGTGTCAATTAAATTACCTTATATTTCAAAAGCTGCTTTAATTAAATTAGAAAAAAGTGGTTCATCATTTGAAATTTCCAATTAGTTATGGAAAATATTAAAGCAATATTTAAATTACCAGAGTTAAGACAAAAACTACTATATGTAGTCATTATGTTATTCTTGTATAGATTAGGTTCATATATACCTATATCTGGTTTAGATAACGAACTATTAAGGTCTGAGTTATTTGGTAATAACAGTATTCTAGGATTTATAAATCTATTTTCTGGTGGAGGTCTTGAAAGATTTTCTATATTTGCTTTAGGAATTTTACCTTTTATTAATGCATCGATAATAATGCAATTAATGACTTTCATTTCACCTAAATTAAAAGACTTAAGTCAAGAAGGTGAGGCAGGAAGAAAACAAGTCGCACAATATACGCGATATTTAGCTGTTGTTCTTTCAATTGTTCAAGGTCTTTTTTTTACTTTCAGTTTTAAGCCTTTTGTATCACCTGAAATTCCTTTTTATTTTTTTGTATTGTATGCAACTTTATCTTTAGTCGCTGGAGCTGCGTTAGTTATGTGGATGGGTGAGTTAATTACTGAAAATGGAATAGGCAATGGTGCTTCTTTATTAATTTTTGTTGGTATTATTGCACAAATTCCAATGTATATTAGTAATACTGTAATGTTAGTTAAAGCAGGTACGAATATTGTAAATGTTCTTATTTTAATTTTATTATTATTATTTATGATTATTGCAATAGTTTTTGTTCAAGAAGCAGAAAGACGAATTCCTGTACAGTATGCAAAGAAAGTAGTTGGCCGAAAGGTTACTGGTGGACAAACCTCTTATATACCTTTACGTTTAATTCAAGGTGGTGTATTGCCAATAATATTTGCTAGTGCATTGTTGCAATTTCCGTTGATAATAGGTGAATACATTCCTATTGAATCAGTTAGAACATTTTTTGCAGTTTATTATCAATATGATGGTTTAGCATACAATTTGTTTTTTTGTGGTTTAATTTTTTTCTTTACCTATTTTTATACGGCAATTAGTTTTAATCCTGAGGAATTGTCGAATGCAATAAAACGACAAGGGGGATTTATTATGGGTGTAAGACCAGGTCAATCAACTGTAACTTATTTAGATCGTATAATTTCTAGATTAACTTTAATTGGAGCTACCTTTTTGGCTTTTGTCGCATTAGTTCCGATATTAGGTGCTAATTTTACAAATGTTACTTCATTAATGGGATTAGGAGGAACTGCAATCTTAATTATTGTTGGAGTTGCTATGGATCTTGTTAAGCAAATAGAAGTATACATAATCTCTAAGAGGTATGAGGGTTTAATCTAAATGAATGACCGATTACTAATATTTATTGGACCTCCTGGATCAGGAAAGGGTACTCAATCAAAATTATTATGTAAGAATAAAGAAATGTTATCCATATCTACTGGAGATATTTTAAGGAAAGAAGTTACGGATGAGACTAATATTGGTAAAAGAGTAAGTTCTAAAATGAAAAATGGTCAGTTAGTATCAGATGATCTAATAAATGAGTTATTCTATAAACATTTTGAATTAGAATATAAAAAAAATAAATATGGCATTATAGCTGATGGATATCCAAGGACGTTAAATCAAGCAAAATATTTAGACTCTTTATCTAAGGATTTTGGAATTGATATTAGAGTTTGTGTTTTCCTTTGTAAAGAAGAGGTATTAGTAAAAAGATTACAGTTAAGGAAGAGACAAGATGATGAAATTGCTATTATTATTAAGAGGTTAAAAGATTACTATAATTTTATTGCCCCTGTAATCAAATACTATGGTAATAAAATAAATGAGGTTGATGTTAATGATGATCCAGAAAATATTTATAATAGAATAATAAGTTTTCTTAATTAATACTTAACAATTTTATTTAAATGCATTATAATGAAAAATTAGTTTAAAATATTGGAGTTAATATGAAAGTTAGAGCATCAGTAAGAAAAATGTGTAAAAATTGTAAAATAATTCGAAGAAATAGGATTTATAGGGTTATATGCTCTAATCCTAAACATAAACAGAGACAAGGGTAGGAGGAAAAAATGGCAAGATTAGCAGGAATTGATTTACCACGTAATAAAGATATAGTTATAGCTTTAACTTATATATTTGGTATTGGACTTCAAAAATCCAAAGATATATTGAAAGAAGCTAGTATAGATGAAAATATAAAAACTAAAGATATATCTGAAGATCAAATAGTTAAATTAAGATCACTATTAAGAGAATATCCAATAGAGGGTGATTTGAAGCGTCAAGTTAGTATGGATATTAAGCGTTTAAAAGAAATTGGTAGTTATAGAGGTGAACGGCATAAAAGGAAATTACCATGTAGAGGACAGAGAACTCATACGAACGCAAGGACTAAGCGAGGTAAAAAGATTGCCGTTGCTGGTAAAAAGAAAGTTACTAAGTAGGGATTTAGGAGGAAGATTTGAAAGTTAAAAAAAAGAAAGTTAAAAAGCAGGTTGCTATTGGTGTAGTTAATATAAAGGCTACATTTAATAATACAATAGTAACGATTACTGATGAATCAGGAAATGTAGTTTCTACTGGATCATCTGGAATGGTTGGGTTTAAGGGTACCAAAAAAGGTACTCCCTTTGCAGCTCAGTTGATTGCAGAGCAGGTTGCAAAAAAAGCCATGGATAATTGTGGAATGAAATCAGTTCATATATTGGTTAATGGTCCTGGTGCAGGTAGAGAGACAGCAATAAGGGCTATGCAGTCTGTTGGATTAGATGTGGAATCTATTAAGGATGTTACTCCTATTCCTCATAATGGTTGTCGTCCGCGTAAACGACGAAGAGTTTAATTAATTTTAAGGAGATTATAATTTATGAATAAGCAATCTTGGGTAAATTATGAAGTTAAAGATGATGTTAATGGAAGATTTGTTATTTCACCATTAGACCGTGGTATGGGGACAACTTTAGGTAATTCTTTACGGAGAGTTTTGTTATCTTCTTTAGAGGGTATGGCGGTTGTATCTGTAAAAATTGATGGTGTTAATCATGAGTTTTCGACGTTACCTAACGTTGTTACTGATGTTATAGACATAATATCAAATATTAAGTCAGTTGTTTTTGTTTCTGATAGTAAAGAACATGAAAATGTTAATGCGACAATTAATGTAAAAGGAAAAAAAGTCATTACAGCTAATGATATTAAATTACCTTCTCATTTAAGAATTATTAATGATGAGCAATATATTGCAGAGATTACTGGTAATGGTGAGCTTAACATTGATATTGAGGTAGCTAAGGGGAAGGGTTATGTTGTTCATAATCCAGGGGACTCAAAGGAAATTGATCGTATTTTTTTGGATGCTAGTTATTCTCCTATAGAGACTGTTAATTTTGAAGTTGAGAATATACGAGTTGGTGATCAGCTGAATAATGATAAGTTAATATTAAATGTTAAGACAGATGGAAGTATTGATTCTGAGAATGCTGTTAAAAAAGCTGTAAAATTACTATCTTCACAGCTTGAGGTTTTTGATAGGATTAATGAAAAACCTGAGGAAGAAGAAGCTGAGGTTGATGAAGATAATGCCAATCAGATTAATGCTTTAGATATGAGTATTGATGATTTAGAATTATCTGCTAGATCATCTAATTGCTTAAAAAGAGCAGCTATTGAATCAGTAGGTGAGTTGATTGAAAAGGATATGTCTGAACTGATAAAGATTAAAAACTTTGGTAAAAAGAGTGCAGATGAAATCAATACAAAATTAAAACAGTATAATTTAGCTTTAAAAGGAACTGAAATTTAAAACGGAGATTAAATCATGAGACATCGTAAGTCAAACAATAAATTAAGTAAGCCTACAGATCAGAGAATAGCTATGTTAAAAGCATTATCTAGATCATTAATAAATAATGGTAAGATTATTACAACAGCTGTAAGAGCAAAGGCAGTGCAATCATATGTTGAAAAACTGATTTCCGCTTCCAAAGATTCTGACTTAGCTAGTAAACGACATATTCTTAAAAAATTACCGCAAAAAGATACGTTTAAAAAACTTACATCCGAGGTTTCAATTAAATATTCAAATAGGAATGGTGGCTTTACTAGAATTGTAAAATTAAGTAAAAGAAGAAAAGGTGATGGGGCACCCATGAGTCTTATAGAATTAGTTGAATAAATACGTATTATATATTAGTTATCAAGGTACTGATTATTATGGTTTTCAAGAACAAGATGGGTATGAAACAGTGATGGGAGTTGTTAAACTAATTGTAAAAAGAATTATACCTGATGCTTCAAGTTTTAAAGGTTCAGGACGAACAGATAAAGGCGTTCATGCAAATTCTCAAGTAGTTCAGTTTATAACTTGTAAGGAGTTAAATCTTTATAAAATCAAATATGCAATTAATAATTTACTACCTAAAAATCTAAAATTAAATGCTATGAAGCCGGTTGAACTAACATTTGATGTTATTCGGTCAGCAATTTCTCGTACTTATAATTATTTATTTACAGAAAGAGGAAATACTCCAATTTATTTAAGAGATTTTGTAGCTGAAGTTAACTTAAATATAGATTTTAATATTTTTGAGAGTTTAAAAAATATTATTATGGGACGTCATGATTTTACGGTTTTAAGAAATACAGGTTCTTGGTCGGTTAGCCTCTAACATAGCAAAAGTTTTGATGGGTAAACAAAAAGCTATTTATACACCATCTGTAGATGCAGGTGATTTTGTTATTGTAATTAATTCTCAAAAAGTACGTGTTACTGGTAATAAGGAAGAGGATAAGTATTATCATAGACATACTGGTTATAGTGGAGGGTTAAAGTCTACTAAATATCGTATCATGAAAGCAAGAACACCTGAGAGAATAATTTATCAGGCAGTTAAGGGTATGTTACCTAAAAACAGACTTGGTAGAAAAATGTTAAAGAAATTAAGAATATTTAAAAGTGACTCACATATACATGAAGCACAAAATCCAAAAATATTACAATTTTAAAGGAAAGGTAAAATATGTCTACTGAAAAAAATAATAAATCTAAAAATACTAAAACAAAAAGTGTAAAATCTACTGAAGTAAAGTCTACAAAGGTCTCTGAAATTAAGAGTGTAAAAAAGACTAAATCTAATACTATTGAATTGAAAATTCCAACGGAGAGTTTTTATGGAACTGGAAGAAGAAAGTCATCTGTTGCTAAAACTTGGTTATTTGAAGGTAAAGGAAGATTTACAATCAATGGTAAGAATATTAAAGATTATGTTAATACATCGATTTTAGAAAGTAAGATAATATTTCCTTTAAAAGTTTTAGGACTTGAAAAAAAATATGATATCGTAATTAAAACTCTTGGTGGGGGTATTGTGGGGCAGACAGAAGCCTCTCAACTTGGAGTTGCTAGAGCATTAATTGAATTAAATGAAGAATTTAGAAAACCTTTAAAGTCTCAGGGGTTATTAAAAAGAGATTCCAGAGTTAAAGAACGTAAGAAGTATGGTCGTAAAAAGGCTAGAAAAGGTTATCAATTTAGAAAACGATAAGGACGTGGATAAATGTTTCAAGTTAAAACTTATAATAAGATTGCTATACAGGGAATATCTTTATTAAAAAAATCAGGAATTAAGATTGAAAATGATTTACTAAAATCAAATGCTATAATTTTAAGAAGTGAAAACTTAAATAATATTAAGATTCCGGATGGAATATTAGCTATTGGTAGAGCTGGAGTAGGCGTTAATAATATTCCTGTAGAAGAATGTACTCAAAGAGGTATTGCTGTCTTTAATAGTCCTGGTGCAAATGCTAATGCTGTAAAAGAATTAGTTATAGGTTCAATGGTTGTAGCATCCAGGCACTTGAAACGGGCGATTGAATATACCAGCTCATTGAAGGAAGTTAGTAATGTTGCACAGGTTGTAGAAGAAAATAAATCAAATTTTAAGGGAACTGAATTAAAAGGCAAGAAATTGGGTATTATTGGTTTAGGAGCTATAGGAGTAATGGTTTCTAATTCATTATCTTCCTTAGGTATGAATGTTGAAGGTTATGATCCTTTTATTTCTGTTAAAAGAGCATGGGGTTTATCACGTTTAGTAAAGCAAGCTGAAAATTTAAATCAACTAATTTCTACTTCTGATTACATTTCTTTTCATATGCCTTTAACAAATGCTACTCGAGGTTTTTTAAATAAGGATTTGTTAAAACAAACCAAAAAAGGTGTGTGTGTAGTTAATTTTTCACGTGGAGAAATTATCGATGTAGATTCTATGTTAGAACATTTAAATGGTGATTCTACAGCTAAATTTGTAACTGATTTTCCATCTGAAAAAACAATTAATCATCAACAAGTTATTAATGTTCCCCATTTAGGTGCATCTACTGAAGAATCAGAAATTAATTGTTCTTTAATGGTAGTAGATCAAGTAAAGGATTTTTTATATAATGGTAATATAGTAAACTCTGTTAACTTTCCGGAATGTATTTTAGAGAGATCTTCTACTAATAGAATTACAATTTTAACTGAAAACATTCCAACAATGGTAAGTCAAATAACTACACTTTTTTGGTGAAAAATGTATTAATATAGCTGAAATGATTAATAAGAGTAAAGACAATATAGCTTATAATATTATAGATACAGACCAAGAAGTCGATAATGACATTATTAATTTAATAAAATCAATTGAAGGTGTCCTTTTTGTTAGAAAGTTACCATCAAAGTAAAGTAATTTTAAATTATATTTATTAAAGTTAAAATGTAAAAGTGTGATTATTTCTATACAATTCTAATATTTAAATAACGCATTATGTAATGATTTATTTAATATGCAAATTATAAGGCTAGTGTTTTTATTTTTTCAATACATAAATTTAGATCATATTTCTAAGCGTTTTGATTTACCATTTTTTGTATGATATTTTAAAATATCCTTATTTTACATATGATCATTTTATATGAATATTGTATTTATTAATGAATATTGACTAAAGTCTAATAAAAGAAACTGTTTGTTTTTATAATTAATTTATTATTATCTAATTTTCTATTAAGCCTTTAAATAATAAACTGACTCATTAAATTGTTTAAAATTTTACAGATTTAAATAACACAATTAATTTTTTATATTTATACTTTAAAATATAACGTGTTATTGCTTATATTACTTAATTATAAATTTATGCGGATTGACTAACGTGTAGGTGGTTAGATTTGGATTAAAGAATGAAATATCAGATTTTGGGATAATTTATAGCTCTTATGTTTATATGTGGTTGTTTACTAATAGAGTAATATATTTCTTTGATGAAAATAGAGCGGTTTATTAGTTCTCTAATTTAATCCGTTAGTTTTGATCAATTTTATTTTAAAAAAAAAGTATATTTATTATATCTCTAATTATCTAATATATTTATTTCGATTTTT
>QFBS01000040.1 GCA_003265895.1 Candidatus Marinamargulisbacteria bacterium SCGC AG-410-N11 | reverse complement strand
TGCATTTTTCTTGCATCATGTTCAGATCCAACTAAATTTTTAGACGTCACGATAGACAAAACAAATACAGACTCCACTGATACAACAACTCCAGAAACAACAGAAGAAACACCAATAGAAACCTCAAAAACTTATTACTATCAAATTTTTAAAGATCAAGTTTGGACTAATTTGCCTACATCAAATACTAGAACACTAACTCTAAACTCTATTAATAATTCAACAACAACAGATAATGTAGGAAACATAATAAAGTCTATAGGAGGCGAAATAAAACTGATAGAAAAAGAAAATGGAGTTACAACAAATTTCACTCCAAGCTTTAATAACATTGAGTTAACAGGAAATGACGCGACAAATTTCACTAAATACAATGTTAATTTACCAAATCCAGATACTTTTAAATTAATGATCAACAAAACTGGAATTCAATATGGTACCTACAAAGTAAATATCGACTATTACCATCCATCAAGAACATCTGGAAGTAAAATACCATCGCCACTATCATTTACAATAATCGTTACAGAAAATATAGCTCCACAAAATTAAACCTCCTATAATTAAAACAAAAATGCCTTAGCTAATCTAAGGCATTTTTGTTATTTAACGATTAATATTTATACTAAAGGAAATAAAATGGATAAAAAAAAAGTTTTAATAACAGGAATCTCTGGATGGATTGCACAATTTTGTGCCGTTGAATTAATTAAATCTGGTTTTAAAGTAAAAGGTTCTTTACGAGACATGAGTCGAAAAAAAGAAGTCCAAGAAGCTTTAGCTAAAAAAGTTGATATAAAAGATAGTCTTGAATTTTGCGAACTAGATTTATTAAAAGACCACGGTTGGGATGAAGCTATGTCAGACTGCACATATGTTATGCATGTAGCCTCTCCTTTTGTGATGTTGGAACCAGATGACGAAAACGAATTAATTGAACCTGCAAAAGAAGGAACACTAAGAGCTTTAAGGGCTGCAAAAAAAGCAAAAATTAAAAGGGTAGTCATTACGTCATCTATTGCAGCTATGGCAGCACATATTAAAGTAGGTCGATTTGACCCAAGTTCCTGGACAAATCTAACAAATAAAGTTACAGCTTATGAAAAAAGTAAAACAATAGCAGAGAAAGCAGCATGGGATTTTATTGAAAATCAAAAGGGTGATCACAAGCTAGAGTTAACAGTAATAAATCCAGGAGGGGTAATGGGCCCTACACTAAGTCCCGATATTAAATGTACATCATTAGATATTTGCGTTCAGCTCCTTACAAAAAAAATGCCCGCCATCCCCAATATTTCGTTTACGATGGTAGATGTAAGAGATGTTGCAAAGCACCATCTTCAAGCAATGACTCATGAAAAAGCAAATGGAAAAAGAATTATTAGTGCAAATGAAACCCCTACCTCTATGAGATCGATAGCTATGTTATTAAAAGAAAATGGTTATGATGTCCCAACAAAAAAATTACCAACATTTATGGTAAAGTTAATGGGATTATTCGATAAACAAGCGAAGGGTATGATTGGATTTTTAGATAGACATGTAACCTGTGATAATTCAGAAACAATAAGCTTATTTAATTGGAAACCCACCCCACTAGATAAAAGTTTCTTAGATATGGCAAAATCAGTTCAAAATGTTTTAGATCAACAAAAAAATCAATAAAAAATCAAATACAAGACTATAACAAACTACAACACAACGCGATAAGGAGTAACATCATATCTACGAATAAAACCGTTTTAATTAAAGGATTTCTTGCTAGATCGCTCATTTTGGGCTGTAGGATTATTAAACGCAAGCTACAAAATCATTGTATCTTTACGAGATATGAGCCGTAAAAATGAAATTGTTAATGCCCTAAATAAAGTAACCAAGGTTCAAAATAACCTTGAAATCTGTAAAGTCATTCAGCTGTTAAATAATAATAAAAAAATAAAACCAAAAACATAACTATTACGTTTTCCTTAACTTACCCAATTAATTTAAATACGTATTCATTAAATATATAATACGACCTCTAACTAATATAAAAATGACAAGTCTATCGATTAATGATGCCCTTATCTTTTTTTAATCATGTATAAATTAAGTTAATTAGTTTATTCTAAAAGATATTCATAAAATATTTACATGTTTGAATCCATATAGTTATGGGTATTAACTAGCAATAATTGTCATCATATAAAAGGACGCTAAAATGCAAAAAAAAACATCTAAAGATGTAAGACATATCAAATCCTCAAAAACAAAAAAAGAAGTCTCTTATTTAAGTAAAGAATTAAAAAAAAAGTCACTTAAAAGTAAAGGACAATTAGCATCTTTAATAGAAAGATTCAGAAAGAAAGTCACATCGTCTTCTACAGCAAACTCCTTAGAAATCCATTTAAAAATAATAGAAGATCAAAAAACTGAAAACTCGTTAAGTTCGTCCATTATCAAAAACCAATTTGTTTGGAACCAATACAGACAAGATTTAAATTCGCCACAATTCAAATCTGATATAAACAATATCATTAAATTAAGTATCGATCTTAATCTAGATAATAAAACAACTATTATTCTCTTAGAAGAAGCTTTTGAACAAAATTTAATATCAACAGACTCAACTATTAACCGATTAACAAAGTTCGAAATAATTCAACATTGGTTACAAAAAAGTATCGCAAAAATAGCTTTAATACCGAAAAGTAAAAAAATAAACTCAAAAAAAAATGAATTAATACAAGAATTGAAACAAAATATTCAACAAATCTATCAGGAATCAAGAGTTAACGATACCGATAGTCGAGTTAAGCCAGCTCTCTTAAAAAAAAGACCCAAAACAAAAAAAAAACAAGATTCGCTAGCTTTTAATCGATTTATTAAAAGCATCATAAAAAATATGGAAAACTCATATGTAGAACCATATTCCGTTGAACAAAAAACACCTATCATATCTTGCAAACTAGATTACTTTATTAGTCAATTAAAAGAGTGTTCATCACCGCCCCCTCCCGCTTTACATACACTCATAGCAAAATTTGACCTTAAACATTATAAACCAAATAAAAGCTACTCCGATTATTTAAACATCGAAGATTACCAACAATTATTCCAATTATTGAAAAACATTAAAATACCCAAACAAATGAAAGACAACTACAATGAATTAAAACAACAAATTAAAGACAAAATAGAGTCTCTTTCCAAAGAATTTCGATCAAAACAAACCCTTACAAAAGCACCTGCCGCTCAAACAATTGAAGAAAAAGTAACCCCATCAAGCACCTCCAAAATAATAAATAATATAGATCAAACAATAAACTATATTCAAGATATAACTAGTATCCCTATAGAAACAAAACAAAAGTTAATCGAGGGCCTAACTAAAATGTATACAGTATCTCATCTAAGAAACTATAGCTCATTAAGAAACGACTTAAAAAAAATCATAACTAACATTCCATCTACAAAACCTATTATTCTTAGTACACTAGAAGAATTTGTAAGATTATTAGGTGGTGAATCAAAAACAAAACCTACGCATTTTCAGCCTAAACCAATAGATAAAGGGTTACAGCATTTAATAGATATTCAACAATCACATATAAATAAACGACTTAAGAATGGCGAAAGTGTTGAAGAAAAACACGAAAACATTTCGAATAAGATCGATCTAGGCTTAGAATTAGCAACTCAAGATTTTAAATCTTTTAATCTCAAAAGTTCTGAAACAGAGATCAAAAACATAATTGGAATAATAATCCGCAATCTAGCGATTGTTGATATAAGTAAACAAATTAACGTATCGGATCAATTAAAAAGGTTATTAACATCGAATCAATCATTAAATATGAGCCCAAATTATCTCCAAAAAGTAAATACCTTTTTCGACTATTTTAAAACAATAGATTTTAATTTACAATCAACGACTAGTGATATTGGAACAGCGATCACAAACATTTTTGATTGTATCAAACGTGAAAACAAAGAACATATTTTCTTAGCTATTACTGAAAAAAATCTAGACCTTATCCAATCTATATTGTCGAAAAATCCAGATGTTATCAAGGAAAAAGATCTGTTAAAAACCGTTATCAAAACAAATAATCTAGAGATTTATCGTGTATTTTTAGATAGTACTATCGAAATACCATCTAATGATGACCATCCATTGAAACTTCTTATTACTGAATTATTTAAAAGCAAAACATGTAAAAATTTAGAAGAACTCCATAAAATGATCATGTTATCAATAGAACGATTTCCAGATAAATTAGATTATTTAGAATTTCAAGATAAAGAAGGAAAAAACTTCTTGCATTACATATTAGATAAACCTTCCCTTAAAGAAAAAATAATTTACGATACATATCTAAGTTTTATAAAAATGTTAGACACCTTTCCAGAAAAAACTATTAAGGTACTTCTTTCTCAAAAAAATAAATCGTGCAAAACTCCCTTAAACATTGCTATGGAAAATAAAGTATTTTTAGAAATATTATTAAATATAAATAAAGAAGATCAAATAGCTAAAAGTCATTTACAACACAGTTTATTTAATGCGATCAGGTTACAGATACCTAATGACTTATCTGGTTGGTATAATACTACTAATCCTGTGAAACCAATGATGTTAGAACAGCTATCTCTATTAGAAAAAAAATTAACAGAGTTCAAACCATATAAATTCAACTATACACCTCTAGAATTTAATTTATTACAGCGATTACCCGATATATGCAACAGTGTAAAAAGTATGTTAACAGAACAAAATAGCCATAAACCATATGCTAAGTATTTAGGAATGCCAACTAAAAAAAGCGCCCATGCAATTGGCGTTAAAGTTGTTAATTTAAATGACTCAGAATGCATTCTATCATTATTTAACCGAGGGTATATGTCGTCGATATATCTACCACCACAAATATCCTCTATAAAGGCGCCACTAAAAATTGAACAAAAGATTAATAACCACAGCCGATTAGGTCAATTAATACTAATGATTATTAACGATGAAGTAACTCCGGAAAAGCTTCGCCATTTACAAAAGAAAACACGATCTATAACCGAAAGGTCAGCAGAAGATAAAACTGAACAATCCCATGAAAACACGCTAGATATAAAAATTAAGGATTGGTTAAAAAATAAAACAAAGCCAACCCTAGAAGATTTGTATGAACTTTGTTTTAGCACTGAATTTCAAAAACAAGAAGCTATCAAAGCAACTGATTCGTCCCTACTGTCACATACAAATAGTCAAAACATATCTACGCATTCGTCAACTTACTTACAAGTTCCATCACCAATAGCAGGAACTCAAAAGACAGGGAGTTGCGCTACACAAATTTTAGATATGTTAGTTTACGACAAAATCTATGAACTTGTATGCAATGCTTTCACGAGCACTCTCGATATCGATAGCTTAGAACATTTAGATATCAATCTCTTATTAGAACCGTTGACACCGAAACTACTCGATCCACGTATAGGCCCACAGATTCAAGCAATCATTGAAAGCAATAAAGATGACATTCAAAGAATAGCAAAAGTAATATATGATCAATTTAGACATATTGAATTAGATACAATGATTATGCAATTCCAAAAGTCACAAAAAATAATTACTGATTTACCATTACAAAATGAAGGAACCCACTCAAAAAATAATAGTAAATTAGCTCAAATTAACGCTACTCTTTTAGATCAACAGCTATCGAGCTGGATTAACCATGCAAAAAGGAAAACGATTAATCGATACAACCGCTTTATTCTTCATAATAAAGATCAAAAATTAAAAAATTTTATTGATTTCAATAAAAGGTTCAATACCTTTCAAACATGGTTTACAGATGATTTGGCTGATCAATATAAATATGATCACTATAATCATATATCAAAACAAATAAATATAGCTTTCAAATCATTAGATGAAGATAAAAAAACAGAAATAATTGAGCAATTTCCTCATTTATTTCATCCTGAAAATAAGGAATTGAAAATAAATCGTGAAATCTACGATACTCTAAAAAACACAAAATCTTTGTTAGAATTTAAAACGATATGTCATACACTAACTGAAATTAATTATCAAAAGCTATTTGCACCAAGGTAAATCTATTTATATTTACGTTGCTCTATTAAAAAATATAAGCAATACTAAACGATAATAATAAAAAAACACGATAACACAGAAAAAGGTAATTACAAACTGACGGATCAAAGTCATAAAAGGAACGATTCAACAGTTTAGGAGAATTAGACAAAACGGTTCTTCGTATCTCTGTTGAACTCTGCTTTAAAGATCATTGAATATAACAATGTTTATCTTGCTTTTAGTGTATTCATAACCCATATTCAAAATAAATAAATCACAGGTTGTAATCTGTTCAAAAGAAGACAGTAAATGATATTTCAGAAGAAGATACTTAAACCATGATAACATCATTGATTGTTTAGAATTATCGGCGGAAATCTTAACGTCTAAGTTGTTTATAAAACGCCAAAAATAAAGAGGTTGCCTTTGTTGTTTTAATGGATCCACCCCCATGCGATAGCGAGCCAGAATAAATACCAAGAGCGTTGAGAATTTCGCTAGTCAGTTAAATTTAGGACTGCAGACTATCGTAGAGCGAGGCAAAGCCGAGCGGTATAGTTAAAGTCCTAAATTTAGCTGAATAGCGGAATCTCTCAACGCTCCCTGCACTATAGGTTTTTTAGGATGGTAGTCATCATCTCATGATCCATACTATCCTGAGATAACTCCCAAATCATCACCCCACCCAAATCCTTTTCCTTAGCAAATTGAACCTTCAATCCAATCGATCTAGGATTATCATAACTAACAAATACGTTCTTTTCAGGATTAACTAAATAAGGAACCTTTCCAAAATCATCCCAAAAATATTGATAACCATTTTTATTGACATAATTGTCCTTAATATCTTTATAATCTAAAGACCCTAATCCTCCAGACCAATCCACCCAAGAACCTGGGCCTAACCGGTTATTATTTTGACCTGATGCCGTAAACGGTTTAAAAAGTCCTTCTCCAGAATAATGTTTCGACACACCATTATTAAATCCTTTAGTAGAACGTCCATAAAACCCTAATCCAAGATGAATTTTATTTGCCGGTACCGACTGTAAATATAATTCAATGGCTTCACTAACCGTATAACCATATTCCAAACCAAATGATGACGGCGAATTAGGGTTTGGATATAACGGTGCGTTATGATTGGTATGGCTATCCCAAGCCCCATGAAAATCATAGGTCATCACGTTAATCCAATCCACAATATTAGCCAATTTTCCAAGATCTAAGTTAACAGCCTTATCACGTCCTGCCGCCGTTGCCATGGTCAAGTAATATGTTTGGCCAGTAATAGCTGATAATTCATTTAACTGATCCCTAATTTCTTGCATTAATAGTGTATAATTTTGTTTATCTTCCAACCGATACTTATTAGTCCCCAACCCTCCTTTAACTGGATACTCCCAGTCAATATCGACACCATCAAATTGCCATGTCTTAATAAACTCAATACAAGATTTAGCAAATTTAACTCTAGATTCATTGGTTAAGGCAACATCGGAAAAATGCTGAGACCAGGTCCATCCACCTACCGAAATTAGGGTCTTAACATGAGGATTCTTTTGTTTATATTTAATTAATTCACCAAAAGATCCTTTAATAGGATCATCCCATTTCATTCCAGAGTACATTTTATCCATATCGGCATATGAGTCTCCCAACACAATTTCACCATTTTTAATATTAGCAAAAGCATAATTCAAATGAGTAACACCTTCTGGAATATCCGCTACATGAAAATTTCGAGCATATACACCCCAAGCAATAAAATAACCAACAACCCTTTTTTGACCCTCTGTATGAGCACTTCCGATTGTAAAGTACAACGATTTAGTAACCGTTTCACCTGAAATATGCGTTGCCGTTACATTCAAAAAAGAAACCCCATTTCGACGATAGTCAGAACCCAGTACATAGTCATCATCATTAAGCGTCGCCGTAAATGTAACATTTTGTTGAGGCTCAACTGTAATATTTACAACATCACTATATAATGTCCCCGGTTGTACTCCATTAATAATAATATCTTGAATAAGTATCTCGTTTGGACCATTAGAGGAAATATCCTTACTAGTATCATCCGTAGAATCTTGACCTAACGAATCTTGATCCGTAGAATCCGAAGCGTTAGATCCCAATGACAAGGAATCTAATGGTACCTGCTCCCATAAATGATAGGTTTCGTTAGGTGTCCACCATTTATTAATCGGTGTATCATTAATCGCTTTATAATAACGTTCCTTATATAAAACAATAGACCCTTTAATATAAGATTTTGTTTGGTCCCAATTTTGAATTGATTTTGTAATTTCATTAGCCAAATCTTCAGAATTAGAATCTTCTCCAGATAAATCTTTAGAACTCTTATCTATGTTTGTAGATCCGCTATTACTATCTGTTACATCATTATTAGTTCCTGATTCAGGACCATCATCAGAACCAGTCACATCTGAATGTAAAGAATTTTTATCAGAAGTCTCGATATCGTTTAACTCAACAACTAACCAATATTGCCATGTTTGATCAGGCGTCCACCATTTATTAATGGGTGTATCCTGCTTAGCTTGATAAAAGATTCCATTATATAAAACAATAGCTCCTTTAGAATAAGAAATAGTCTCATCCCAAGCTTTTATCTGTTCATTTGATTTATAAGATACAGTGTTTGGAGTATCCGTGTCTGTTGCAATATCCGAATTAGGAGCCGTTTCTTCAGGAACACTAGGTTGAGAGCTTTCAGAAGAAATATCAGTACTAGCTGTTTGAACTTGCTTAGCATCTACTTGTTTCCAATATTCCCATCGATAATCTGGCGCCCAATCACGCTGTGGATTTTTTATCGTCTTTTTAGTAGCTTGATAAATTGCCCCGTTATACGACACATAGTCACCTATTTGATAAATGATGTTCCCATTCCAAACCTTAATAACCAAATCTAACTGGTTCGGCAACTCTTTATGGTTTACCACGGTTATATCATTAAGCTCTCTAGAAGGTGTTGTTTCCGACCCGCTATCCGATTCCGAATCTGTGGTGGGCTCTTCATTCGTTACAGTCCCAATAGAATCGTCCGTTACAGATTGAACTAAGTTTCCTTTACCAGGTATCCACTGTTTAATAGCATCCGACAATAAGGGGTTCGTTTGATCTTCATGACCAAATTCCCAAAATCCGATCCCTTTAACTGTTTTGTTATTGTTTAATACCGACGTTGACGTAGCTAACAACGCATCCATCTTCCGATAAATATCCGTTGGCGTTGTCCACCATGCGCCATTAAATGAAGATTCTAACGATAACGAATCTGTTTTAAATAAATTTTGGTTAGATGTCCAAGCTTCTTGAACAGAAAACCAAGATTGGTTATTAGAGCTATAAAAAGGTAACCCTACAATTAGTTTATCCAATGGAAAACCATGTCTATCAATATAATGAATGGCACCCCGAACAGACGCTTCGATGGTATTATTACCAATAGTCCATTGTTTATTACCAGGGTTCGATATTGTACCGTTAGCAGGGTTCTTCCAATCGTATCCAAATAAAAAGGCATAATCCACATAATCTGATAAAGCCTCCCATTGGTACATATCAATTTTATAGCCAGGGCTACAACCAAATAAAACAACTAGGTCCGAATTATGACTCTTTACATGTTCATAAACCGATTTCATTAATAACGTAAAATCTTGACGTTGTTTTTCATTTTCAGGAAACTCATAATCGATATCCACACCGTCATAGCCATGATCTGTAATATAACTAATAATATTTTCCGAAAACGTTTGACGTAATTCTGGCTGACTCGCAATATGAGCAAATGCTGTTTTCATATCCTCTGGATATGCGCCACCGATACTCATGATAATTTTAGTATTATTTTGGTGTGAATGTTTAACCAGTTCATCTCGATAACTTTCGAAACTCCCAAGATTGGTTAATTCTCCGGCCATAGTCGGCCTCAAAAAACCTTGTATAATATAGTCAACAGCCGAGTAATTAATATTAGAAATAGCAGAAACCCCACCCTTTCTAAGTTCATTAACATACCCCATGCGAATAACCGAGGATTGAAGCCCCGTCTCCACGTTAGAACCCGTAGAATCAATGTTAGAACTTTCTTGCTGGCCACTAGTCGTTGATGACGTTAAGTCTAGTACCACCTTTTGATTAGGCTCTACACCACATCCCGTTAAAC
>QFBS01000004.1 GCA_003265895.1 Candidatus Marinamargulisbacteria bacterium SCGC AG-410-N11 | reverse complement strand
AAAGATACTTTGATTGTTGAGATTAAAAACTATTCAGATAAGTTTAAAGCTATATTTAGTGAAGGGTTGCGCCTTTGGAATGAATTTGAAACTATAGTAGCTCTTATTAAATCTGAAAAATCAATTATGCACGAGGGGTTTGTAAAGGATGTTTTTGAGCTGTTAAAAACTTCTAAAGCATTTGAATATATTGGTGATGTAACTCGATTTTTTTCTGAAAATGACAATTTACTTAGAGATCTAATGGATAAGTCTTTTAACACTACACAAAATTCATCTTTAATAAATTTTAACAAGTTAACAAGCTATAGAGGAAAAATGGATCAATTCTTTAAACACGCTCAGGAACAAGTCACACTAGAAGAAGAGAAAAAGTTGAAAAATAAACAGGAAATATTGAATAAACATCTTCCTTTAATTTCTAAAAAAATTATTTGTTTTTATTTAGAAAATCAAACACGGTTTAATTCGTTGGATGAAAACTTTAATACATTTAAAAATACAAATTTTAAATCTCCTTTGAATAGTAAAGAAATTAATGATACGTTGGAGTTTTTTTTAAATAGCTCCAATACTATAAATCATAAGAAAGTTATTAAACATAGAATTACTGAGTTATTTCAAGTTTTAGATGATTCTACTAATAGAATAAATGAGGAACTTTTGGATAATATTAATAGTGATACTTATGTTCGATTTTTGGGAAAAAAACAATTTTTTAAAATAATAGATAATTCAATTAAGGTTTACTTAAGTCAGCATAAAATCCAATTAGAAAATTTTAGTTTTTTAGCAGATTTTAAAGAAACGTTTTATAATTTCTACGTTAGTTTATTAATAGACAAATTAGAAAGATATTGTACTAGTTTGTTTTTCTGGATTAGTGATAACGATTTTAATATGAACAGACATCTGGATATTATGCGTGAATCAGACCTTCCTTCAGAACTTGTTAATCCATTTGCGTATTGCACAATAGTTGCTTTTTTAAACTTATTTTTTAATCAAAAGTTAACTAGAAATAAGGATGAAAATTTTAAAGATCTTAAATCATGTTATACAAATCTATGTCAACTTCATAACTTAAATTACTTTAATTCTAATATTTTCTTAGAAGATGAATTAAGACAGGGGTTACTAGCATTCTTTTTATTGATAAGAGAAAGAGGGGAAGACCTTGATAGTTATATTCAAATGGCATTAGAAAATAAATCATTATGTGACCTATTAGATTTGCAAGACATAGATGTAATGGTAAACTCAACCAAAACTAGAAAACGAAGGCCATCATTTTTGTTAAACTCAGCAGAATATAAACAACAAAGCATAGAACAGAATATGGTTAATTGTAAATTGTCCTCTGATTCAAAACGGGCACTATTACGTCGTTTAGATAGTGTTGTTTATGATAGTAGTTATACAGATACATGTAGAAAAGTTTACAATCAATTATTTTTAATTTTAGCAAAATATGATGATTTGAGCTTGCAACTTCGATTTGATTTATATAAATTTAAGGAATCATATGACAATTTTAAAAACACTTTTCAATTGGATGATAGCAATTTACTTTTGTATAGTAAATATAAATATATTTTAAATGAATATCATAAGTATATAGATCAATTATATCATTTTAAAAATTCATTTGTTTATTTGAATGAAACAGAAGATATTGTTGATTATCCATATTCTGGGATCAGCGAATTAGATGGTATAGAGGATTCTTTTACTTCGTTTGATTTTATATTTAATTCTTTGGACCATTTATCATTATTAATGTCAACAGATGAAAAGTATTCACATCCTTTTTCATTGGATGGGATAGAAATATTTAATACAGATTTGGATAGTGACATTGATACCTTAGTTTTATCTAAATTAGCTGGTTTATCAAAACATATTTTATTTCAAATAAATGAAAAAAGATTTGAAATTGCATACCAGAAATCAGATATACGTCAAATAAATGAATTTAAAAGATCAACGTTTCAGCTTATGAAATCTTTTTATAATTATGAGCCTCTTACTCCTGATATTGATTTTTCTGATGATTCTAAACTGATTCGTTATTTTATACCTTTTAATGAAGATAAGAGAGAAAAATATTTTAAATTTCAAACAAGAATCTTTTCAATTGTAAGAAAAGGAAATCTAAAAGATATTTATGATAAATTGGATCAATGTAAGCCAAATGAATTATTTGATCATTTTAAATCTAAAATAAATCATCTGATAACTGGCTTAAAATTAGATCATTTAGATTTAGTTGATATTCAGATTCATAAAAAATTTGAATTAGATAATGTTAAAGATATATTTGAATATAAATCAAGTAATCAACAAGATAATACTAACAATGGGCATGTAGATCAAGCTCGTGCTTCTTCGGACTCAGATGATACTGAGGAGTTTTGGGCTGTTAATAATGCTAAGGAGCTAGGCTTACCTAATGATAATCGTCAGGCTTTATCTTTATTAGATTTAGATGAGGTAAATTCTAAAAAAGAGCAAGATACTAAACTAATTCCATCTCTAAGATCTCTTCAGATGAATTCTCAACAGCGTATGCTTGAATCTAGAAATGGATCTTTTATTAAATATTATGTTAGTCGATCATTATTTGAAAAAATTTACTTTAGATTATTTCAAATTGAAAGAGTACAACAACAACTTCAATCTAAAGATTTAGGAAGATTAAACTATTTTAGGGATGAGATTGTGAACATTCACTTAAAAAATTCTGATATGCTTACTTTGAATTTACAAAATTTAATTTCAATTATAAGTAGAATACCGAATTCGAAAGATAAAGATATTTTAAAAATTAAAACATTAGCAAACGAATGTATGGATAGAATTCGGCCGGCAAATATGAAATATCAACAAAAAATGGTTAATTTTTATGAAAATGATGTATCGTATTACTATTTATTTTATGAATCTTTATTAGCTAGCATTGATCAAATTAAATTTTTTAAACATAAAGGTTCGTTTACATATAAAGACCCTATTATTCAGATTACTCAATTAAAGGAAAATATTATTGATAATATTTTTCATAAGTTTTATATCGATACTACTTCTTTAGAGCTTTTACTCTCAACAAATAATATTAAATTAAAACGTAGTTTTACAAAGAGGAAATTTTTGGAGTTTTTATCACAAATGAAATTGATATTTAAGTTGCCTGAACAAAAATATAAAAAGTTAAGCTATGGTCATAGAAGTATTCATGATAGGTATTTAGTTGATGGATCTATATTTGAATTAAATCATGATCAATATAGAGTGTTGCTGTCATTTTTTTATTCTAGAGAAAGTATAGATAATTTTTTAATGGTTTTAAAAGAAACAATGTATTTTAATACGGATGATCGACTATATTCTGAGTTAAACGATCTTTCATTACCGTCATTTATTTATAATTTTGAAGAAAGGCAACTTTTTTGTGAAGCATATCAGGGCCAGAATGATTTTTATGTTAATTATTTATTTCATAAATTATTATATGTTTTCTTTTTAAAAAATCAGTACTTTTGATGAATAATTAAATTTTTAAAAATATAGAACTTTTTGGATAGATTTTTTTTTGCCATTTAATTTGACATAAACCTTCACTGCATTCATTAGAAATTGTTCCTGTTAATGATCGAAAAGAGATATTATTTAATTCTATTTGATAGCCTTCTGGGTTTATAATTAGTAACGTTGTTTTTTTATTTAAATTGGTATTTATTTCTATTGTCATCCATTTTTCTTTAATTACATCTATAACTGTTCCAATATATTGAAAATTTGGAAGTGTTTTTTTTGTTTTGTTATCAATAATTTTATCGGTTTTATTAACTCTAAAAAAACCCGGTCTAAGAGGCCTTTTGATTATCGTTGATAAGCGATCGAAATCGCTGTCGGATGGTTTATATTGTGATGGGTTATTATTGTAGTCGTTTTGTTGTTTTTTATAATGTTTAATAATAGCTTCTAATTGACTAATAGAGTCCCCTCTTGCATCACAAATCCAATAATCTAAGTTTAGTTTAAATAATGTATCACAATAGTGATGTAAACACCGATCAAAATATAGATACATGAAGTGACCATGAGGGTTGTCGTAAAATCTATAAAATCGATTTGGGTATTGTTGATCTTGAGCTAGTCGAAAAATTGTTTCTTCTTGAGATATTGTTTCATTAGGGCTATGTTTTAAAAATCGACGATATGAATATTGGATCATAATTGGGCCTTGGACATGGATACCTAATTTTCCTGAAAGTTTCTTTTTTGCATTTTTTATTGAAGAAATGGTTATTTCGTTACTTAGAAACTGTGTAGTACATTGTTTATTATAATGATTTAAGCTAAGTAAATTCAGATTTCCAGTTTCTTGAGCAAAAATTATATTGATAAGAGGTTGATACTCGTTAATTAGTTCAATTAGCCCTGGATCTTGGATGATGATTTGGTTTAGATTATTTTGTTTTAATATATCTAATAATTGTTGAATTAATGGTATGTCTTTATTTTGAAGAATTAAGTCGCAATTAACACTGAGTTCAATATTAGGATTTATTTTTCTTGATTCTTTAATTAATAATACTAATGATTTAAATTTAGTATCGCTCCAATTATTGCTAAATGATCGGATAGAAATGAGTGAATGTTCTAAAATTAAATGATCGGCACCACTTTTTAATGCTACTTGAACTTGTTCTTTTGAACTTACGTAAGTGGTTATTTTAGCTAGATCCATATTTGACATAAGGGCATTATAATCAAAATTGGTAGTTTAAGGAAGATCATTTTTGATTATAACTTGATCAACAATGATTTAATTAAATTTTATTTGTTTGAATTTATGTGTATTTTTTTTAAATTTTACTTTAAATAGTGTTTTTTGATTATATATTTTATTTTGGAATTACATGGTATTGTTTTTGCAAATTTATGATTATTCTTATGAATAAATTTTATTTAGGAGGTGTATAATACATTAAACTAATCTAGTTTTGTTAAAATATTTAATATATGCTTTACCTCGGCTTTGGGTCCTTAGGCCGAGGTTTTTGCTATTTATGGTTATGTTATTATTAGACGTAGATTTTATTATTAAGGTTTAATTTTGGAATATTTAATTAAATAGGTTTGCAGACTACCGCAAACTTTTCGCTTGATGTTAATTGAGGTAAATTGATCAGGCTATTTGGTTTTGTTTTTTCGATTTGTTCTCCTAACGTGGACTGCATTGTTGTAATAGTTAGTGTATCTTGTTTTCCATTTGGATTTATTATAGTTAATGTATCCCCTACAGAAAATGTATTGATTACTTGTATAAAGGCTCCTTTTTGAGGAATTACTTCTTTGATACTGCCTAAATAATTAATGCTTTTTTCATAGCCGCCAAAATGATAGCCAATAGAAGATGGCCTTTCTTGGAGTCCACCATTCGTAAATTGGCGGTTAGAAACTTTTGCCAATTCTGTTTCGTATCGAGATATGGACTGTTTTGGAAAGGATGTATTATTGATTGTACAATTATAGGCTTCATCGATAGCTTGTCGATAAACAGAAACGGCATTAGCTAAATAAAGTTTTGATTTCATACGTCCTTCTATTTTAAGTGACTCTATACCTGATTGAATAATACTTGGTAACTCTTTAATTGCAATTAAGTCTTTGGCATTCATAATATAACTACTATATTGTTTTTCTTTGGTATTTGGGTTGTAAATATCAAATTGGTGTCGACATGTTTGAACACAGCCACCCCGATTAGAATCTCTTCCGGATGTGTAATTAGAAATAGTACATTTTCCAGAATAACTTGCACACATTGATCCATGAACAAAAATTTCTAATTCAATATCGCAATTGTCTTTAATTAATTGGCAGTCTTTTAAACTAACTTCTCGAGCTAATATAACTCGCTTTGCGCCAGCTTTTTTCCAGTGTTTTACACTGTAAAGATTGGATGTACTTGCTTGAGTTGAAACATGGATAGGGATAGATGTTAATTCTTTAGCTAGCTGAAGAACTCCCATATCTGAAATGATAAATCCATGAGGCTGAAGCGTTTCTATTTTTTTTAAATATGGTTTAAGTTTTAATATGTCGTCGTCATGGGCAAAGCCGTTTAATACGACATATACTTTTTTATTTCGTCTGTTAGCAAAATCAATACCTTCTTTGAGTTCATCAAGCGTTACGTTTTCGCTTTGTTTTCTGAGACCAAAAATTTTTGATCCTACATATACAGCATCAGCACCAAATAGAAATGCTGTTTTTAATTTTTCTAAATTTCCTGCTGGAGCTAGTAACTCTGGTTTTTTTAACATAAACTATAGTTTTACATATTATTGTCGATTTTAGAAGAGTAAACTAATTTGATTTTCTTTTTTTGTTGATGAACTTGTTATGGCCGGTACTTTTTTTGTTATATTAATAAACATTTTTTAAATTAGATTGTAAGAGGGCTATTTGGTCTTTAATTAATTGGATTCTATTACTTAATAAAATCACATTGTTTTGGTTTGGTCTTGCTGAATTTAATCTATTTAGTTGTGTTTTTGAATGACTTTTAAACTGTAGTAGGGGATGTAACTGTTTAGGATGCCTTATAATGATACTTTTATTTTGTTGGCTAGTTTTGGTGTTGTTGGGTAAGGTTTTCATTTTTTTTCTGGGTCTTGATGGAGGTTTTATAGGGTTTTGAAATGTTGAATTTTTATTTATAGTAGTGGGTTTTGGTCTTAATCGTTTAGGTTGTTTAGTAATTTTTGTAGACTGTTTTAGATTTTTGATTAAATTATTTAAATTTTTTTGAATGGAACTACAATGGCTGTGACTTGTTAAACTGTTATCTTGTTCTTTTAGTTTAGTCTTAAGGTCACTAATTTGATACTTTAATTTTGAAAGGTCGGTATTTTTTTTATTTAATAGTTGAAGATATCGATTCAGTTGATAGGTTACTAATTTTTGAATATTTTTATTTTTAAATGATTTTGTTGATAATACTTTAAGTTTGACAATTTCATTATGAAGAGTAATTAGTATTTTTAAATATAATGGTGAAATACATTGCTTTATAGTTAATAAATTACATCTATTATTATTAAATTTACAGTTGCTAGCCCAGATTAATTTAGAAGGTAAATCTTTAAAGTTTTTTAAACATTTTAATGCATATAGTTTATTTGAGTAATTTGTTGGTTTTATAGATGTTAAGTATTCGACTAATTCAATAGTTCTAAAATCGAAAGGATTTAATTTTGAAATCAAACATGTTGTTTTTGTATGTGTAAACTGTACTTTAAAATTGCTCTTTTCTTTATCTGAAAAACAAAAGAGTCTTTGGGTTAGTATCTTTGTTATTAATTCATTGATATTAGTTGGTTTAAGTAACCTTAATTTAACTTTAAAGTTATCATAGTCTTTATTATTTTTGGTGCCTAATATTGCTGCTGTTTTATAGTGATAATACATGACTAAACATTCAATAGTATTATTAACATTGATTGGGTGTATAACAATTGAGGATAGCAACTCTTTTGCTTTGTTTAATGTTATATGTGACTGTTTTATATTGGCATTATAATAATGTCTGATGCCAGTTAATAGGAAGGTTAATAATTGTTGATGCTTTTTATCCTGTAACTTAGTAATTGCTATTTTTATTTCATTTTGGCTGATATTAATATTTAAAATATTTAGTATTGTGGTTTCGATATTTTTTTTTATGGAATTTGTTTTTTGAGAAAAATTTTGGAATTCGCTTTTATTTATTGGTGATTTTATTTCTTTTATTTTGTTTTTGAAATCATGATCAAAGTCAACTATTGGGATTTCTTTTTGTATGGAGTTAATATCTATGTTTGTTGGAGTATCTTTGTTTAATAAGTCTGGATGGATTGTTAAAATTGGTTCTTGAAAAATGTTTGTTGTGTGTTTGAAATTGAAATCGATACCATAGTTATAGTTGTCAATATTTATAGTTTCTTTGGTATTATCTTCTGCTGTTTGATCAGTTAGTATTGGATCGGCTAAAAGTTCACTTTCTGAAAAAATAGACATTTCGTTGAAATCTATTTCATGTAAATTATTTTTTCTGTTTGAATTTGATTGTATTATCTTTTTCTTCATATATGCTATTAATTTTCTACTTAATTTTATGATCTTACCAAAAATATGATTGTTTGCCAATAAACTATTTTAGTTTTTTGTTTTTGAAGTAAACAGTATTTCTTTCTTTTTATTAGCTATTTTATTTCCCTTTTGTTAGCTATTTATTTTCTTTTTAATGAGCATTATATTAAAAATAAGATGATGATCTTTTTTTGATATAATAAATTTGTATGAGGAAATAAATTTACTTTAAATCGTCATAAAATGGTTTCTATGTGTGGGATATGAACCGATTAATTGAGTTAACTCAATATATTACTGCCGTTAACTATCTTTTAAGAAATATTCGGAAATAAAATGAAGATTATTGGTTTCAATACGAATCTATTTTTTCTATATGTAAAGTTTTGGGAGAGCATTTTAAATTAGTTCAACATACGAATCTTGGGTATCTTATTATACTTTCATTTGATGGCTCCGTTATGGATGGTATTAAAAGCATATATTCAAAATATATTTATATTAAAGCTGTTTAATTTGGTGTTGATCCATAACTAGATTATGTTGATATTATTCCAAATTTATTAGCCTACTAATTGATGGGAACTTATTTTTTTAACGCATTATTCCAATGTTGGATAATTTTTTTATTTGAAAATAGTTGATTTAAACGAGTTGATACTGATTTTAAAGGTTCTAATTTTAATGCGGTAATAATATGAAGACATTGGTATTTAATTAGATCAAAATATAGTCCTTTTTGGGTATGGTAGGCATTGAGTGCCTCCTTAATAATTTTTTCAGATGTAATATTGGGTTGTGGTTCTAATCGGTTATAGGTATCTATATGAAAATCATTTGGGCTACTATAGCCTTCATTTATTGTATTATCTTGACTAATAACAGGACACCGTCTGTCTATTGGAAGTTGAGCAGATCCTTCGCTACCTCTAATAATGATATTATGAGTAGCGTGTGGATGATTATTTAAAATGTCGATGGTTTTTTGTCTATATGGAGGATGAGTGAACCCTGTAATTAGGCATGTTTTTTGACTTGAATAGAATGGTGTTAAAAATTTTTCGATGGTAGCTAGTACGGGGCGTTTAACCATGTTTGTTCTTAAGGTATTTAATTGATCCATTTCAGGATTATAAATTTTTTGGTCGATGTAACTCCAACCAATAGATGGGTTTTCTAACTCTTCTTTGACTTGATCAATTGTATATAAAGGATTTTTATTGGCTTTTTTTAGTAATTTATGATGGGTGATTCCTTTTTTGGGTGAAACTTCATAACAGCCGTGTAATATTGTTGGGTAGCCTAAGGCAGCTAAACAAGGTGCTACAAATAGCATAATGCTGGGTGTTCGATTAAATCCATCGTAGCTGTTGGCAATATCAATTAAGATGGGTGTATTTAAACTAGTTTGAATTGACTTTTGGAGATAAAAGTCAAAAAAGACTTGGTTTTCGGTGGTTGTTTCTCGTTTTAATCGTTCAGCTTCTAAGAATGCAGCTTTTAAAAATTCAGGAATAGATTTATCGTGAATAGCCTGACAAGCCTCAATACAAGCATCGTAGGATAAGTCTTTTTTTTGAATAACTTGTTTAATTATTTGAATAAATGGATTGGAACTAGATTGTGAAGGTAATAATATTAAAAGCTCTTTAGGAATTAACTGAAGAGGGTTTTTCATTAACTCTTGAACCCACTGATCTTCTTCTGTTGTTTTTTCTAACATTAGAATAGCTGTTAGTAACGTAGCTTTGGTTGTTATTGATAGAGATTTATTTAAAAAGAGTTCTTGTAACTGATTAAGTTCATCTTTGGATAAATGTTTACTCATTGAGGCGCCAGTACCTTTTTTTTTGAGAAGTGTAATGAGTTGATCTTTAGGCGTCAATGTTGCTATCCTCGATAAAATACGTAGATGATAAATGCCCAATAAGATACAAACAACGTTAAGGATTGAAACCGTTTAATATCTGGATTTGTTTTTATAATAGACATTATTAAAAAACCAACGACTGCCATACACGCAATTTGTGTATCTAATACCAGTTGTGGATTAACGATAATGGGGTTTATTAGCCCACTAATTCCTAAAATTAGTAGAATATTAAATATATTAGATCCAATAATATTGCCTAAGGCTAAATCATTTTTCTTTTTTAAACTAGCGATAATAGTTGTGGCTAGTTCTGGTAATGATGTTCCTATGGCTATTGCAAATAATGAAATGCAAGCTTCTGAAATTTTAAATAATTGAGCTAGTTCGATAGCGGATTCAATAACCCAATATCCGCCTAATGGTAAACAAACACACCCGAAACTAAAGAATAGCAATGCTTTTTTAGTATCCAATGTTGGACTTGAATCTGAATCTTGGATTGTTTTATTTTTTTTAATTAAATAGAACATAAATAATATTAGGGCAAGAATTAATATAATTGAATCTAAGTGTGATATTTTAAATGGGCTCCAAAATGGATTAATCATTAGTCCAATTAATAATAGGGTTACTAAAATATTGATTATGATTTCTTTTTTTACTGTTACTTTTTGTAACATTTTTGGATAAAATAAGCCACCTAATCCTAAAATTAATAATGTATTAGCGATATTACTACCAATAATATTTCCTAAAATAATATCAGATTGTTTTTGGACACTAGCAATAATATTTACAAATAGTTCTGGCGCTGAAGTTCCAAATGAAACTAATGTTAATCCAATAATCATGGGGGGGATTTTAGCTCGACTAGCTAAACTACTAGCGCTATCAACTAATAATTCGCCACCTTTCCACAATAATGCGAACCCAACGACTAATAGTGCAATTGGAATAAATATATTGATACTAATCATAAAATTTGCCAGGGATCAAAGTCGATAATAGATCTAACATTGCTTGGAGGTTTAGGGGCTTTGGGGAAAATAGCTTTTATTTTTTCTAGTTTTGGAGTTTCAATTTTTAGCAAAATATTCCATCGGTAATGTTTTCGGACCATTTCAATGGGAGCTGGTTTTGGACCTAGCATAGGTACCTCTTCTTTCATTTGAGCTAGTGTTTCTTTGATATATTTTCCCATTTTTTGGGCATATGCTTTGGTATCTTTTAAATCTTCACTACTAATAATAACATTAATTAATGAACAATAGGGTGGATAAAATAGTTCTTGTCTGTAAACACATTCTTCTTTATAAAACTCTTTGAAGTTATGTGTTTTGGCGTGAGTAATCGAATAATGATGTGGGTTTGAGGTTTGCACAAACACTTCGCCTCTTTTTTTACCTCTGCCGGCTCTTCCTGCTACTTGAGTAATTAGATTAAATGCTCTTTCCGATGATCTAAAGTCGGGAATGGATAATGATGTGTCGATTCCTAGTACTCCGACAAGTGTTACACTTTCGATATGATGACCTTTGGCAATTAATTGTGTTCCAATTAAAATGTCACCTGTATCTTTAAATTTTGAAATAGCGTTATCCATATCCGTTACATTTTTGGCAGTATCTTTATCGAGTCGATTAATATTTGCGTTAGGGTACAATTTTTTGAGTTCCATTTCTACTTTTTGGGTTCCTGTTCCTTCAAACGCGATACTGTTTTTTTTACATTTTGGACAGGTGCTAGTTACTTTTTCGATTCGATCACATCGATGACATCGAAGTGTTCGGTCGTGATGATAGGTGTAATTTAAGTTACAACTAGGGCAAGTTAGTGATGTTTCGCAGCGTTGGCATTTACAGTAAGGAGCATATCCCCGACGATTAATTAGGATAAGCACTTTTTCTTTTTTGATTAAACGATGTTGAATTGCTTTTTGAAGCGTTGGTGAAATCAGTTGATAAATACCATTTTCGGCTTCTTCTTGCCGATCGATTACTGTAATTTGGGGAAGTGGTTGTCCTGAAACTCGATTTGGGAGTTCTAATAATTTGATACCAGATTCTTTTTGGCAATGAAAGTACGTATCAATACTTGGTGTTGCGGATCCAAATACTAGTAATGCATTATGATTTTTAGCTCGCTTTCTGGCTACTGAATGGGTGTCATATCTGGGATGATTTTCTTGTTTATAGGTAGATTCATGTTCTTCATCAATCACAATCAACCCTAAATTGGATAAAGGAGCAAAAATGGCAGATCTGGGTCCGATAACAATTGAAATATGACCTTCATTTATTTTGTTCCATTCTATTTCTCGTTCTTTAGCGGTTAGATTTGAGTGAATTACGGATATCGACTCTCCAAAACGTTGGGTGAAATTTCTTGTAAATTGTGGGGTTAGTGCTATTTCGGGTACTAAAATTAAGACTTGTTTTTGATCATTTCGAATTGTTTCGGCTAATTGCATATAGACTTCTGTTTTACCGCTTCCTGTTATACCGTGTAAAAATGCTTCATGATAGGATCCTTTTTGTTTAAGGATGGTTTTGATAGCATTGTTTTGCTCTGTATTTAAAGAATAGGGAGGGGGGGTAACATTTGGGCTTGGTTTTGGATCATTTAGTTTGCGAATATTTCGTGTGCCAATAATCGTTTGATAGGCTTTGAAAGGAGTTGTTTGGTAGTGATTGTAAAACCATTCAATTAAGTCTATTAATGGTTCGGGGATTAAGGGCTTTTTTTTTAATGTATCTATAATGGGTTTTAAGGGGTGATCGACAGGGTCTTTTGATAAGGACATGACAAGCCCATTTACTGGGAATCTTCCAAACGGTACTTTTACTTGTCTTCCTATAGTTATATCTGAAATTAAGTTTTCGGGTACTTGATAGCTATAGAGTTGATTGACTCCTCGATGGATGAGAATATTAGCAATTAGCTGTGATTTTGTTGGTTCCATTGTTAAATAATAGTATCAAATTTTTTGGCAGATGTCGTATTGTTTTAAAATGATCTTGAGTGTATTTTTTGAGTTGGTTTTTATTCATTAATTAGATAGATTAAGATACGTTACCATCTTTTTTGATGTATTGATTTGTTTTAATTTGTTTTTTATTTTTTAAAATATGAGAATATTTTATTTGATATAAGCATTATAAAATTAAAATTTCAGTAAAAATTAATTTAATATGCAATTTTTTTTTATTTTTTTCGATAATTTAATACTGATAGGGGAAAAAATATTTTTTTGGGGTTCTGATGAAAAAGATTATTGCTAATATATTTAAAGATGACTTTATAGAGGGTAGATGGAAGTCTACTGTACCTAAAAAGGGTAATGCTTATTGTTTGTCTCGTTGTAAAATTGGTCTTATTGATTGTTATATATTTCCAAAGACTAGAATTAATATTATTAATGAAAAATCCGAAAAAGAGTATTCTTTACATGTAGAACTTAAAAATTATTCAAAAGATGGTTCCCGAATTTACAAAAATAAGAAGGAATTAAAAAATCAAATGATACAGACTTTTGGAGATCTTTTACAATTTCCAGGATTTGGGGTTTATACAGTTTTTCAAAGTAGAATTCAGCAATACAGAATGTACTTAACTGTTAATCTATTGAGATCTAAATTTTATGCTATTGTTGAAATGATGAATAATGAAAATGATGGTATTGGTAATTTATGTTATCGTACTTTTAAGTCTCTAAACTCTGAATTAAAACATTTTTCATATGAAACTATTCAGAAAATTTGTGATAGATATCGGTTTAGTGTTCCTTTGAAACCTTTTGTTTCTGGTGGGTTTAAGCATTGTTTTAAATCGACTGACTCTAAAGTTGTTTTAGTAGAGAATTTACAGAAAACATCATTAAAAGTTCTTAAAGATTCGATTAAATTAAGTAAAAAGCTTGGTTCTGATATTACTCCTCAGTTTTATCGAGGTGTACAACATGGTTCCTATTTTATTTCTGAGTATCAAAATGGCGGTCAGGATTTGTTCGAGTTTATATCAAGTAATTTTTTAGGTAAACCAGATGACTTTTCTTTAAGACTAAAAAAATATGATTTAATTTTAAAATTGATTAATTTAGTAAAGCAGTTAAACGAGAAGCACTATATTCATCCTGATTTGAAATTAGAAAATATTGTTATTGATTCTAACGGTAAATTGAGATTAATAGATTTAGACTGGATATTTGAAGTGATTGGTAATTCTAACTACCTTTGTGATTCTGGGACTTTGTTGACAATGGCTCCGGAGACTTATTTTAAAAATAAAATTTGCTTTAAATCTCAAATATATTCTTTAGGAGCGATGATTTATACGATTTTATGTAGTGAGATGACTCCTGAGGTTAATCATTTATTTTATAGATCGGATAGTTCTGATAGTGATTGTGAAGACTCTAAAACATTAGATCAGTTAGATTCTAAAATTAGGGATCACAGTCCTGTAGAGTTTCAAAAAGTATTAAAGTCTATGTTTTGTTTAAATCCTAAAAAACGACCTTCTTTTGGAGACGTTTTTAATGTGATTGAGACTATTATGCATGATCGTTCAGCTTGTAAATTACAAACATTAGTTCATATTCATAAGGCAAGAAAAGATTTTGATAAACTTAAACTACAAAGACAATCTGCAAGAACTATTCAAACTGCCTATAGAGACCATGCACAAAGACGAAAGGTTATGGCCATGAGATATGACCAGATTCATAGAAAGCAGGTATTATCTCATTTGCGAGGTTTGTTTGTGTTTAGACCTATTCAGAGAATGGGTAGTATTGATAGTAAGGATAGTTATGATGATGATTTGTATTGTGATCATTACGACTATTTAGACGATGTCGTATTATAGTTATTAGATATTCGTCCTAAATAATAGATTGTTTTATAAATCGTATTTTGAGTTATCTCGACTTTTATTTAAATCAAAGTCTATATTTCCAAAATTAATATGAGAATTCATTTTTTTGAATTTATGGCCACAGATGTATAAGACTTTTTCTTTAATGCAGATATCAATGTTTTGATTAATGATTGTTTTGATTAAAGGAAATAAATCATTGATTTTAGTGAAATTGATTCCATCTTGAGTTGTTATACTATTATTTAACAAAAATATTAATTGGTATTGTAGAAATAGAGACTGTCTTAGCTGTAATAGATTAGATATATTTGAATTTGAAGTCGTTAAATTTTTTGAGTTTTCTAACAAGCTATTATTGACTGTTTCGTATTGTTTAAGTTCTTGTTTTAGCTGTTTGTTAGATTGTTGGAAGTATTGGATGTCTTTTTTTAAAGTAGTTTTGTTTTTAATTTCTATTTTTTTTGAATAGTCGTAAGCGGAGTGGATCTTTTTTAGTGATTCTATCATGTCATTTACTTTATTGAGTCTATTATTTATTGTTTTTACTTTTTTTCTTAAGACTGTATTTTTTTTGTTAACATTAATTATTTGATTATCAAAATTTTGCGACCTTAACTTGTTTAATTGTTGGGTAAGCGCTTTTATTTTGGATTCTAAGTTGTTTTTTTTTGTTTGGAATTCTTTTTTAAGTGTGGACTCATAGTTGATGTATTTATTTTTTTCATTTTTTAATTGTTGTATTAGTTGTGTGATTTTCTTAGATAATAAATTCTTTTTGTTGTGATTAGCTTGAACGGTTTTTAAATCTAAGCATAGTTGTTGGTAAATAGTTTTTTCTTTGCTTATTGTTTCTTTTAATTTTTGAATAGACTTATTTGCTTGTTCTTTTATTTTTTGCTGTTGTTCTTTTATTTTTTTTGATTTTATTGTTTTTAGAGCAGCTAATTTTAACTTTAATTGATTTAGTTGCTGCTCTGTTTTATTGTGTTTTTGTGATAATTTTAGTTCTAATTGTTTGTTTTGGTGTTGTACTGTTGTTAATTTTTGAAGTAATTTTTTGTTAAATAATTGAGAGTTTTTTTCTTTTTGAATTTTTGAGTTCCATGCTTGTTTTAATATTGATTTTAGATTTGAATTTGTTTTGTATTTATACTTTGAATGTATTTTAGTTATTAATTTTGGAAAAGTTTGATATATTTTGAGTAAATCTTTTGGTGACAGATATTCTAGGTTAAGGGTAGTTTTTAAGGGCTTTTTTTTATTTATTACTTGAAGTAGTTCGTGGACGATACATGAATTTGTGATAATTAGTATTTGTTTTGGATTTAGAACACTATCGATTGTTTTACATTCGCTGATTATTTTTTTTAAAAGTAAGTGTAGTACTGTTAATCTGTCCTTTTTTAAATGTGTAATATTCACTGAATAAATGTGTGTTAAGAGTTCATTAAGTAGTCCTATTGGGAATGTTTTATTTATTGTTGTTAAGGTGGCTTTTTCTGGATGTGTAGAGTTGTTAATATAGCTGCATTTCTTTTGTTGAATTAAATATGTTTTAGGACTGCTTAAATAGTTTTTGATTAGTTGGATGCTATAATTGTCAAATTGTGAATCTGGATCGGATAAATACCTACTTAATAGTAGTTTTTCTTTTGGTACTTGAATAGCAATTTCGTTTTGGAACGCTATTATTTTATTTAACGGTAAAGTCATTGTTTGATTTTACTTTTTGATTCAAGGGATGGATTTGCTTTTGACATTTGTTTTTTTTGAGTGTTTTTTAAATAAAAAGTCATATCTTGAAATAGAAGGGTATTATCTTTTTTTTGAATTTTGAAACCACATATATAGATGTTTTGATCTGTTTGTATAATTGGAATGTTTAGTTTCTTTAATTGTGTAATTGTTTTATAAAGCGATATGATTTTATCCAGAGGAATGTTTTCTTTTAATAATAGAGTGTTTTTTTTGTTTATTGTGACTTTATAGATGTTTAAAACATAGTTTATCCAAGAATTATGTTGATTTAACCTATTATTTAGATAGTAATTATAATAAAAGGTATGTCTTAAACTGTCGTTTTCTTTATGTTTAGTAGCTATTTTTTTTTGTAATTCTAAATTGCTTTTTTGTAATTCGTTAAGTTGTTTGCTTAGTTTTTGACTTTCTATTAAGGGTATATTTTGAAGTTCTTTATTTTGGAGGATTAGTGAAGCTAATTCTTTTTCTTTTACATTTAATGTTTGTTGAAATATTTTTAGATTATTTTCTAGAACTTTGTTTACGGTGTTTATTTTTTTAATTAAATTGAGTTGTTCTTTTTTTTCTTTATTTATCAGTAATTCCTTTTTTAATGTTTGATTGATATCTAGTATTTTGAAAGCTAACTGCATCGTTTGTTTGTTGTATTGCTTTTTATCGCTGTTTATTTTAATTTTAAGTAATTCAAGACTTTTCCTTGCTGTGGTTAACTTTTGAATTTGTTTGTTGGATAGATTATTGTTTTGTGTTTCTATCTGATGTTTAATTGATGATATCTTTTTTTTTAATGCATTTAAGGATTCTTTTAACTGTTGTTTTTGAAGAAATAGCTTTGATGGGGGGGCTTTTGAATTATTTTGATGTGATATTGGTGTTGTTAATTGTTTTTTTAATAGTTCTAGTTCTTCATCATATTTTAGTGTTTCTGCTAAATAGTTGGCTTCTAATTGTTTAATGGCCTTAATTTGAGTATGCTGGCTTAATTTTTTATTTAATTCTTTTTGTTTATTTTGGGCAGATTGTATTTTTTTAAGTAGTTTTTGTTGATATTCTTTAATTTCTTTTTCTTGTTTATTTTTGAGATCCCAAATTTTTGAAAACGAGGAATTTAACTTTGTTTTTATTGCTAGATTAATCGGTAATTGTATGGATTTTAATTTTGATTTTACTGCGATTTGTAAACTTAGCAAACTTTGTATTGTCATTAGGTAAAGGGTTTGGCTGATTGAAATAGATTCTTTTAGTTGGAGTTGCTTTTGAATTTGTAAACGAGTTAAGAATATTATGGCGTTAGCAATGAGTTTTTGTTGGTACTTGTTTTGTATGGATTGTAATGTTTTACTTTCTTTAATTACTTTTTTTGAAAATAATTCTAGTATTTCTAATTTTGCTTTGCTGATTAAGTTAAGATTTTCGAGCATAATATGTGCGTTTAGCATTTCGATAAAAAAATTATTATTAAAATTAATATTGTTTTTTTCAATTAATGTTAATAGTTGTTTATCGAAAGGGTTATCATCTAATTCTATGATTTTATTTGGTGTTAGTATCAAAAAATTTTGAGAATTTAATATTTTTGTTAATTCAATTTTGTATGAGTGTTCTTTTTGAACGTTATTTTCTCCAAAAAATATACAAAATACAGCTTTTATTAAATGTAATCTTTTATTTTTTTTTTTTATTGAAATTATTTTTTTTGTCGTCATGAGTCTTGTTTTGTGATATCTTTGACTATTTAAAGTCTACTTTATTTATATTTTAAATCAACCGGCATTCATTGTTGTAGATTTTATTATTTGTGGGTTGTTTAATTTGAGAAATGTGAAAAATAAAGTGTTGGTTAAAGCTATATTTTCTTTTATTTTTTTTTGTTTTTGTGTAGCAATTATTTTTTTTGAATTCATAGTTATTTATTTTAAACGATTCTTATAACTATGGAAAGTCTTCATTTGTGATATTTATATTCTATCTTATTTTTGGGCGTTTTTTTGTATTGGTTTATCTTTTTTAATGTTTAGGGTTTTGTGGTGAAGGGTAATTTTTGAATATGGGATTAAGACTGAACGAGTGTATTAAGAGTGTCCAGACCTTATTAAAAAAATCGGGATTGATTTTTTTTGTAAGTATTTTATGTTTATCTTTTTATATTGGTCATTTTGTAGTACCGACGTGGACGGTTGAATCGACTAGCTTAGATATTCAATTTGATGATGAGCGTAATGCTTTTTATATATTTAAGGGTAAGCCTAAGTCTATTGATCTTATTTCTATAGAGCGATCTATATTAACTCAGGAGAATGTTAAGAAATGGACTGCATTAAATCAAGAACCGACTACTTATGAAGAGTATACTCAGCATTTATCGGGAGATCAAGTAAGTTATCAAAAAAAACAAGTTAAAAAACACTGGGGCTATGGCTCTTTATTGCCTGCTTTTGTGGCTATTATATTGTGTTTAATTACTAGAGAGCCGTTAACATCATTAGGTGGTGGGATTATATCCGGTGCTATTATTTTAGGTCAGTATAATATTACAGATACAGTTCTTATTCCTAAGCTTATGACAAAAAGTTCGGCAGGGATTTTGATTTTATATTTATGGTTTTTAGGTGCATTAATGGGTATTTGGTCTCGAACTGGTGGTGCTCGGGCTTTTGCTGAAATGATGACTAGGCATGTTGTTAGAGGACCTAGGACGGCTAAACTTGTGGCTTGGTTATTGGGTGTTATTTTTTTTCAGGGAGGGACTATTAGTACTGTATTGGTAGGAACTACTGTGAAGCCTATCGCTGATAAAGAAAATATTAGTCATGAAGAGTTATCTTATATTGTTGATTCGACTGCATCGCCAATTGCTTCTCAATTGGCTTTTAATGCGTGGCCAGGGTATGTACAGGCCTTTATTTTTGTATCTGGAGTTAGTTTTTTAGCTACAGAGTCGGACCGAATTGCTTTTTTCTTTAAAAGTGTTCCTTTTTGTTTTTATGCTATTTTTGCTGTTTTGGGTACCTTTTTACTAAGTATTGATAAGGCTCCTTTTATTGGATCAAAATTGAAGGCTGCTATTAAACGTTCAAGAGAAACTGGTCAGCTTAATGCCAAAGGTGCGGAACCGTTAGCGGCAAAAGAATTAGAAGAAAGTCATGTTCCTGACGGTTATAAGCCTCATGTTATTGACTTTTTTTTGCCGTTAGGTTTTTTAATTTTCGTGTGTATTTATACATTTATTATATTTGGTTCTCCCCAGGTTAGATGGGCTTTTGGAGGTGCCGTTTTGTTAGCGATGATGTTAGCTGGAATTAGAGGAATGTCTTTGCATCATATTATGGCGGGAGTTCAAGATGGATTGAAGGGGGTCGTATATGGGTCTTGTATCTTATTGTTTGCTATTACTATTGGATTATTATGTCAGGAGCTGGGAGGCGGGATCTTTTTGGTTGAATTGCTTGGATCTAGTATTCCTTTTTGGTTATTGCCGGTACTTCTTCAACTTATTACAATTGTTATTGCTTTTTCCACAGGAACTAGTTGGGGTACTTATGCTGTTGCGTTTCCGTTAGCGATGCCTTTGGCATGGACCGTTGCTATGAATAGTAGTATGGCTCACCCTGAGTTTTTTATGGCGATTTGTTTTGCTTGTGTAATGGATGGTAGTGTTTTTGGTGATCAATGTTCGCCTTTATCTGATACAACAATTTTAAGTTCTATGTGTACAGGCTGTGATTTGATGGACCATGTTACTACTCAAATTCCTCAGGCTACTATTGCGGCGGTTTTAGCGTCTATTTGTTGGACCTGTTGTGCTTTTTTAGCTGTGTAATTACCTGTTTATGTATTTTCTTTCTATTTTATTGATTAAATTATGATTATTCAAATTAGCTAGTTTATTATTTTTTGAATTTTTTCGACAAAAATGTATATTTTCTTTTAATCCTCTTTTTTATTTGACAAAAACGTAGCTTTTATTTGTGTTTTTCTTGGATATGTTCTTTTGTTTTTGGGTGGCATTGATTTTGCAAATTTTTTTGTCAAAGGGGGATTAGCAATGTAGTTGATGAAAAATTGGATGGTTAAGGGTTTTTGGTATAAACGTAATGTTTGTACTAAATTTAAAGTCAACTACATTGCTAATTTAACCGACTTTAATATGTATTCGTTGTATTGAATGATATAAAAAGGGGTGCTCTATGCATAAAAAAATAATTAGTCTTACTTATAAGGTTCCAGTTGATGTTGCTAATGATTTAGATTTAGAATATCAGCTTTTAAGGCGCCAAATTTCATTTTTGTATCGATTAATTAAACCTTCAATTTTGACATTAAATTCAAATGAAGAATTTAATGGATCTCTAAGTAAATTATTGAAATTAGATCGTCAAGTAGCGGTGTCTCAATCTGTTTTTTATCAATTAAGTGAACAGTTAGAATCAGAGCTTGCTGATATAAAGCAAGGTTTTTTTGATTTTTTTCAATCTAATGGTTTTGATAATTTGATGCAGGTTTTAGCTTTTTATGTTGGTTTTCAGTTAGCTAATGTATATCAGAAAGTATCAGAAGATAAATTGTTGTTTTTTAATCAGGTTATGACACCTACATCGGTTAGTGTTATCAAGCAATCTGCTTTTTTAAAGAAGATTGGGTTGAAGTCTAAGCATAAATTGATAAAAAATAGAGAGGTATTTATTCGTAGTCCACATGAGTTTAAATCTAAATTAGATTTAAATTCTCAAATTAATGGTGTTTGTTTATGTGTTCCTTTAGAAAAAAAGAAGTGGTTAGTTGTAGGCGGCAATCTTAAATCGGATGGGCAAGCTTTAGAGTTATATCATGATCTTAGGCGTGATATGGATGCGATTCGACGTTATATTTTATCATTAGAAACCAGTGATGATAGGGTTGCTTCTTCTGGACAGGAAGATGTTATGAAAAGTCAGGCTATTTCGATTTTGCAGAGCATTTTTAGTATGGCTCAGGCTAATTCAGATGAGGATGCTATATTTATTGTTAGAGAGCCTTCTGAAGAGGAATCGGCGTCTGATAGTGATAAAACCTCTGCGAGTGACGATGTGGATGAATCGGATAGTGATTATAATCCGATGGATATTGGCTCTTCTGATTCGGAATCTGACTCAGGAATTGCAAGACGAGTCAAAAAGAGAGCTCGCTTTAAAGATGATGATAAAGAAAATCGATTGTCTAAAAAAAGACGAAAGGGCAAGAAAAAATCTACTCCTATTCAAATAAAAAATCCAACGGTTTCATTTAGAAACTCTTTTTTAGAGCAGTTAACATTACGTGATTATTTATTAGAATCAACAGAAACCTTAGAGTTGGCGCTTAATGATTCATTTAAGTTATGGATTAAATTTAAGTCTAAAAAAGAGGATAAGCAGTTGCAGCAATTTAGATCAGAGTCGATTGTTGATCAATTTAAACTGATTGATATTGCGTTGTTAGTAAATGATACTGATACGGCTGTTCGTTTGTATCAAGATTTGGATCCGTTAACTCAGCGCGATATTTTTGATACGTTATCTAGCACTCATCAACAAGAATTAACGGCTGCTAAGTCCTACGCTGATTACAAAGTAGCTAAACAGTCATTTCGTGATCCATTGGATATTATTGAAGAGCGGGTTATGGTGATGCCTAAATTGAGTCATGATGATAAAGGTTGGTTAATTCGTGAAATTCAGATGTTGCGAAAAATGCCAGAGGATGATTCTGGTTATCAAAAGAAATTTGAACGATTACAGCTTATTGCAGATCTTCCGTTTTATCATCAATCGTTATTTCCGGTTTCTTTATCTAGTTCAATGAGTTATCGTCAACAATTTATAGATCAGTTACGAACTCATTTGAATTCGGTTGCCTATGGTCAGCAAGATATTAAAGAGAGAATGGTGGATGTTGTTTCTCAATTAATGACTAATCCGGGGGCTAAAGGAAAGGCTGTTTTATTTATTGGTCCTCCGGGAACAGGTAAAACAACGTTTGTTCGTGATGGTATTTCGAAGTGTTTGGGGTATCATTTTGCAGAAGTTCCATTGGCAGGTATATCTGATTCTGGTTATTTGGCAGGTCATGGTTATACCTACGAAGGATCTCAGGCCGGTGAAATTGTTAATTCATTGGTAAAAGCAAAGGGTAAGCCTGTGGTTTTCTTTTTAGATGAAGTAGATAAGATTGGTAAAAACTCGCAAGGAGATGCTGTTGCGAAGCAGTTGATTCAACTTATTGATTTTAGTCAAAATGATTCTTGGAAAGATAAGTATATTCCACGCTTTGATATCGACTTGAGCCGGTGTTTGTTTTTTTTAACGGCCAATGATGCGAGTGCTATCGATCCTATTTTATTGAATCGAATGGAGGTTATTTATACGCGACCGCAATCGATTCCAGAAAAAGTTCGTATTGCGTTAGATTATCAAATACCTCGAATTGAAAAATCGTTGGGTTTTTTACCTTCTGATATATCATTTTCAGAACAAAATATTCAGTATTTACTTCAGAAGTTACCTTGGGACGCGGGTAGTCGAACTCAAGGTCGAATTATTGAGAAAATTTATCAAAAACTAAATAGTCTTAGGGTGTTATCTCAAGATTGTAATGTTTTAACAGACTTAAGTGATAATTCGACGAATCTTAATTGGTATTCGTTGTCGGTTCCTTTTCGCTTACCGCACTTTAATGTTTCTCGTCAGTTAATCGATCAAGTTTTACAGGATATTTCTATTGATCCGGTAAAGATTAGAGATGTAGATCGAGTTGGCGAAGTAAACGGATTATTTGCGACTATGAGTGGCGCTGGGGGGTTATTACCAATTCAATTTCAGGTTATTGAAACAAAACAGTCGGGAAATAAAATTGTTAAAACAGGTAGTTTAGGTGACGTTATGAGTCAGAGTATGGATGTAGCGTTAGCTAATGCCTCTCATTTATTGGGTAAAGATTTGTCAAATATTCAAATTAATATTCATGCGACCGAAACAGCTGTTCCTAAAGATGGCCCATCAGCAGGTGGTGCGATTACTGTGGGTATTTTGTCGTCTTTAACTCAATCTCAAATTAAACGAGATGTTGCGATGACTGGCGAAATTGATTTGCATGGTAATATTACCAAGATAGGTGGTTTACGAGCTAAGCTACAATCTGCAAAATTGGCTGGCATAACATGTGCTTATATTCCTGCTGAAAATAAGGATGATTTTGATCGTTTATGTAAAGAAGATCCTGGTTTGATTGATGCTGATTTTAAGGTAGTTATGGTGAATACTATTAATGAATTAATTGAAGGTGTATTTGTAGATCCAGATCATGTTAAATCTCAATTTGGTGTTCAAAAAAAAGGTGGTAAGAAAAAGAAAGTTAAACTTAAGAGGGTTGCTTAACAAAAATAAAAGGCACTTTTTAAGGCAGTTTCAATGCTATCTTTAATTGGAAATAGTTGGATGTGAAGTTGTTTTTCTTTTAATAATTTTTGAGCTTTCTTAATGATAATAGATGATAATGGTGGTTTGGTTAAAAGGCTTCCGCCAAGTACAAACAAGGATGTTCCTTTTACTGATTGAATTTCTTGAGGGCTCCATTTCTGGGTGGATCTTTTTTTGAGTGTACCATTGTATATTTTTTGGATTAATGAAGCTAAGTGATGCCCGTATTGATGAAGTGTTGGAGTATGTTTGATTAGTTTTTCTGTTGATTGGTTAACATCTTTTGCTGTGTGTTTTGTTGATTCAAAAAAGGCTCGTCCCGAAAATAAATCTTCTGCATTTTCTGGTTGATTATTTTTTGGATTGATTAATTCGATATCGTAAATTTGGGAATTGGTAATAAAGGTCCATTGGTTGTTTTGAATTATTTTTGCAAATCCGCCACCAAGCCCTGTTCCAGGGCCAATATAGCCAATGACTTGATTAACAGACTGATTAAGTTTACCTTGGATGCTTAAGTCGACTAGGGCTCCACATAATTGAGTTAAGCCGTCATTTTTTATGTTTATAGTGACGTTATTGTTTAGTGTATTTTCTAATAAGTTTTTTAAATTGATATTATCAAATTCATTGGGTTTTTCGGTTAAATTAAATGCACTTCCAGGCAGAATAAGTCCGGGAATGTTTGGACAGTAATTACCTGCACAACCGATGATTATATTTGAATTTAGAGGCCAGTGTTTTAGAGCTGCTTTCTTTCTTAAATGTTGAATATGGTGGACAATACTATTAATAATATTGGATAGTCCTTTTTTGGTGTTGGTTTTGTATATATATTTTATGAGACTAGTTTTAAAACATGTTGATTTATAGATAATGCCAGATGCTATTTTTGTTCCACCGATATCTAGTGTGATGTAGTAAGTATTCATTTAGTTTGGAAGATCGTGTTGATCTTGGTTTGTGAATAGGTTTTGTTTTAACATCATTTTATTATGTCATTTTTTTTGATTGTAGTGAATACTATCGTTTATTAGTTGATTTTTTTTGTAATTAGTATGTTTGCTAGAATTTTCTCAAAGCTTTGATAGTTTTGTGGGGGAGTGTAATTATAGTCAGCTAATCTAAATTTATTAAGTATATTTAATTCAGATATAACTAAGGGGGACTTTATTTATAATTTTAATTAGTAAAATTAGTTGGATAGACCCGTTTACAATCATTTCTTGGAATCTATATCTTTCATTTGTAAGGATTTGCTATTGTTTGATAAACAAACAGATTATTCATAAGAAATTTCTAGATTAGCTGCCTTATTTAATATTATGTTAATACTTTTACGCGTAATTTTAGGGAAATAATTTTTATCTAAAATTAGTATTTTTAAATGAGATAGTTTTTTTAGAGTTTCTATACCTTGAATAGTAATAGCTGTTTTATTGATATTTAAGAACTCTAACTTGTGTAACGGTGTAAGCTTTTGGGTAGCTTCGTTAAGTATATTATTTGAGCTAATATCTAGATTCTTTAAGTTAATTAAATTAGATAAATGACTTAAGTGGTGAATTGATAAATTGTTGTTTGATAAATTTAGGGTAGATAAATTGGTTAATTGGTTAAAAGTATCGAATTTATTTGTACATTGGTTATTGCTTAGATTTAATGTGTGAAGTTTTGTTAATGGCGCTAGGTTTTCAACTGAGTTAATGTTATTGTTGCTTAAATCTAAATCTTCTAAATTCTTAAAAAAAGATAGTTGTTTAATTCCTATACTTGAAAGGTGGTTATTTGGTAAATGAATCTTTTTTATATGAGATGTGTTTTCAGTTAGATACTCTTTACATAATAGTATGAATTTAAAGTTACTAAGGTTTTTGTTGTTAATGCATAACTCTGTAGTTTTGTGAGTATTAAGTAGCTTAATGGCTTTATTTGTTTTAGATGAAAACTTAGTTCGGTTTTTTTGAATATTTAAACAGAGAATATAATCATTGTGAGTGTTGCATTTTTTAAACATCATAAGTAGGCTTTCTTCGGATAAATATATGTTTCGCTTAACAGATTCAATTGCAATAGATAATGCTTGGGTTAAAGTTACGCAAGATTTTAAGAGTAATGTTATGGAGTCTGAATTAAAACTATTTTTGTTAATAGGTTCTCGTAATAAACTTAAGGATTCTGATAATGAGAAGTCGTTTGATTTTAGTATTCCGTTATATAGTTGGATGCTAAATGCTAGTTGGTTGTTTTCTAGATGTTTAAGAAAGTCCTTTGCTTTTTTGAATGAATTTACTTTGTAATTTAATAGAGTAATATAATCATCGCAATGGAAGTTTATTTTATATGATTTAGTATGATTTAAAAATTGAGTTATTTCTGGGCCAGATTGACAGTATTTATTTCTAATTTTTTCTAATATGTATTTGGAAATTGGGGGATGTTTTTGTTGAGTGTTTGAATTTAGGGTATTTATCTTTTTTATGAGATCAAGGGTGCTATCTAATGAGGTGCAAAACTTTTCAAAAATAATATTATCTTCAATAATTTTTAATTTGATATGGTTTAAAAAAATTATTAAATCTTTTAAATTGTGACAGTATTTTTTTATGATTAGAGTTCTTTTTTTGTAAAGAAAATTTCGTTTGTAAGTTTTTAGGAAAGTGTTTAGTTGAGGGCTGCTTGTTATGGCGTTATTTGTTGATTCTTCTGAGACTACTTCAAGAATATCGTTCTGTCTGTGATTTTGAGCTTTAGGAGTAGAGCTAAGGGTTATTCGTCTTTTTTTTGTAACAGGTGTTTTATTTTTCTCATTTATTTCAGTATCTGATAGCGGTTCTTGTTTTATCTTGATAATAGGTATCTTAGTTGTTTTTTTGTTTACTTTATAAATTATTAATCCATTAGAATTTAAGATTTTGTTACTAAGTCTTTTTGTATAATCTTTTCCATAATTGTATAATATTTCTTCGCCAGGATTAATGTTTTTAATCGCTTGAAATATAATCCATTTTTTTGATTTTCGAGTCGTGTTTTTTATTGATTGTGTAACACATTGAGAAAGTTCGATATTGACGGCGGTGGCATTGTTTTTTTCGTTGGCTAGATCGGTATTTATAAAGCTACCGATACCTGGAAATGAGAAGTCGTTAATTGTTTGGCAATAAAATCCTCTCATAAAGTTTTGTGAGGAATATTTGTTGTTGAGTTCGATATTAGATGAATATTGATCAAGTGATTTATCCATTTGAGGACAGTTTCCATTAATGCTTCGTCGGCTTTTTCCTATTTGAAAGTATTTGTCATTATTAATGTCTTCTTCTATTGGATTTGTGATTACTCCTCCATAAACTCCTATGATATCGCCGGTTTTGATTAAATTTTTTGCGAATAGGCCTCTTTCTTTATTGATTCCATATGTTGACCACCCAACGCTTACATCTCCTTGATAGAAAGTATAACGATCGTATTCTTTAAATAATTTAGGATTTACACCTTTTGAATTTGTAGATATTTTGATTTGGTTGATAGGGTGGCTTGACCTTATTGGGTAAAAGCTTAATAGTGAGCTAGTTGCAATTATTTTATATTGTTTCATTTTATTTTTTTATTATTTTAATAAACAATAACCTAACTAATAATTTTTTTTTTTTCAAGGTTAATCTTTTAACTGGTTATTTAGCTTTGAGTTTAGTTTTTTTAGATTAAAAAAATGCTTAAACTTTTTACAAAATAATTTCAATTATTTAATAGTGTTAACTTTTAATTTTTTAGGCGTGCTTGTTAATCGTTTATATTGGTAATGATGTTTTATTGGGATGTTATGTTTATTTGATTAAAGTGATTTTAATATAATGTATTTTTTTACTTTTTAAATTGCTTATTATTATTTTTATTTTGATTAGATTAAAATTGTAGGTATAATAATTGTATGAAATTTATAAAACGTTTATTTGTTTTTTTGTCGATATCTTTATTCTTATTTGTTTCGCCAATTTATTCAAATCCAAAATATCAGGAAATTGGATTAGAGCTTGTTAAGATGGAGACTAGTTTTGGTGATATTTACCTAAAATTATACGAAGATAGAGCACCCAAAACTGTTCAAAATTTTTTGAAATATGTTGATAGCCAATTTTATGATGGGTTGATATTTCATAGGGTTATTGATGGATTCATGATTCAAGGTGGCGGCTTTTCTAAACTTATGACTCAGAAGACAACAATGTCTCCTATTAAAAATGAAGCTAATAATAATGTGAAAAATTTGAGAGGGACTATATCCATGGCTCGTACAGGAGACCCTCATTCGGCAACCGCTCAGTTTTTTATTAATGTTAAAGATAATGACTTTTTAAACTATGTCAGTCCTAGTAATTATGGATATGCTGTGTTTGGGGAGGTTGTTAGTGGTATGGATGTTGTCGATATGATTAAAAGTGTAGAGACTGGAACAGTGAAGCGATTTTCAGATGTTCCATTGCAGCCTATTACTATGGATGTTGTAAAGAGAGTTAAATTGTATGAAAGGTTAACTCCTTAATTTTAAATTTTTACAGGCCTCTTTTTTAATGTATTTGTTAATATCAATTATAAAGACGTAATTAAATAAAAGACACTGATATTTTATTTAATTACAGTTATATTCTGTTTTCCTGATTAGTATAGGAATTAGCTGTTAATTACTGATTTAATGAGATTGTTTCGGTTGTAGATGTTTTAGGTTTAAAAATGGACGTTGATGTTAAGTCCCACCATTGGTTTTTATAAGGCGTGTTATTAAGTGCTAAAGGAGTATACTGATAAATTTGAAAATGAAGGTATTTTATATTGTGATTTTTTTTAGAAATTAATGATATTACTTCGGGTGAGTTTTGCATAAGTTTTTCTTGAAATTGGGTGAACCATTTAGGAGTAGTTCCTAGATGACATAGTTCCCAAAGCTTAAATTCTAATCTTGATTTGAATGGAGATGTAAGCGTTGGTATTAATGAGGCTGTGTTGATTTGGTTCCATATGTAACTATCGGTACTCGAATAAATATTCATATGAGTAAAATTATCAAATTGGGCTGGAATAATTTGATATTTATTTATTATGTTTTGATTGTATAAAAATTGGATAGGAAGTATTGTTTTTGAATTTGAGGTATTATTTAGCATTAATGGGAGTGTTGCAATGATGAGTAATGTGACGACACTATTAGAGAATAGGCGTTGTATTCTGGGTAAGGAGATATTGTTCATAAAGTTATTAGGGATGTATCGTTCGATACCTTTTTGTGTGAAAAACCACTTGTCATCTAATTGGGTTAAGCAAAGCATTGCTGTTAAGATATAAAAGATTCCTAAGTTTCCGCAGACTATCATTAAGGCGCTAAATAAAAATAGACAGATTGCTGTTAAGTGTCGATATTTTCGATTTAAAAATAGTCCAATAGGTCCTAAAATATGAATCGCAATGTATAATAATCCGATAATTATTTGGGCGCTATTTGGGAGGTGGTAAGCTAACCAGCTAATGTTGGATGGGAACGGTTGTGATATTAATTTTTGAGATAGATTTAACATCGTATTTGGGTCTGAAATCATGTTAATTCCAGGTGTTAAAAATATGCGAAAAAGTAGTAGCCTATATATAAGGATAAGCATTTTTGTTGTTTTTAGTGGCTTAAATTGATGAGTTGTTAGTGGTATTGTTAATAATGCTATTAGCCCTGCTTCAATTAATAATGTATCCCATTGGAATTGCATAAACGTTGGGCTGATGTTGACGAAGGAGGCCCAAGTTAGCCAACTAACTATGCCTGTAACTAATGGTAAAATTCCAATTAACCATAAACTGGATGAAATAATGCCTAGTGCGGTTATTAAAAATATACCGCTATTGCTGGTAATAAAATTAAATATTGAAAGTGATTGGTTGTAGGTACTTGTGATAGGCGTTAAGCCATTGCTGTAAAATAATCCGTCAAGTTGAGGCAGTAGATAAATGAAATTTAAAAGAAATAAAAATGCCGTTATTTTTATTGCAAAAAATATGCCGATACTAAACGATTCAGGTTTTTGATTGATTATGTGAATCGTTTTAGTTGTTAATGATTTTAATATGGTTGAAGATTGTATTATTTTTCCAATTAAGTTTAATATGGTAGAAAATAGAGGTGCTTTTGCATATAAGATATATATTAATTTATAAATGCCAGTAGTAAATTGTAGCGATTGAAAAAGAGCCTTTAAACCGGTGTGCTTTTGCTTTGTATTATCTATGAGCGTAACGGAGTGAGTTAGGTCTAGTAGCTCTTCTTGTGTTTTAGATATTGTGCCTGATGGAATTAGTGTTAAATTTGGAGCTAATTTGGACTCTATTAACGAGAAAATTTCCCTAAGAATAGGCGACTTTTGATTAAAAAATAAATAAGGTTTTTTGATGTTTGAAATCATAAGGCTTTAAATATTAACCGAAAAAAATAGTTTTTTTCAAGTTATTTTTGTTAATATTTTTTTAATATAATCTTAATAAATTAGCGTTTTAAAATTTAAAGCTTTTAAAATTTTTAACAATTAGGTAATATAATATAAAACTAAAATTATCATAATATAAAAATTAGCTGAGGGTTTATATTTTGGGTTTAATGACTGGAAAAAAAGGAATCATATTTGGTGTAAGTAATAAGCGAGGAATTGCTTATGGAATTGCCAAGGCTTTACATGAACAAGGTGCAGAAATAGCATTTACTTATGCAGGCGAAGTAATGGAAGGTCGGGTTAAGCCGATTGCCGAAGAAATGAATTCGAAGTTAATTGTTTCTTGTGATGTTACAAACGAAGATGAAATTAAGTCTACATTTGATCAGTATAAATCTGTTTATGGACAATGTGATTTTGTTGTTCATGCTGTTGCTTTTGCAAATAAAGATGATCTAACAGGTGATTTTAGTGATGTATCCAAAGAAGGTTGGGACTTAGCATTGGGTGTAAGTGCTTATTCCTTAATTCCAATTGCACGATGTGCAAAGCCGTTAATGACAAACGGTGGATCTATTGTGACATTATCTTATATTGGTGGCGAAAAGTATGTACCTAATTACAATGTTATGGGTGTTGCAAAAGCGGCACTTGAATGTACAGTTCGGTATTTAGCAGCTGAATTTGGTAGTTCTGCTATTCGTGTGAATTCGTTATCTGCAGGCCCTGTTAAAACATTAGCGGCTAAAGGAATTAGTGGATTTAATACGTTGTTACGAATTAATGAATTACGGTCGCCATTGAAACGTAATATTACATTAGAAGAAGTGGGTGGCGCAGGACTATATTTATGTTCTGATTTATCGTCCGCTGTTACTGGTGAAACCCATCATGTGGATAGTGGAATGCATTCGGTTTTGATTGATAAAGTAGATGCCCATTTAGTAGAGAATCAATCCGTAAAGAATTCTTAATTCATTTGTGAAACAGTCTTCACAAGTAGTTTTAATAACTGGTTGTTCAAGTGGTTTTGGATTATTAACGGCTATAGAGTTAGCTAAAAAATATCATGTTATTGCCACGATGAGGAACTTGGATTCTCGAAAAGAATTTGATCGATTATGTGGTATACATCAAGTATCGATGGATTTACTAGAGTTAGATGTTAATGATATAAATACTATCTCTAATGTTGTTGATGTTATTGAATCTAAATATGGATATTTAGATGTTTTAATAAATAATGCAGGGTATCTTCAGTTAGGCTTTTGTTGTGATATAGCTATTGATGAACTTGAATCTCAGTTTCAAACTAATTTTTTTGGTTGTCATCGTATGATTAGATCCATGATACATTTACTATCTAAATCTAAGCAAGCTAAAATTATTAACTTATCAAGTGTTGCTGGTTTATCTAGTATTCCTTTTATGGGGGCTTATAATGGAAGTAAATTTGCGTTAGAAGGATATAGCGAAAGTTTGTACTATGAATTAAAACCGAAGGGTATTCAGGTTTGTTTAGTTGAGCCTGGATTATATCAGACTAAAATTTTAGAAAATTTAAAGATAGCTAATAATACAGGTCAGAATCAGTCTTTGTTTAAAGAGTCCGGAGATTTTATTCTTAGTATATTGCCGTCTTTTAAAAATCGATCTAGTAAAGATCCTTTAATCGTTGTTCGTTTATTATGTTCTATTGTTGAAAAACCGCGATTACGATTTAGATATCTCATAGGATTTACTGCACAATTGAGGGCTGTTTTTAGATGGAGTGTTCCTTTTAGTGTATATTCATATTTTGTTCAGTTAGGATTTAACCTTCTTTTAAAGAAACGTTTTTCAAAATAATGTTTTTGTTTAATTATTAATAGAATTGGGTACTATTTATTAATAGATTAGCTTTTTAAATTAACGTTATTTATTAATAATTTAGGGGGGTGTATGGCAAATTTTGAAAATATTAAGTATGAATATAAAAATAGGGTACATAACGTATTAAAAAGTAAAAGCCTCCGAGAATTTAGGCGATTTTCAAAGATTGAAAGAAACCATTCTAGAGATTGCGGTGCTAACATATCAGCATTAAGTAAATTTTTTGAGAAATCAGGAAAGAATATAGAGAAGGGTTCTCAAGAGATTATGAAAGGCGTGGATCATCTTACTAGTGATCCTGGTAAATCTGGACTTCAAGTTTTTAATGGTATTGTCAATATATGTTCTTTAGGGATATTAGATTTTAGTTCTAATGATGCTAAATCATTAGAACCAGCTACAACAGATTCATTTTCGCCATTAGATTATGCTTATTATGATTATGATAGTTTGAAAATTAAATTGAGCTCTGAAAAAAATTTAATTAAAAAGCGACAATTGTTAATGAAAATTGGTCAGTTGGAAGATGCTATCGATACATATAAAGCTACAGAAGGTAAGTCCATTGTAGGTTTAAGAAGTTTAGATAATTTTGGGAAGCCAATTTGGATAAAGTAATGTTATATTTAAATATTTAAAATAGATGAGTAATTAGCAGCTACAGGCATTCGGCGACCAATTCCAAAGGCTGTTTCAGTTACTTTTAAACCAGGAGCGGCTTGTCGTCGTTTATATTCATTATTATTGACTAATTTTAAAACCCATTTAACTAGTTCCGAATCATGGCCCGTATCAACAATTTCTTTTTGTGATAATTTTTGGTGAATATACTTTTCTAAAATATCATCTAATATGGAGTAGTTAGGTAAGCTGTCTTGATCGGTTTGATTTGGACGGAGTTCTGCCGATGGTGGTTTTGTAATGGTATTATTAGGGATCATCGTTGATTCTTTATTTAATTCGTTAGCAAGCTCGTAGACCATTATTTTTGGAACATCAGATAAAATGGCTAGTCCGCCACACATATCTCCGTATAAAGTACAATAACCAACTGCTAATTCGCTTTTATTACCTGTTGTTAGAACTAAATATCCTAATTTATTGGATATTGCCATTAACAATGTTCCTCTTGTTCTGGCTTGAATATTTTCTTCTGTGATATCTTCTTTTAATTGTTTAAAGATAGGATTAAGACTTGATGAATACATTTGGACAATATCGTTGATTGGGATAGTATGTGTTTTAATTCCTAAGTTTTTAGCTAAGTCTAGTGAATCGTCTATACTTCCTTTTGATGAGAATTTAGATGGCATTAAAACCCCTAATACATTATTTTTGCCAAGTGCTTTTGCCGCAATAGCAGCTGTTACTGCTGAATCTATCCCGCCAGATAGTCCAATTATAACGCCTTTAAAATTACATTTTTTAATATAATCTTTAACACCTAATACTAAAGCATTAAGTAGTTGTTCTGTGTGAGGTATTGATGTTGGGTTTAAGGTTTTGTTAGTTTCTGTTAAATTAATGTTTTTAGAATCTTCTTTAAAGCTAGCTAACTGATGAATTAAACAACCATCTTGATTAAAGACTAAGCTAGTTCCGTCAAAAACTAGTTCATCATTTGCACCTATTTGATTAACCGCAATAACATTAATTTTATTTTTTTTTGCTATTGATGAAAATAATTTGAAGCGGGTATCTTGTTTTGAAATTTCAAAGGGAGATGCCGATAATATGATTAGTGTACTAATTTGTTGATTGGCAAGGTTTTGAATTGGATTATTTGTTTCTTTTGACCAAGCATCTTCACAGATTACAATACCAACTTTAGTATTTTGTATTAAAATAGGTTTTGAGGGGGTGCCTATATGAAAGTATCTTGATTCATCAAAGACATCGTATGTTGGTAGTTTTTGTTTATCTATATAAGTTATTGATTCAGAATTAATGATAGCGGCACTATTAAATAGATTGTTTTTTTCTAAACGGGGAGTTCCAACAATAAGTGTAATGTGTGGACTCTTTTTTAAAATGGATTTAATTTCTGAAATTGCGCTTGAGCAAGCCGATAAAAAAGCAGGTATGGTAAGTAGATCTCTTGGTGGATAACCACAAATTGCTAGTTCAGGGTAAATCAGAAGAATTGGAGATGGGTCATTTGTATACTTTTTAATAGATGCAATGATATGCTCTTTATTTTTTTCGATGTTTCCGATTGTTGGATTATATTGGATAATCGTTGCTTTCATGGGAATATTGTACCCTACAACTACTTAATTTCCAATTAGTACCGATATAATTTTGAGAACGTTATTTGATACTGTATTTATATTATCTGAAATGAGTTTGTTTCTTAAAACTTTTTATATTTGTAATTGAACTATTGGCGATGATTTTTATTAAAAAAAAATTATAGTTGAATTATATATGAATAAAGGGTAATCTATTGATGTAGTTCAGTTTAAAAAGTAAATTTTTTTTGCTTTGGACTTCATTTAGTACGTTCATTGATACACCAACAAAAATAATATAAGTGCGTTGGATTAGTTGAAAAAGAATATTACTACATGTAGCAACGAATTGCATGAAATAATATTAAGGAGAAAGAAAGAAAATGGGAAAAAAATTATTTGTTGGTGGATTATCTTGGGATACAAAAGAAGATGGCCTAAGAACTTATTTTGAAGAAATAGGAACTGTAGAAGATTTAATTATTATTACGGATAGAGAAACAGGTCGATCTAGAGGATTTGGATTTGTAACTATGTCTACAGAAGAAGAAGCTAAAACAGCAATCGAGCAATTTGATGGTAAAGAATTAGATGGCCGACGATTAAAAATTAATGAAGCTCAAGAAAAAAACGATAAAAGACGTTCTTTTAACAGAGCATAATTAAGACTAAATAATTAAAAAAACGGACTAGCTTTTATGTTAGTCCGTTTTTTTTTGCTTATATTGGGGATTATGTATACTTAGAGTGTTATATTTGAAACGATATCTCCAATAGATTGATTGATTACTAGGGATGCTTTTGCATCGAGAGGGGTAGGTTGATTGTTAATGATTATGAGTGGTGTATTGTTATTAACCGCATATTCTGGTAGTGCTGCTGCCGGATATACAACTAATGATGATCCCATTACGATAAAGCAATCACAGTTAGCGCTCCATTCTTGGGCTTTTTTTAGATGTGATGTATTAAGTGATTGGCCAAATGAAATGGTAGCAGGTTTTAATAACTGGTTACATTGTGGACAGTTAGGTGGCGTTGGTGACATATTTTCGAAATATAGTTTAGCTGGCGCTTGATAGTTACAACTTAAACAGCCAATGTATCGATCGGTGCCATGAAGCTCGATCATGACTTTTTTTGGTAAGCCGGCAAGTTCATGCAGGCCGTCAACGTTTTGTGTGATTAATCCGAGTAGTTTGTTTTGATGAAATAAATCGACAATAAATTGGTGTCCTTGATTAGGCTTTACATCTTTGTAAAGTTCGTAGGTTTCTTTTTTCATTTGCCAGTATCGTTTTCGTGCTGATTCGGATTGACAGAAATCGTCGAAGTATACGGGTTGATACTTACTCCAAACACCGTTAGGGCTTCTAAAGTCTGGTACTCCAGATTCGGTACTAATGCCAGCCCCTGTAAATATAACTATTTTTTGAGAATTTAGAATATATTTAGTTAAACTTGTAATTGACATTCTAATTCGTTACAAATTGTAGATAAGCTATGTTTGATGTCGTTTAAGTCATTAACATAGACTAACTTAGAGCGATATTGCCTAGCGCCAGGAATACCTTTAACATAGGCCAGAAGATGTTTTCTGATTTCGCGGGTTCCCACTTGTTCACCTTTATGTTCGATTAACCATTCGGCATGTTTTATTATTAGATCGTATTTTTCTGTCATGGAAAGTTTTCTTTCTAATGGATCAAAGATCCATGGATTGCCAAATGTGGCTTGCCCAATTAAGAAGCCATCTAGATTATTTAATTTATTGATACCATCGCTGTAGGATGTAACACCGCCATTGCCTAATAATGGTATATTAAGATGCTCTTTAAGTTCGTAAAGATGTTCCCATTGAGCGGGTACGTTGTAGGGTTCTTTATAGGTTCTGGCATGAATACAAATCATATTTGCGCCAGCACTTTCTAATCGTTTGCAAAAAGGGATTAAGTTATCGGCGTTAGACCAACCTAATCGGGTTTTAACTGAAATAGGAAGATGGGTATTGGTTGCCAATGCTTCGACTAGTTTTGCGGCTAGGTCTGGTTTTTTACGAAGTGCAACGCCATGTTCTGATTTGACTACTTTTTTTGAGGGGCACCCCATATTAATGTCGATGCCACTAAACCCCATTTCTTCGCATACTTTAGCGGCAGTGATAAAAGTTTCTTCATTTTTGCCAAAGATTTGGGCAATCACCGGTTGTTCGGAGGGATGAAACTGAAGTTTTTGTTTTAGTATTTTTCGGTTATGGTGCAGACCATCGGCCGAGGTGAATTCGGTAACCGTAATGATATTTGGATTTACTGTTTTACAGATACGGCGAAATGCACTATCCGAATAGCCGTCCATGGGAGCTAATCCGATAATGGGTTTGGGGATATTTTTCCAAAAGTTTTTATTCATGTTTAAAATATAACTAAAAATGGTTATTGTCGCAATAAAAATGTGTTTAGATAGTCTATTAAATGGGTATAAACATTATATAAGACAATTGGGGAGGGGTTTATGGCAGGTTTTGCTGAGAGAAAGATAAGCGGTAATAGTAGTGGTCAGGTTAATAGATTTAATGATTCAAGGAAAGTAGCTCAGATTTCAACATCAAAATCAAAAAAAGTTGCAACATTTTTATCTGCACTTAAAGTGTTGCATGCTAGTGTTTCTAAAGATTCGGAACAAACAATGAATATTACTGCCGAAATAGAACAATTTGGCAAGGAGAAAGGTAGAAAAACAAAACAAAAGCATGGTCTATCACAAGCTGGGCATGAATTAAGGTTATTATATAAACAGTTTAATAAAGACAAATCTGAAAACGTTCAATTTACGAAAGATTTAATGAACGGAGTTATTGACTCTTTGGAAAATTTACAAGATTCAAATAAATTACAATCAGCTGATTTTGAGTACTTAGAAGAAAAACTTGGAGATAATTATGATGATTTTTTAAGTGATTTAATGAAATGTGCACTTCAAAAAAATGCCTTTAATATTTTACAATCTATCAAAGATCAATATGGAGATCCAATTATAGGTTTATTATTAGATAAATGTGAATCAAAAGAAGAATTTAAAAATTTATGTAACAAATTTGGAGAAGAAAATATTCGAGCTTATTTGTATGATGGTATTGATGTTGAAAATATGGGAAACGGTGAAATAAAAGATTTTTTTGATAAAGTAAATACTGATGTGGACGCTAGGAACATGAAAGATTCAGTAAATGTTCATTGGATGGATTTAAATTATAATGTCAATTTATTAGAATTTTTAGGTGAAGATGGGCTTCGCGAATTGGGTATTGATGAAGAGAGTATTGAGTCTGCAAAAAGTAATATGGAAATCAAAGTACTAACCGATTCGGAAAAGCCGAGTTCAAGCCCTAGAATTAATCGACCTTTGTCACCTCAAGAAAGGAAAAGTTTATCTCCAAATCAACTACGAGCACGTTTATTATCTTCTATACTAGTTCCAGATGATGAGTCTGTACAGGCTACTTTTGAAGAGCTTAATTGCAGAATTGATGACATAAATGAAACCCTTAATTCAAAAAACTTAAAGACTTTATTGGAGTCAAAGGCTAGCCTGGGCAATGTACGTTCTGGAAAGATTGCTAGAAACGAGTTTTTAAAAGAGTTTTTAAGAGTTAAGAACCAACAAAATTTTTGTTTTAGAGTTGATGGAAATTCTGTTTATCTAAATGCAGAAGAAGATGCAGAAGGTAATTTGAATTTAAGTTCTGATTCTTTTGATACTGTGTTAGAACAAGCAGATGCCAAGGTTTCTGACGATGGAAGTAACTTGATAAGTAGTTGGTTAACTAAAGCCTTTGAACCAGACTCTGATCCATTTATTCGAAACTTTCTAGGGGTTACTATATTAGCGGATTTGACATTAACTATTAATGATATAGAAAATTTACCTGAGGATTTACAAAAGTTATCTAAAGAAGTTGGTTTGCCTATTTTTGACTTTTTTTCAGATCCTGGTTCAACTAATTTTGAAATTGTGGGGACTAATAATAATGGTAACTTTACATTAGAGAAATTAATGTTGAAGGGCTGTGGTCTTAAACCAAACGTTATGGCGTTAATGACTATTTTTGGTATTAATCCTCATGAACATGACCATTTGAATCAATCAAAGGAATATGATCTTATTTATGATATTACAACGGGATCTTGTAATTTAGTTTCATCTGTGCCAGACTATGCGTCATCAGTTTCAACGGTTTCTCCCCCAGGTTCTCCAGTGTCTTTTTCAACCAGATCATCAAGCGATTCAGAATCAAGTAAGTTAGAAAAAAAATAATATATGGATCTACTACCGAGGTGGTGATTTAGTAAGATGTAAAGAAAGATAGATCAGATTTAGAGATTATTTATTTATTTATTTATTTATTTATTTATATGGATGTTTACTAATAGGTTAGTGGATCTGTAAATAATGTTACTCTTTTCTCTAATTTTACATTGTTAATAGTTTTAGACTTAATTCTATTATTCTAATACTTGAATCCGTTGATTACCCGAATCTAAAATATAAATTTTATTATTTTCATCACAAGCTATTGCTGTTGGCGAATTAAATTGACCATTATTAGTTCCTTTAGTTCCTATTTTAACTTCATAGTTCCACTTATAGCTATTGGTACTAGGATTTATTGTTTTATATAATATTTTTATTTCATGGTTATCAGTATCTGAAATATATAATCGTCCATCACCATCGAAACATAGATCTGACGGATTAGAAAGACTGTTGGTTTCTTCTTTACTTGGCCAGCTATGTATTTGTTCTTGGTCTTTATAAAATAAAACATTGTTGTTTGTTAAAATAGCCGTGTAAATAGTAGGTGTTGAAGCTAATGAAGTATCTAGCCATGAATAGCTACTAATTATACTATCGCTATTAACGGATATACTAGAGCCTAATAGTTTATTATTTGTGAGGTTTAAAAATTGAACTCGATGATTTAGTAGTTCGCTAATGACTATTGTATTATTAATAGTTTGGACATTCATTGGATTAAAAAAGGATCCTATTTCGGATTTATTGTTAGGGTTTGAATTGAATACTTGCGTTATATTTATATTTTGAGATGTAATTTCATTGAGTTCTTTAATAGTATTAGGCAGAGGGTTTTTTAATAATTTATCGGCATTAGCGTCAACCAACCATAACTCTTTATTACTTGCTAAATGAATTCCTTTGGGTTTTCCTAATTGGATGATTTGTTTATTTTCATCGAAAAAAGAATAGGGTATTAAGTTAAGTTGAGCATTTTTTGTTACAATGCTTGTCATATAGACGGACTGATTGGTTGTGTCGGATAAAAATAATAGATTATCTTTAATGGTTAGCTTATTATTATTTAACACTGTGCTGGGTAACTGTTGTATATTTAATGGATAAATGTCATTTATTTTTTTAAAGCTTTCATAGACATATGTAAAGCTGTCAGAATAGAAATGATCGTTTTCATTGCTTAGTGCAATAACTCTAAACTGATAGTCTCCAAATCCATCATTAAACGTAAAGGAGCTAACTTGACTCGAATAAGATGTTAATGAAGAAGATACATTTCCGATTTGAATCCATTGTTTGTTATGAGGGCTAGTTCCTTCGATTTTAAATTCATTTAATGGGAAGTCTTTTTGATTAAACTCCCAATCTATGGTTACCGTTAGATTATTATTTTTTTGGACGCTTACTATTTTAGGGATATCATAATTTTGGGATGATGATGATTCTTGAGTTTGATTAAGTTTTTCTTTTAATTCTGAATTAGTTAGTTTTTTTGAGCAACTTAATGAACAAAAACTTGCCAATATCATTAAAATAACGAATAGTTTCGTTAAGTTAATCGTGTTTGAAAATTTGTATTCTATTATTTTCTTCTTCACTAACATAAAGGTTTCCTTTATTATCCATTGTGATTCCACTTGGGCGATTAAATTGGCCAGGTTGAGTTCCTTTGGTTCCAAATGCGCTATTATATATCCATTTATAAGTGCCCCCTTGTGTTAATTGTGGTTCTAAAATGACAATTCTATGATTATCTGTATCTGTTATAAATATCGTTCCTTGATCTTGTATTGTATTTTGGCTATCTGTCCAGCCATTACAAACAAATATACTTGTTGGGTTTTTAAGTTCTTCTTTTAAAGATAATGTGCCTTTATAGCTGTCGTTAACAAACCAAAAAATAGATTGTTTTGTTTTATCAAGGACTATTGTATAAACTTGTTCGTCACTAGGTGCCCATATTGTAATATCATTTACAAACTCTATGGGAGTAGTTCCTAGTGTAGGCGCAGTGTAGGTTGTAAAAAGTTTACTTGTAGCAATGTTAATATTATTTGGTGTTGTTAAATCTAACTTTTGGATTCGTTTGTTTCCACTATCTGCTACATAGACAAAGTTTTTATAGCTAGTGACACCTCTTGGATCATAAAATTCTGCTATTTTCATGTTACCATCAAAATTATTAATAGGTTGGTTTAGAGGCATTTGTTGGATTGAAAACGAAAATTGTGAAATATGGACGGCTTTTAATACGTCTTGATCGGAATCTGCAATCCAGAGCCAGCCATTGTCCGCTATGGTCATATCTCTTGGTTCTGATAGATATAGTTTATCGCTTTTATTATTAGGATCGGTAGGGTAGATTGTATTGGTAATTGCTGTAACTTCGTTAGTTGAGTCGGTATTAATTAAGATAATTCGATTATTTCCGCTATCGGCAACTAATAGTTTATCTGAATGCCATAATAGACCTCTTGGTGTATCAAATTGGACGGATTGATTAAACAAAGGTGAAATTGTAGACCATGTTTTATCATACTTTTTATATCCTTGAAAATTATAATTATAGTCACTAGACCATCCGCCAGATAAGTTTTTTCCATTTGTTCTAATTCTAAAGTTATAAGAGCCAAACCCTTTATCTAAAATGAAATGATCGATTTTAGTTTGATACTCTCGATCATTTTTTCCTATTGATACTAACGAACGCCACTCATCATTCGAATCTAACGGGGTACTTACTTCAATTTCAAATCCTTCTATATTTAGATCTTCTTGGCTGGTAACTTTCCAATAGATAGTTACCGTTAAATCTTTATTTTTTATAACATTTGTAATTTCGGGTTTTGGTGGTAGGATTTTTTGTTTTATTTCTTCTTCAGTGGGTGCTGGTTTTACTTCAGAAGAGCTTTCTTTAATACTTTGATCTTCTTTGTTTTGATCAATTATATTTGTTGATTTTGAAAAACAACCTATGACCATTAATAAAGATAATATTAATATGATACTTTTAATTAGATTTTTTATTTTCATTTAATAACTCCTACAGTAAGTTATTTTGTAACCTACTATTATAGTAGTACCCATAAAAATTAGAGGTTAAACAAAATAATGTCGGGTTATTTTTGATTGTTTAGTTAGTGATGTTTTTTTGAATGATGAATATTCCTCTCTTACACACTAAATTTGAGAGGTTTTTTGGAATGATTGTGGTTAAAATAGAGTGATTGAATATTGGTATTTCTTTGATAATGGATATATTTTGTTCTTTGCATAGTTTTCGGAATGCTTTAATTGTGATGATACGAATATTGGGTGTATTATACCATTCGTATGGTAAGGTTTTGGTAACAGGGGGACTACCCGCAAGTAGTTGAAGTCGAGTTTGCCAGTAACCAAAATTGGGGAACGTTACAATTCCTTTTTTACCGATTCTTAGTAGTTCTTGAAGTACTTTAACTGGGTTTTTTGTTTCTTGTAATGTTTGACTTAAGATAACCGTATCATAGCTATTATCACCAAACGCAGTTAGACAGTCTTCTATATTACCTTGAAAAGCAGGTATTTTTTCTTTTATGCAGTTGACAATATTATTAAAGTCTAAATCAATTCCATAGCCATTGATTTGTTTTTTTTCTATTAAAAAGTTTAATAAATTTCCGTTTCCGCATCCTAAATCTAATACTTTTGATTTAGGTACAATACATTTTGCTATTTTTTGTTTTAAAAAATTATTATATTCTGTCATCGTTCTAAATAAGGTTTAATAATATTGGATAGTTTTTCGGATTCTATTAAAAATCCGTCATGACCATGAGGAGATTCGATATTACAATAGGTTACATCTTTGTTTAATTTCATGAGTGTTTTGGCCATTTTTTGGCTATTTTCGGCAGGATAAAGCCAATCGGAGCTAATTGAAGCAATTAAGAATGAGCAATTTGTTTTTTTGAATGCATTTGATAGTGTCTTATACTCTTTTTCTAAATCAAAATAACTTAATGCTTTTGATAGATATAAATAAGAATTTGCATCAAATGATTGTACAAATTTATCACCTTGGTATTCTAGATAGCTTTCAATTTGAAAGTCTGTTTTAAACTTATAGCCATAATCTGCTTTTTTTTGTAGTCCTCTACCAAACTTTTTTGACATAGACTCTTGTGATAAATAGGTTATGTGACCAATCATTCTAGCTGTTGCCAGTCCTTTTAATGGTGGGTTTGTTTCATTGTAATTTCCATTATTCCAATTTGGGTCTGATGTGATTGAATATCTGCCAACAGTAGCAAAAGATAGTGCTTGTGGAGATATTTGAGATGTACATGCGATTGCAGCACAACGATTAACATGTTTAGGAAATTTAATACTCCAACTTAGCGCTTGCATACCGCCCATGGATCCGCCGATTACGGCATATAAACATGGAATTTCTAAGTGTTTAATTAGTTCATACTGTGCATTTACCATATCTGTGATTGTAATAATTGGAAAATTGGTTTTATATATTTTTTCTGTACGGGGATCTATACTAGCGGGACCTGTGGAGCCTTTGCAACTTCCAATTACGTTTGAACAAATAACAAAAAAACGATTGGTATCAATTGCTTTGTTTGGACCTATGATGCTATCCCACCAGCCTTTTGATTTTGACTCTTTATCGATAGCTGCTGCATGAGCAGATCCTGTTAGCGCATGGCAAATTAATATTGCATTGTTTTTTTCTTGATTTAGTGTTCCGTATGTTTCATAGCAAATATCATAATTATGAAGGGTATTGCCACTGGATAAAATCAACGGCTGATTAGATTTAAATACGTCTCTTTTTCTTAACATACCGTTTATTTTAACGGAAAGTTAACTTAAACAAAAGAATTTATCGTTGATTAAACACCTAAAAGTGTTTTGTCTGTATCTATATATCTGGTTTTTTTTGGGGGATCTATTTGTTTTTCTTTAGTGGGTGTTTTAACATGAAGAATAATAAATAAAATAATCATTGCAATTGTAAGCCAAAATAATCGTTTTGTTTTAGGTGGTAAATAGTTGAATCTTGATTTTAAATTAGAAATGTTTTGTTGGATGGTTTGTTGTTTATTCCATGAAAATAAGTTAGATAATGGATGTTTAAATTGAATATTAAATTTTGAATTACACTTATTACAATTAATTAACAGTGTTTTTCCTAATTTGATGGGAACCCGAAGTGATTGTTTGCAATTAGGGCATTGGATAATTTTTTGGGTTGGGTTAAATGATTTTAAAGGTTTAAAAAAGTTTAACATAGTAAGTAATAGTATCATTATTTTTTATTTTTGAATATTTATTTTTCTTTAGTGAGCGTACTGTATTTAGTCGCTTTTTTTAATAAATGATGGGGTTGTAATTTTTTGGATTTTGGGGCGTTATATTTTTGTAAGCAGTTTGTATTTTTTGGAAGTCATCTTTTTGATTTTTACTTGGCGTAATGATTAAGTCTAATAGTCCCATTTCTTTTTTTTTGTAGTCTAAATAGGCACAGTAAATTGGAATATTGCATTCTTTAGCAATTCGGTAAAACCCTGTTTTCCAACGATCTACTTTTGATCTGGTTCCTTCTGGCGTAATAGCGAGTATTACATTTTTTTTATTTTTGATTGTTTGGGATAGTTGATCGGTGGTATTTTTTGGGTCAGAGCGCTTAATGCCGATAGCTCCTGTTGATTTAAACCATGGACCTAGTGGACTATTTAGCCATTCTTCTTTGATTAGATATGATATTGTGATTTTAGTTGACCATTTATAAAGCAAACCTAAGATAAAGTCCCAATTACTAGTATGAGGCGCTACTATTACGATAGCTTTTTTTATGTTTTTAGGTAGTGAAGGCCCTAAGTTCCATCCGAAAATATTTAATATAAATAATGACATTATTTTTATCATGGTTAATCCTTTAATAATAATTTTATATTGTTTTTTTATAATTTCATAATTATTACAGTTGTTTTTTCTGGTCTATATTATAAATTAAGCTTGACAGAATTATATTATTTTAATAGCTTTTCGAATATAAATAGGAGTTTAAAATTGGTTACATTAAGAAAAATTTTTTCGGTTAAGGGTCCTTCTTTTTTATTTCGATCTGAATCGAGTAAAAAAAGAGCTCGTTTGTCTTTTAGTAATCAAAATAATAGTGGGCAGATAAGGGAGATTTATGAAGATCTTAAGCTTTATAAACAATCTATTAAACATAGTGATTTGAATTCTCTTGAACAAAAGATCTTAACGAAGCTATTGATGAATATTTTTAGGACAGAAACAAAAGAGGAAACGTTGATTCTTTTAGATCATCTTTATGGATATTTGAAGTGTAATAAGGATAAAAAGATAGGTGATGTTTTAGCTCAGAAATTTGAGTTAAAATCTTTATTAGAAAGTTATAAGAGAGATTTACATTTATTTAGAAGCGAAGATATTCAAATATTGATTCAGGAATTTAAAAAAAATATGAATCAATTTCCTTTAAAGGGATCTATCTTATTAGCTAAGTTAGCTATTAAAAAATTTGATAATATAAAAAAGCGAGATGATTTTTTAAATAATATTAGTCAAAAATATAATCAGAAATTTGTATTACCATTTAGTTTTGTTACCGTTAATGTGGATGCTAACCAATTTACTGTTGATGATCTTGATTTTTTTGAAAAGTTAATTAATGCATCGTCAAATGCATTATCTATTGCTCAATTAGAGGGTGTTGTTTTACTGGTTAATAACATTAGAACTGGATCTAAGGGGGTCGGTTTATATTATGGAACAGGAGTTGGTAAAACATTTATTATTAAAGGAGTTTTAAAGTTATTTGCTAATCACTTTTCGAAAGATCGAAGCATGAAAAATTTATATGACAAAATTATTGTTGTAGAACGAAATAAGCAATTAAAACGTCAACATCAAAAAGATGATTTTAGTCGAGCTATAGAAATAGGGACGATACATTTACCGATTAAGCCTTTTGATGTATTAGATAGTTCCATTTTAGGAAAACGTAAGCGACAGGAGTTACAGACTTCTAATTTGTTTCGAAAATATATGAAAATGAAAGAGGTTTTAAATGACTCTATAAGTAGTGAATATAAAAGTTTGGTTATTACTCAAGATTTTTTAAATAATATATTAAGTGGTAAGTTAACTGTATTAACTAAAAAGCAGCTTTTTAATAAAAAGCTGCTTTTAGCCAAAGATAAAATAGTTTATTCTTATTTACTAGAAAAAAACTTTACCCCATTGTTTAAATTACTCCATAACAAAAACTTTAGTTTGAACTATAAAACAAACTCTTTGTTTATTTGCTTAGAAGATATTCATTTTCTTGTTGATAAGGTTAACGAGCAACTTAATAAATTAGAAAGTAATTTTACTGAAGAGTTTCAAGGCTATCCAACCATTTTGAAAAATATAGGTAAATCTAAGTGTCAAGAATGGTCGTTGGGTTTAATTAAACATTTGCATAAACAATTGGTTTTTTTTAAGATTTTTTTGGAAACTAATGTTTTATTTTTGATTGATGAGGCTGATCAGATTATTTCTGAAAAGGAAAAGTCTAATTCGTTAAAGTTTCGAAATTGGGTTTATTTACATGACCGTCGAGTAAATCAGGGTGCTAGTATAGGTGTTAATCAAGAAAATAATTCTTTTTTTTGTTATCTAACGGCATTTCCAGCAAAAAATGCTAAACATATGCTTAAACTATATCCTGGGTTAAGTTATAAATTAGCACATGAATCGAGGCAGTTATTAGGTGATTATATAAAAAAGTCATTTAATCAAAATTTAATTAATTATTTTTTTGATCAAAATTTAATTTATCGACGTTTTTTGTCACCATTAGATATTGTTCCATTAGAAAATCAACTGGATTTTAAGCTAGCACCTAACTCAATTTGTTTGAAGTTAGATGAATGTGTTAGGCAGGAACGTAGAAATTTAATGAAATTATATGATAATTTTTGTACATACTACGTAGAGTCATCAGATTTGGATGAGCCAAACAGTCAACTTTGTAGTCAATTTGTTATTAAATTCAATAAATATTTAGAATTAATCGAGACGATTCATTTAATGTTTGAGTTTAAGGATATGTTTTATACGAGAGTTAATTTTTCAAATAAACGATATGTTTTTTATTTGGAAAAATATACTTTAAATTTACAGGATTTATATAAGCTTTGTCGTTCAATTTTTAGCGACTTTCCAGTTGAAATTGATTCTGTGTTTACTCGAAGTCCATTTTTAAATTTTTTGAATCGATTTATTAGTAAAGAGGATGTCGCTAACATAGATGTTTTAGATATTAAACCGTCTGAATTATATAAACAAACGTTTGATTTAAGAAAGATATGGCTTTTGATTTATGATTCCTTTAATGCTAAATGTATTTCTCGAATTAAGCAATCTAAATCGGGTGTTTATTCGGATGAGTTTGATCATCATGTTATGAAGTATTGGCATAATTATTCAGAGGATTTGAGATTGTTTTTATCGAAATTAATCCAAATATATAAATCAAGTAAGAATCAACAACTAATTAAGACGATTAAAGAAAAATTTAAATTTATTTCTAAGTTTTCATCTAAACTTGAGATATTAAGGCGTGTATTAATTAATGAACATACTATTTTAGATCAAAAACAGTGGGGGTTTTTAAAGCATATCTTTTTAGTTGTTAAATGCATTAAAGAATCGGATGATATTAATATTCAGCGGCAACTTAGATATTATATTTCAGATTTACAATTTGACCTGGTTGATAAGGCAATGAAAATTATTAGAGAAAATTTTATTTTTGATCCTTCCAGATATAGTCAACGGTTATCTCTATTACTTATTCATAAAAAATATGCGACAGGTATTAACTTAAATATCTATAATGAACAGGCAAACTTAGTTTATTTGCAAGTTCCAGATAATTCGGATACTTTGGTTCAAGTATCTGGCCGAACAGATCGATTTAATTCTAGAGTTAAACCAGATAGCTTTCTTTTGAAACAGAAAGGATCTAGCAAGTATTTATTTTATTACCGGTTGTATTGTTTGTCTAATAAGGTGAAAGATTCTGAAACGGTTATTTGTAAGGATGTTAATTTTAATTTTACCAGTGTATCTTCTAAAATAGCGTCATTGAACAAAGATATTCAAACTCTTTCTGAGACGTTTAATGAAAATTTTATTAAATTTTTAGTTACAAGTATTCCTATTGATTTGGTTGATCATTTGATACATTACAGTTTTTATAAAAAGATCAATTATGGTGAAGTTAAGTTACCTGTTAGGGATGTTATTAAAAAAATAAGACAAGGCGGTTCAGGATTAGAAAAATTGAGTATAAACTTTAAATTTAGTCAGTTTTTAATGATGTTATCTTATTTTGATGATATTAGTTTAGCAGATCGGCTTTATAACTCATACAAATCTTTTGTTATTTATACTATTAATCTAGCACCGCAGACTCAAGTTAGATTTCAACCGTTACGTTGTTTTATTAAAGGAGTAGGTTTGGAAGTATCTTATGTTTGTTTACTTGCGACTTCTTTTAGTCAAGAAAAAGAGAATTTTTTGAAAATTAAAGTGGATGGTATTGAAGGTTTAAATAATTTTTTTATTAGCTTTTTAGATTTTGTGGGGATTAAACCATCACGAAAAGTAAGACCTCATATTTATGGTGATTATTCGGAAATTTTTTATGATAGTAAACACGCTTCCAAAATATATAATATGTTGGATAAAAAAAACTTAGTTACATTAATGGCTTATTTTAAAAACTATGAATTAAAAAAAAGTATAGAAATTAAAAATTATTTTGCTGAAAAAAAGACCGCTGAATTTTCAGTCTCTAGAATTCAAACGGTTGTTGATAAGACTAGAGACGAATCTAGAGGAGTGATCGACTTTAGTGATTTGAATGACAGTTTAGATCGGTTAGATGTTTCGACAATTGTCGATAATATAAAGGGTATGTATAGTGACGCTAGGCTGTCGAAAAATATTTTATTTCAGATTCAAACAGATGGTGTAAGTTATCGGTTTTTTGGAACTATTTTTAATTTTTTGATTATGAAAAATAGATTTGACGTAGTAGAAGAACTATTAAAAATAGATCAAGTAAATTCATTGAAATATTTATTACAACCGTTATCTAATAAGATGCAACTTCAAAAGCAAATAGAGAAAATGGGGGTTCATTGTTCTTTATTTATTACACATCGTTTTTTAAGACATCAATTAAGGAGCTTTTCAAGGCGGCTTGAATCTAAGAGTGAGTCGTTTAGTTTTCAATTATTGCAAAAAATGAAAGCATTTGGCTGTATTAAGGAATATCAATTATTTAATGGTGAATTAAGTGATTGTTATATTGTTTTATCAGAAAAAGGACTAACTATTTCTGATTTTTTGAACTCTAAAAAGTATCAGGACTTTATTAAGCAGGTATCGGGTCTCAAAAAAATTGATATCTCTATTTTTGAATCTATTAATCAATTTTTGGGATATCTTGATCAGATTCTGGATCAAACTCAGTTTTCGTCGTTTAATAATTTGGAACTTGCTATTTTAAAACAGGACTGGGATGCTATTAAATTTTTTATGCAGTTAGATTTAAAAATTAAAAACTTAAGTCTTATTGAAAAACAGCGGTTTTTTGGCGGATTGGACTTTCATTCTCCTTTAATGATACTGTTGCAAATGATTCTTTTTGATATTTTAAATAATAAACAAAGAGATAGTGAAGATTGTGTTTACTGGACTCAGTTAAATAGCCATAATTATATTTGTGGTCTTAAATCTGATCAGGGGTGTTCGTTATTTAATAGTGGTTATCAAAATGTTGTAAAATTATTAGTTACACTTTTTAATAAACGTTTATTTGATATTAATGATCGAGATAGTCAATTTGAACTAAAACAATATATTGGTTATATTCTTAAAAAGATTGGTTCTGTGACTATTTTTGATGGTCAGCAAGATAAACTTAAAGGTGTGTTACAATCTCTTTTATTATATATAAATGCGTCTAAAGAGCAACACTTTGCAGAGCAACCTCCGTCTAGACTGGTTAAACAGCGTTCTTCAGATTTAGGATTTGCTCTAGATAGTTCGGTGGACTCTTTTATGGAAAAAATACCGGGAGTTGCTGAATTAGAGACATTTAAAACTTTTAGAAACATTGAAAGTTGCGTTGATAGTATTTTAGATAATCCTGGATTGAATGACGATTTAATTAAACAGAATCAGTTTTTAGTAACAGTATCTTTAAATTATTTAGATGATTTTCAAGATTTGGATCCTAAAAAGGTTAAAGACCTTGTTGCGTTTTTTGAAATATATTTAAAGCAAACTTTTTTATTGTTGTTTGTTAATAAAATTAAGCGAAAAGATTATCATTATATTGTTGAATTTTGGAGAGTAACGAACACATTATTTGAACAGTCGAGGCGATTAAGAGAAGAATATTCAAATAATTCTTATTATAGCTTAGATCTTTTAAATTGCATTAATGGTGACTTGGATATTAGATATGTAACACCAGAGATCCTTGTACTATTTATTAAGGAGTTTCAAGCTGTTTTTGAAGACACAGATTCTTGTTTTTTGAATAGTCAATCAGATGGTATGGATTTATGTACTTTGTTTACTGAATTTTGTAACGTTGTATTAACGTCTAATTATTATCAATATTATGATATCGATTTATCTGAAAAATTTAATGTTTATTTTGTTTTGTTTGAAACATTTTTTATTTCTTTAAATAGTGAATATAAAGGGACTTCTTATTCATTAGCGGCTAAACGGTCTATGCTTTTAACGTTATTAGTTTCTTTTTTGAGCAGTGTAATTGATTATAGTGATTTTATTGGCGTTAATAATTTTTTAAGGCGATTAAATTCATTGGTAGTTCAGTTTGATGTAGCCAAGAGTTCTTTTTATTCTAATTCTTTTGCGCAAGAATTATTAAAAGATTCAAATAGAATTATATTGAAAGATTTTATCGTTAAAGTTGATAAGACTAACTTTAATCATTGTAAGTGGTTTCATCACTTTTTTGGATTGGGTTGGAGTATTGACGTATTTGGTGTTTCTTTTGTTTATCATTATTTGAATCAATATAATGATCAATTAGAGCAGTATCCTTTATTAGAGCCCTTTATGCGTTGTTCTAGAAAAAATCAATTTAGTAAACATAAAAAATTATTAGTTTTGTTAGATATTTTATTGGACTTGAGTATTAATTCGAACTATTCGACAAATATTGAACAGTTTTCGGGGTGTTTTGCTGATTATTTTGAAAACTATTTGGCTCAAAATCCTACTGAAAAGTTTAAACAACTATTTAATTTATTACGTTATATTTTAGGCGATCAATTTAAAGAGCATCCTAATATTGCGTTTCGAATGGTAGTTTTGATTTGTAAATTTAAATATAAATCTTTAACGTCCATGGAACAATATAAAAACTTAAAACAAGCATTTAAAGAATCGAACCTTGATTATAATTTTAACTTAGCTATTTTAAACTTGTTTATGGAAGGAACTAAGCGTCCTTTAAATCTTAATGATATAAATGTGGTTTTTACGGACTTATTAACATTTTTATCATTTGATTTGATGGGTGAAATGAACGACTTATTGACGGTTTTAAAATCTCAAATTGATTTATGGCCAGACATGTTAAGAAATAACGATAGTACTTTGCATCAACATTTAATTTCTATGGAAAAAAATAAGTTGCCGATGGATAACCGTGTTAAAAACTATATTTTGAAAAAATTAGGTTTAGGTTGGGAATAGTGTATAAACTTGTTTCGGGATTAGATACTGATATCAAAGACTCCATTACGGTGGAGCGTTGCTATTCATGTTTAGATTTATGTTTGGATTGGTCTATTAATGATCAATTGCGTTGGTCTTTTAGTTCGTTTGAGTCGGATTTTAATCTTTTTGTTGAAGATATAGATTCTGTTAAAGGATGGATGTTTAAGCCCATGTTTTTTAAATTAAAGGATTTACTATCATTTGTATATAACCGGTCATTTGAAAATGGGCGAGAAGTATCTTTTTATTTATGCGGAAGTACTGTGACTAAGTTATTAGAAGGTAATACTAAGGCTATTAATGATATTGATTTAATGGTTTATGGAAAATGTGAAATCGATGATTTTTTAATGTTCTTTTGGACGAATTGGCTGAAACCTTTTCTGGACCAGTTAGCTGTTAATCACGTATCTGATCAAGACTATTTTCGATTTCGAGATTTTTTAAGATTTGCTTGGTTTTCGGTTCAATTTAAACTGTTGGATTCTAATCAATATCAGTTATTTAATTCAACAACGCAACCATTTGGGCATCATTACTCTCATCCTCAGGGAAATATACAGTTGGGACTTACTCATATTTTTTATCGTGAACGGGTTTCTTTTGATGATTTAGCTCATTCATTTTATATTCATTTGTCAAAAGAACTGTGTGATCAAACGTTAGAACGTAACGGCGTTATTGTTAGAGAGTCCTTTTATTATCATCAACCTAAGGTTCCATTTGAGCAATTTTTATTTTGTTACTTAAATCGTAAGCGTGTTTATTTTTATGACCAGTCTACATTTAAAAAAACGTTATCTTATTTAGAAAAAAATCAGCTTTTATATCATGTAAAACCTTTAACGGTGCGGTGGTTAGGGTTACGGCTGGCCAGATATGAACGACAAGGTTGGCAGATTTTAAATCCAATTTATGATTATTTATGCTTTTTGAGGATAGGGCAAGATATTAAGCAATTAGGCAATGATATAGAACGATTAAAACGTCGTTTTCAGTTACATTATATTAATCATTATGGCGATAACGAAGATGGTAAATTACTATGTTTTCGTGATTTAGTTATTTTATTAGATCGAGTAAAGCGATTTGATTGTAACGGTAAACATATTTGTTTGGTTAAAAATGTTTTATATGAAATAGCTAAACAGTGGTTGTTTGATAAGGATTACTTTGATTATGAAGCTCTTATTGAACGTAATGTAATAACTTGGAATGATCAATTTTTGAAAAGAGCATTTTGTTTGCAATTAATGCAACTTGTGAATAACGATTGGCAAGATCCTGTATTTTTGACTATATATGAACAGGACTTAGCCTTATTAGGGGTAATGATTAGGGATGAGCGTAGTTTAGAAAGCAGTGATCCGGTAGCTGGATTTATAAATATTTTGAAACATTATATTACTGATGATAGTCGTCTAGACTTAACCTATGAACAGCGGTTATTAATGGTTAAAGATGCACTACAACTTGTTTTGGTTAATACAATGGGTGATGAATCTTTATTATCGATAAGCGAATGGCAAACCTTTTTAGACCAATCAATTTATTTATTTAATGATTCTGAGTTAGAAACTGTATTATTAGATCTTTTAGAACAGGAAAAACCCATTAGATTGTTAATGTTGTATTGGGAATTTGTTTTTGGGGTATGTAAGAAATTATCAGAAAGAGATTCTCAGTTAGTATTTAAACAGACATTATTTGATCGAATGAGGAAACCATTATTAGTTGTTACTAATCAGTTGGTTTTAAATTGTGAGGCTGGAAGTAAGCCTTTGGGACGCTTACTTTTATTTATTATTCAGCAACAAAATGAATTTAAAGATAATGGATTAGACCAAACATTGAATCAAACTGTGAGAAACTATTTTAATCGATTTAATCCTTATGAAACGAAATCGTCGACGATGTCTTTTTTTTCTTATTTATGCAGTAACACTTCATTAACCGATGCGATTAGTGGCGTTTTTTCTACTTTAGACTCTTTTAATAGAACCCAAAAAAAACAATTTCGACAATTTTTAGAACGTTTGGAACAACATAAATATCAATGGAAAATTTTGGACTCTACTAGAAAGAATATTATTAAGGTCTCTTTACGGGAAGGGTTATTTAGTGATCAATATCGGCAACTTAAATTGATCAAAATAAACGATGTACAATTATCTTTTGATGAGAAACTAGATTTGTTAGAAACAATGGATCGATTTGGAATTTCAGATATTGAATCATTAAGTTATTTAAAACTAGTACTAATGATAGATTTATATTCTAAACCTGACTTATTATCTAGAGATTTAGGTTTAGATAGTGTTTTTATGAAAAAGACAATGGAGCAAGGGGTATTTGCTGATTGGGTAGCGGCTGTAAACTTGAAGGATATGGAGCAACCGGATTGTTTTTTTATGATAAACCGTTATTTTATGAGTCAAATTAAAGATTTTAAACAGGATATTGGTCGTGTATTTAACGACTATATTGAGTTTTGCTTTTTATTTTTGAAATTTACATTAAACGCTCATTTAATGAACGATGATTATCGTAAAGATTTAATACATTTAGTGTTAGGGTTAAATATTGATCATTCTTTATTTTTGACTAAATATTTTAATATTGAAGGTGCTGATATTGATTGTATTGATTATTTAAGAGAACAAACGTTAGACCGACAAGCTCGTAATGGTTTCTATAATTATTTGAATAGTAGTTATCATCATTTAGAGTTCTCCGATGTATTTATTGAATCTATGATTATTTTTTGGCGAGAACAACGTTATCAAGATTGTTTAGTTGATTTTTTTGGTTTGGACGTTAAACTACACGTATTTAAACAATATTTTCAAGGTATGCGTTGGGTAGAATTAGCAGAGCAACTGAACTTAGTAAGTCGTTCTTTTTTGTTACAGTCGTATATTATTATCGATGCTCTTAGGTCTGAGACTATTATTGATTCGTTTGATTTTGATGATACCTTAGGGGAGTCAGAATGCCGTGCTTTGCTAACGTTAATACTGCCATTGAAGCAGAAACAACATGAGGGTTGGTTGTTAGCGGCTTTTAAGCGCTGGCTATTAAAATATGATCATTATAATCTTTTTTTAACTTTTTTAGATGGCGAAGAACGGATTACCTTTAGAAATTGGCTTTTCGATCAAAACGAGTTTTTAGATTTACAAGAACATTTTATTTATAAGAGTGGGTCATTATTTTCGGACCAAGCATTAGCAAACGATTGGCAATTTTATTATAACTTTATTGGAGAAAGTAAAGATCATCAATTAAAAAAATCGATTGCTACGTACTTAGTGATTTATTCTGGGAAACAGGTTGAAGGTAAGCTAAATAAATTTTATTTGCAGTGGAAAGAGTTAGTATTAACTTATTTTGACTTTAATCTTATATTAGATTCGAACCAGGTATTTCATGAACACTATCGATCGTTTTTTTTATTGTTAGGACAATTAGATTTTGACATAAGTTTGGCGTTTTTAAAACGTTTTTTTGAACTATCATTTGCACATATTACATCGCATGATAAATTTGCCATTACAGTATCGTTATTTATTAATCAAAAGGAGTTACGCATATCTGATATTGATTGGTTTTTTACGATGGTTTCAGCTAAAGATTTTAATCAAAACTTTTTTGCTGAGAATGATTGTTTTTATGACCGATTGATAACGTTTTTTGAACAAAGTGACCCTCAGGATTGTTGCTTATTATTTAATCGGTTTTTAGGCTATCACTTTAAACGATTAACGCTTGATCGATACCATCACATATTACATTTGATGGATCGATACCTTTCGATATCTTTAGATGGTGATTTAGATTGTTTTTTAGAACAATCAATATTATTTTTAAGGTTTACTTGGCGAAAGAAAAAAACGTTTTTTAAATCGTTTTTTAGTGATACTCGACATTGCTTTTATAATCGTTATTGTCGTTTAGTTTTAGATAATTGTGACCAAATAAGTGAATCAAGAGAATTTTTGATATCTATCTGTCGACAATTATATCAATATCATTTCTGCATTCAATTATCACTAGAAAATGTAAGGTTATTATTGGATAAAATTATTTTTATGGATATGAACTTTGAGCACATAGTGAAGACTAAACATATGACGTCTCTTTTGGGATTGTTTTTAATGAATGATCGGGCTTTAGAATTGGTTAGTAAGCCTAATGTGAAATCAACTTTATATTTTTTAGTTAAAGCGCGTCGTTTTAGTTTCTTATCACATATTATTACATATAGTTCATTAGATCTTTTATTAACCCAAGATGCAAATAAACGATCGTTACCTTTTTATTTTATTGAATTTAATCAATTGGATATGTTAAAAAAATTACGTTTGAAAGGTAATATTTTAGATTGTGTCGATTGTAACGGAGATAACTTACTTCATTATGCGATCAATTATGATCGATTTTCTATTGTTAAGTGGCTTTGTCAGTACTCAATAGATATTAATCATATTAATAATCAACAACTAACGCCAATCATGAAGCTGGCTCAGTCGTTGTCTACTCAACATTACATCAAATTATTTTTAGATTTTGAATCTGTTGATTTAAATTATAGTAATGATAAAGGGTTTTCGGTTTTACACTATTTAGTTAAATTTGAGAATCGACATATGCTAAACTATTGCCTTTTAAACGGTGGACGATTGGATGTTGGTAATGAGTTACAAGGACGTGTTTTATTATATGCTGTACGGCATAATAACGTCGCTGTTGTTAACGTTTTATTACGATTTTTACCTGAATTATCTTTTGATGTTAAACATTCAGAACTGATAGCAGCTATTTCTCAAGGAAACCGAGAATTAGTAGACGTGATTATTAATTATCATATTCAACAGAATATTCCATTTAGTTGTTATCAAGAAAAAGGGCCTTTATGGATATTAGTTGGACTTAGTAGGACAGAGCCCAAACGAGATGCCTTTTGTTTTGATGTATTTAAGAAGATTTTAAATAGTTTATCTATTAATGACTATATCCCAATGTTAGAATATCAGAACTTAGTATTGGCCCTTGCTGCGTATCATAAGTTTGAATGGTTAGCTTTTTTAATTCAAAAAGGATATGACATAAATTGCGTTGATGCTACCGGGTATGGGCCTATCCATTACTTTGTTCAATATCCAATTCGAAAAGGTGCTATCAAAGAATTTATTAAATTAGGGTGTCAGTTGGACTTATTATCTAGTCAACAGGAGTCGGTAGTAAGTTTGGTCATAAAATCAAATAATTTTAGGTGCTTGCCTGAACTGCAAGAGCATTTTGGGGATCGGTTATTTCAGCTGGGTGATACCTGGGAAGGGTTAACACCTTTGGGATTTGCGGCTAAGTATGATGCCATTGATTGTATACGATTTATGCAGATTGTATATGATTTTAATTTATTTGCATTTATACGAAACGAATACTCTGTTTTAGATATTGCTGTTCGGAAATCGGCTATGGATATATTTCGATTTCTTGGTGACTACTGGGATCAATTTGATCATAACTACTTGTTAAGTTATGCTACTTTTTCTGGTGATTTAGAGATGGTTAAGGCGTTAATTGGTAAAGGGGTTCCTTATAATCAGCCGTTTAGTCAACAGTGGGAAAGCTGTTGTCATTTTTTAGCGGCTCAGGAAGGCTATTTAGATATTATACAGTACTTATTTGGATTAGGGTTATCGTTACATTACAAAGATAACTGTTTAAATACTATACTTCATATTGCTATTTATAATAAAAAAGAAGTGGTTGCTTTGTGGCTTATAGAAAATATGGATATATCAGACCTTGTCGCTGTTAATCAATTTGGGGTTTCTTCATTACATTTAATTTGTTACTTTGGATTTAAGAACTTATTAAGTG
>QFBS01000039.1 GCA_003265895.1 Candidatus Marinamargulisbacteria bacterium SCGC AG-410-N11 | reverse complement strand
CTAAGGCGTTGTGTTAACTTTGGTCCAGAAACAGGGTATGATATTCAACATCATGCACCTACTATGGAAACTCAAGTTAATGAGTTAATGAAGTTAGGATCTAAAGAAGCTGCTAGTGACATGGTTCTTAGAGTTTGGCAAGAGCGGCCAGTACCATAGTTAAACATATACAAAAAGATATCAAAGGTTCTTTCCCTTTTTAAAATAATACTTTTAATCTGGGTAAGGATCTTTGTTTTTTATGGTATAGTGGTTAATATGATCAAAAAGTTAACAAAGCAAGAAATGGAACATCATCTCCAAGAAAAGCACACTCTAAGTATGTTATCGGATTATATTAAGGAATTAGTATACGGCGGTATTGACGGAATTGTTACCACCTTTGCCGTTGTGGCTGGGTTTAGTGGTGCTAGTTTGGGTAGTCAAAGTACTGTTGTACCAGTGATTTCCGTATTATTGTTTGGAATTGCCAACTTATTTGCGGATGGTTTGTCCATGGGGTTGGGTAATTATTTAGCGTTAAGGACCGAAAAGTCTGTTTATCGAAAAGAAAAGGCTAAAGAAGAATATGAAGTTGTTCACTCTAAAGAAGCCGAGATGGCAGAAACTAAATTTTTATTGATGGAAAAAGGATTTACAGACGAACAAGCACAGACATTAACAGAAATTTATTCTCAGAACCCAACTTATTGGGTTGAGTTTATGATGAATTATGAATTAGAAATGCCTAATCCAGAAGGTACTAATCCCATGGTGAACGGAATGATTACATTTGTTTCCTTTTGTTTGTTTGGCGCCGTTCCTTTATTACCTTATTTATTTAAAACAGAGATTTACGATACGTTTTATTTGTCTTGTATCGCAACATTAATTGCATTGGGGGTTTTGGGGTATTTGAGGTCGCGAGTTACTGGGCGGAGTATGATTAAGTCTATTTTAGAAACAGTTTTGATTGGGAGTGTGGCGGCGTTTGTGGCTTACTTCGTCGGAACCCTATTCAGACATTAAAAGTGATGGGAAATAGCGCCAGGCGGCAATATTTTTCAACTCAACTCCACACCCTACGCTGAAGCTCCGGGCTCTCGGGAGTCCACGTTGAAAAATATCACCACCTGACACTATTTTACACCACTTTTAACACGTTTATGAGCATCGCGTTGGCTGCGCCTTGCTGGTAAAGTTTGAAATTTGGATGAAAAGAAAAGTATCACTTTAAGTTTGTTGATGAGCATCGCGTTGGCTGCGGCTTGCTGGTAAAGTTTGTCGAATCGTCACTCTTTTATTTGAAGGTGATGATTAGGTATTAGGGTATGTTAACAAAGTGATAATGGTTATGCTTATAAAACATGACTATTGGATTTTAATTCTTAGTACTACCTTGAATGATGTGAATTGTTTGGAAAGTACTAAAAATGGGTATTCTATTTAGTAGAACTGTAAATAATTATTTTACATGTTGGGGAGGTGAATAATTGAGTATCAGAGCAAAAGCTAATTTTAAAAGGATTGTTAATAAAGTTATAACGGCAAACAAACTGAAAAAGACTCAGGCAGCAACTACAGCCGGTGTAGTTGCGGATACTAAAAGAGTTGATGTTAAAGCGGCAATAGATGAAATAGAACGTTCTGCCGGAAAGACCCAAGACAAGGTCGGGGAGTTAGCAAATGGATTGGGTTCTAAAAATACAACAACAACAACAACTTCTAAAACTGAAGATTTACCTTCAACAACGGCAGCGCCAGTTACTAATAGTACGGTATCGGTAGAATCAAAAAAGGTGAATGATTCTTTTCAGTTGCTAGCCGATTTTCATGTTGTAACGGATGACTCTGTTGATGGTAATATGGATGGAGCAGAAGAGGCTAAATTAAAAGAGAATATGACGAACACAGCCACAGAAACTAAAAAAACAGATTCGGCTGAACTTGAAACGTTATTTAAAAAACTGTCAGCTAACGAAAGTGATAAGGTTAGTGCCTTAGCCGTTCGTCTTTGTGACGGATTTGAAGGTCTTGATAAAATTATAGCTCAATTACCTCCAGGGAGTGTGGATATAAACTCTACCGAACTTATGAAAGCCTTATTAACAGCCATTGAAAGCAAAGATACTGATAAAATTAATGATGCATTTAAAGCTATTTCGCAAGCATTTACGGATGTAAAAGGTGTCTTAGAACAAAATCCGGAATTAAAAGCCTCATTACCTGGCTTTTTCTCAAGCGCAAGTGATATAGCGGCCGGTCAGAGCAATCCTACCGGGTGGATTGATAAATGGGTTAACGTTATTCCTGAATCTATCACCCAATCGCCAAACATATCAGGTAGTGACACCGATACATCAGCCGCCAGTAACACGACAGCAACTGCCGCACAACCAGCTAACGCAGCACAACACGGATTGGACCCAAGGATCGACAGTGAACATATAGATGCCGAATACAAGGAAACAGATGATCGAATTAAGACAGATCCAAACGCTATGACCAGTATAATCAGTGAAAGTGAACTTGAAGAAGACTGTGAGACACGAGAACTGCGATATCAATCATCAACACTCGATAAGGTTGAAAATAGACGTGAATTAGCTAATCAATTAAAGTTAGGTCTTCGTGATTTAAATAAAATGATCGACGTTTTAAAGGCGAAAGGTGAGGTTCCAGACAACTTATCCAAAGATGAAATGAGCGCATTATTAGTAAATCTTATGACGGCCATCGATGATAATAACGATGATGTCGTAAACGAATGTCTAGCGCAATTAAAAACAAGTTTTGATACAGTTAAAGACCTTTTAAACTCATTGGATGAAGAAATTATTCAAGAGGAACTGCCTGGCTATTGTACCAATGCTAGCGAACTGGCCACCGTGTCTGGTAATTCTAATCCTGCAGGATGGTTAGATGCATGGTCTAATACATTACAAGAAGCTATTGATACAGAGTATGATGATAGTACCGAAGTCGAAGTCAAATCCGAAGGTGCCACCAACGAATCAGGTATATTACAAGAACCTACTGATGTAGTTAGTGCTGAAGCCAAAGCCGTCACCAACGAAACAAAATCTAATGAAGATGCGGCTGCTACTAAAATACAAGCCTTAGCACGTGGAATGAATTTACGAAATAAAAGAAATGACGCTGCCTCAAAGATACAGGGGCTAGTTCGAGGTCGAGCTGATCGTAAACGTTTAGATGCTATGAGCAAAGCTGCCACTAGCATTCAATCGTTTGTACGTGGTCGAGCGGCACGAAAAGATATACAAGTTAAAAATGAGGCAGCAACAAAAATACAAACTAAATTTAGACAATTAAATGCCGAAAAAAAGTATAAAAAACAAAAAGAGAGTGCTATTAAATTACAAGCTTTAGCGCGTGGTATTCAAACACGAGAAAAAGTTACAAAAAAAAAGAAAAGCTTTAATAAAGCTGCAACTAAAATTCAAGCCCGAGTAAGAATGATTCAAGCAAAAAAAGAGTTATCAGAGCTGAAGGAAGCAAAACTGGAAGCAAAACGAGTCGAAGAAGCTAAACAGGAAGCGATAGCAAAAGCAGTAAGTGAATTTGAAGGCAATGTTAATGCATTATCTCATGAACTTCAGGTAGTAAGTGACGCTATAAAACCAAACCCCGAAACTAAAGATGAACAACCCAATGATATTAGTGGCATGAGAGCCCAAGTTAATGACTTAAATAGCGAGAGAGGTACATTAAATAATTTATTAATCCAACTAACAAACTTAGAACGTGATAGCTCTGAAATACCTGAATCGATAAAAGATGATATTAGTGCCGATTTGGAAAACAAACACACTGGCAATAATGAGAAGATAGAAACATTAAAAGCAGAAATAAATGAAAAAATAACAGCTCTAGACGAGAAAATAAAAACAACAAAAGCTAAAATTGAGGATAAAATAGAAATCCAAAACCAAGAAGCCCGTCACAGAGAAAGACAAGCAAAAATTGAGAACAAAAAAAGTGTGTTGAAAGGATTATTGAGTGAAGGTAAACCAGTACATTTAGATGCCCAATTCCAAAGAGAAAATTTTAGCGCTGAAGAAAAAGATGCCATAATAGATGAGGTTATCAAATTTGCTATGGAAGGCGATGACTTAGGTAAGATTAAAAAAAGGGTGGCCAAATTAAAGGTTAGAGACTCGACACTTAAAGCTAAAATTAAAGCTAAAATCAATAAAGAATTTAACACTAAATTTAATGATTTAATCGACAGTAAACTAACGGCTATCTCAACAGCCGCTAACTTTGATGATCTTCTGCCGATACTTATAGAGATTGATACAATGATTAACAAGATGGGACTTGATTCAAAAAATGATGAAAAGCAGATTAATACTATAAAAGAGAAAATACAAAATAGTTTGAGTAAGTTTAAACCATCAAATGATTTAGTAACAATTAATGAGAATTTAAAGACACGTAAAAATAACGAAAAACAGTTAAAGTATAGCAACAGTGCATTATTCATAAAGTTAAAAAAACAAAAAGAAACGCTTAAGCAAAAATCCGAAATATTAGTTGAAAAACTGGAAAAGATGAATAGCAAAAAACAACTCAGGGCGTTGGATCAAACAGAAAGTTCACTTCTTGAATCTTTAAAAGAAGCATTAGGTCCTAACCAAGACATTTTTAATGAATCAGAGAAAGCTCAATATAAACGTACAATAGCAAAATTCCAAAAACGACTAGATAAACAAAATAATAGAAAAATAGAAGTGGATATGATAATGGGCAAATCACAAAGAGTGAACGCAGATGATATCACTAATTTGGGAAAATTGCGCGAGTTTATTGCTAATCCAGGTGAGCTAGGCCGTGGAAAAAGTAAACAAGATATACAAAAAGAAAAATTTAGAGCATTGTTAGCAACATTACCAGACAACCAATTTGAACAACCTACAGATAGTAATTTGATTGCCCTTTTGGTTAGTAATGAAACATTACAAAACGAGTATAAAATGGAAGCAAAGATCCGACAATATCATAAATCGGTAGCAAATAAGGAGGACCCTTTATCCCGTTGTCGTGAATCGATTAGAACCAAACTTGAAGTACAAGAAATGATCACTTCTGCAGCAGAGAAAGCTGCAGAAAAATTGTATGAAAAGAATGAAGAAAATTTTAATAAAGCTAAGCGGTTATCAGCCGAGGGTATTAAAGCGGGTGTAAATAATACAATTAAAAATTTTACAATTAATGGTCAATCATTAGAAGCATTTGTTCTAGAAAAATTTGGGGAAGGGGCTAATATAAAAAAAGAAGTAGCTAAAATAAAATTGATATTAATTAAAAAGATTTTGGAAAGGACAAGTATTCCCTCCACATTAATTAATCCAGATACAGGGAAAGCTATATCTGCTTATATAAGTTCAGATAAGATAGGTATGACACTTGACAAGACTGAACAAGACACATTCGTAAAAGACCTTGAGGCGGCGTTGAGTATTGATGCGCCAGATATACATGGCCTACAAGCAGAAGGTATCGATATCATTCCTATGAAACAAACAGAGGACGTTGTAAAAAAACGTTTATCAAATATATCAAAAATTTTTAGTACAGCAGAAGACTTATTAGCGGGCAATGAAGACATACAGGCAGCGTATCAACGTTATGAAACCAACATTAACGACATTAGTACGTTATTTACAGAAACCTTTGGATCTGACGATCATATTACATTAGAAAAGCTGTCAAGTTTAGATCGAGGTCAACTTTTAAGTACATTGGAAGCCCTTTATGGAGATAAAAGAGATGACGTACTTAAAATGATATATACATTAGAAACATTGGAATTACAGAAAGAAAAACTTTTTACGAATGAAGGAACAGAAATTAATGAAAGTTCAGGTAAATATGTCAAAAACCCAGCCTCATTTGAGTCGATAATGTCAGCGGCGGAGTCCATGTTTCCTGGTGATGACCCTAAGTCTAAAGAAGGCAGAAACGAAGTGTTAACTAATTTTTTTAAGGTTATGAAAAAGGATAAAAAAGTATATTCTGAAAAACAGATGGACTGTTTTAAAAAGGGGTTAAGCGCAGTTAAAGACAATAAGGAAGTAAAATGGAATTTGAAAGCAGGGGAAGGAAAAAGTATGTTAGCGAAAGATTTTGCATCGATATGTCCTAAATCAGCGTTTAAGGGTAGTGGTATCCAATTTTTAATTGCTCCTTTTTCTGATAACACAGATTCAAGTTGGCACTCTCCTTTTTCTAAAGGAACAACAGTTAGGCCCGAGTCGGTTAAACCCTCAGAGTTACTTCAGATGACACAGATCACCATGACCGCTGAAGAAGCCATTGCTTTTATTGATTATTGGACAAACCCTGACAATATCAACTCAAAAGAAGAAAAAGCGTTAGAGACTTTATTTCAAGGGTCTACTTTTTTCTTAGATGAAGATGACGATATTCATTATAAAACTGATCAAGAAACAGAATTTGTAGATTTGAGAAGTAGATTATCTAAACATACAAAGAAATCGAGTTTTATTGCCATGTCAGCTACTAAAAATAGAGCTAAGTTAATTAATTCAACAAAAACTAAATGTCAACGGTTAATGGATATAGCCACACAGTTAAACGATGCAGATATACAAGAAACGCTAAGAACGATGGAAGAACATATAACAAATGGTAAATGGGGGGATGTTGCAAAGCTTGCTCAAGAGTTAAGGCAAAGTGTTTCAACATTAGAAAAAAAAGCATTGAAGAAAAATATCGGAGCCGTTCAATCTAGAAGAGCGTCTGGTAAACAATTTGAAGGTAGAATAGAGCATTACCTTGATCAAATTATAGAGTTTTCAAATGATCTTAATACAGGGGAAGCCAAGCAAAAAGTTGAAGATAGAGTTTTTCCAGCTGGAGAAGGAGTATTACAAACGACTAATAATAACACCCCTGAATCATTAGTTGGTGAAGCATTTACACAAATATCAGAAAACACAGACCCAAATAAAAACACGAGCTTAGTAATTTGTCCAGATGTAAAGGATAGCGAGATAGAGACATTACAAGCAGCGTTATTAGCAAAGACAAAAGGTAATAATAATATTGTTTTAATGAGACATGAAGCCGGTACATATAAAGGAAAGTTGATGATGGCAATCGACGGAACATGGAAAGAATATAAAGAAAGCAAAACAACGTTAAGAAAAAAACAAAAAAAAGAAAAACTAAATATTGTCTGTATGTATACCAAAGATAGTGTCGGGGGTGATTTTGATGAATGGAGTAATCAAAAGGTAGCTAGCCAATCCATTTTATATACAAATGAACCGCCTAAAATTAATAGTGTATACCAAAATTTAAAGCGATATCGTGGCGAAGAACAGATACCCTTAAATGTGTATGTGCCAGAGGGTACCCCCACTGACAAAGTATCATTTTTAGAAAATGTTGAGGACAAGCAAAATCAAGAAGATATATCGGACTCTAGAAAGTTATTAGAGCAAAAACAAACACGTCAAATTGTTAAGGCGGTTCAAGAACATTTTGCAAAAGAAAAGAGTAGTAGCATTAATGAATTAGTCAATGAAAAAGTAACAAGTAAAATTGAAAAAAAGTTTATAGAAACTAATCGTGGTGCTATCAAGTCTGGGAAAAATGATATAGGAAAATTCTTTTTTGGAGACAAGGTGAAGGAACAAGAAAGTCGTAAAACAAGTAAAGGGATAGCGTTTTTCGATTTGCGAGGAGATTTTAATTCTTTAACTATAGGTGATGGATTACAAGTTAAAATAAATCCAGATTTATTAGATCCAGAATATAACAATCAAGGAATTGAAGGTGTAGAGCGCAATTTAGATGAGCTTGAAAAATTGTATAACACAGGTAGATCATTAACATCAAGTCCTAAGGCTCTTTTTAAAAAGAATAATTGGACAGCTTTGAGTAAGGAAATAGAAGGGTTAAGAGAGATCTTAAATAATGCTAAAAAAGAGGCGGAAGCTGAATATGAAAAAAGAGAAGGTCGTGCTATTGAAGAACAATTACAAAAATTTTCTGAACATAACAATCTTGAGGATGTAGATAAGAGCTATCGTTCATCGCAACATTTTCAAATGGCTCAATTTTTTCATGATCAATTAGGCACGCAAATTGCGGAAGGCGGTGTGGGAAGTAGACCGATGGGAAGAACACGAGATGCTGCTTAAAAACTAAAAAAGATTGAATATCGATCATAAATTTAGTACATTAAAAATAACCTAACCTCCAAATTTAAACAAAAAAAGGAACTCATGAACACGACACCGAGGATGGATCGATCATTGTTGGGTAAGGCAATTGCTATGTCATCGCCAAGAACTGTTAAGGCCAGTCATCAACCGCCTAACATATCTCCGGCATCTTTTCCTGTGAAAAAAAAATCTAAATTAGCGGCATTTACATTGCCAGAACCACAACAAACTCAATCTGCCGCAGCTACAACGACTCCGTTATCTACTTGGGCGGTGACATCGACTCACCCTAACCTGAAGCAGCGTATTCAATTACAAGCCTGCAATCACTCTCTCATTCCATTGCTTAATCATGAAAGAGGGGCGTCGGTTACATTATTAGAGGGTGGTGGTTCGGGTGCTATAGTTATTAAAATACAACCACATGAATCACCCTGTTTTGTACGGAAATTTATGCCTAATACCCGGCAAGGGCAGGGTATAAAAGCGATTCAAAAAGAGCCAGAATGGATTATGTTTATGTCTCAACAAAAAACGCGTAGCCTTAACGACGACTATGATCCCGATCAATTACATGCATTAGGTCCTTATTTTCCAACTATTTTGCAACGAGGTTGTTTATTGACGAGTCCCATTAACACGTCAGGGCAGTTACCTACATGTTCTGGTTTTTTTTATGATATGACATTTTATAACGGGCCGTCTTTGGGCCAGTTAATGGCAGGTAACCAACTAACTAATACGGCTATTATTAGTAAATTGGATACTTTAATAACAACGATAAAGACAGCTCAACACAGTATTTCAAAACAAAAAATTCAATTGGGATCTGCAGAACGGGTTAGTGAATTTGAACGGTTATATATTCAGCGTGGGTGGCAGCGGTTATCAAACAAGTCATCCATATTGAATAGTCGGTTCGATACGGGGCTTCGTTCGGTCACGGTAAACAGTTTTTTGAACCTAGATCAATTGTCAATTAATGGCGTCAACTGTCAAGGAATTCAGAATCTGTTGGGTCAGGTCGAAAAAGATGAACTATTGAAGTGGCGGTTAGGTGTAAAAGAAAGAGGGGTTAACGTACATGGCGATTTAACCTTATCCAATATCATTTACAGTAAAGACTTTTTCTTGATTGATGCTAAGGTAGATCCTAACTGGATAAAGACCAAAACATTACCCAAAACAGATACCGATTATGACATGATGAAACTATTGTTTTCGTGTTATTTTACCGGTGTTATGAATGACTCGATTGTGATGAAAGAGACGGCACCTTTACAATTTGAATTTTTATGTCAGGAATATAATCCAGAACCGTTATTTAATCATTTACTACAGAGGATAGTACCAAACGATCAACCGGATAGTATCGATCGGAGGAGGGCGTTATTATTTAAAGTTGGGTATCAGTTTTTTGCCGATTGTACCTATCGCCAGTCTGAAAAACACGTTTTTTTGGATTTGGGGATTGCAACCTATTTCCTGAATAAGTCTTTAGAGTATCGGTAAATAACGCCATGCGGCTAAATTTTTAACCTCGACTCCACACCCTACGCTGAGGCTCCGGGCTCTCGGGAGTCCACGGTTTAAAATTTAACCACCTGGCGCTATTTATCGACACTCTATGAACATTTGGAATAGAACGTCGCTTAGCTCGTTCTGGAGAACGTCACTTAGCTCGTTCTGAGGAACGTCGCTTAGCCGTTCTGGGGAACGTCGCTTAGCCGTTCTGGGGAACGTCGCTTAGCTCGTTCTGGAGAACGTCACTTAGCTCGTTCTAAGGAACGTCGCTTAGCCGTTTTGGGGAACGTCGCTTAGCTCGTTCTGGGGTTGGTTGGTTGGTTGGTTGGTTGGTTGGTTGGTTGGTTGGTTGGTTGGTTGGATTGTTTTGGGGATGTTTTTTTTTATTGAGATCTTAAATTGTTTATATGGTTGATCATAGTTTGATCGTGTTCAACGTAGCTTTTTATTAATCCTGTGATTAAATATAGTCTTGCAATATTCATTTCGTCCTTAACTTTGCAAACTTCGGTTTTATGGATAGCCTCGTATGTTTTTTTGTATATAGTTCGGATCTTGTGATTGATAAAGCTATTTTGCGCCAGCTTTTTGGGTTCGATAAAATATGGCCTTAATTGCTGTAAATAGAAAGATTTGCTATTAACCGAATGATAAGGAACTCTTTTTACCGTTGCATTTTTTGTGATTAAATTAAATAGGCGGTTAATTTTATTATATATTAATACAAATTCTTTTTGTTTCCATTCTATTCCTTTTAATTTTAGTCTAAGCTGTATCGATAACGAAAACTTGAATTTTAACTCTTGCCTTTGTAAATAATCAGCATAACCATAATTATACTTAACCTGGTCAGCGCCTAAATAATTAAAATGATACGATGATTTAGATAGTTCCTTAACATGACGTGAACTATTTTTAGCTGGCTGTACTAATATATTTACCAAACTATTTATAGCTCTTAAATATGGACTTGGCGATAGGTCTGTTAAAAACGTGCTCTGAGTACAGTTATTACAATAAATCATACTCTCATTACCATAGCGAATAGTTTTTTTTGAAAGTTGTGTTACTATTTCCGAGTGACTATAAAAATGATAACACTGTAAACTGAAAATAGTATCTTCAACGGGAATATTTTTGAATCGATTGATCGTATCCATAATTGAGGGCTCATTTTCAACGCCATCAACAAACAAAAATAAAAACTGAATTAAACGAGTTAACGGAAATACTGAAAAATTTAGTTGCGATTTTAGTGAATGATAAAAAAACTTATTTGAAAATGCAAAAAATACAGTGTCTATTGGACTTAAAAATGGAACGATCTTACCCTGGATAATATCGAAACTAAAGTCTGTTAATCTCTTTGGCGATAAATTTGCGTTATTTATTATTAAATGGTTGTTGGCAAGTATCTTTTTCAACTCG
>QFBS01000038.1 GCA_003265895.1 Candidatus Marinamargulisbacteria bacterium SCGC AG-410-N11 | reverse complement strand
GATTGCGTGTGTGGTCTTTTTATTTATTTCAACTTATTTGTTTAAAACCTCAAATACCTTTTTACCGGTATCTGCAGTATGTTTATCTACTTTGTTAGGTTACTTATTAGCGGTGGCCTATGTTAGTTTTATTGATGCAATGGAGAGAATGAGAGTTAGAGGTACCTTTTCTAAATATCTATCTCCAGAAGTTATGAACGAAGTATTAAAAAGTTATGACGATATTAAGCCAGAGGTTGGAAAAAAGATAGAGTCCACAATTTTGTTTAGTGATATTAGAAGTTTTACATCTATTTCAGAACATTATCCGGTTGAAGTGGTTGTAACATTACTAAACGAATATTTTGAAGCAATGATTGGTGAAGTTCATAACTATAAGGGAACAATGGATAAGATGATTGGTGATGCAATTATGGCCTTTTGGAACGCGCCAATTCCACAAGATGATCATGCCTTAAGAGCGGTAGAATCTTCATTTAAAATGCATGAATTGCTTGTTGACTTAAACAAAGAGTGGCAAGAAAAAGAGTACCCCGAAGTGAAAATTGGGATAGGTATTAATACTGGCGATCTTATTATCGGAAATATCGGGTCCTCAGCTCGAGTTGATTTTACTGCGATTGGCGATAATGTAAATTTAGGTGCAAGACTAGAAGGGCTCTGTAAAAATTACGCTGCTGGAATTGTAATTAGTGAATTTACATATGAATATATTAAAGATAAATATCCCTGTCGATTACTTGATAAAGTAGCCGTAAAGGGGAAAGAGTTGCCAATAACAATTTATCAGCCATTTCGAGTAGATAAAGAAAATATTAGTGGAAAGTGGAATGCCATTCATGATTTATATATGAATCGAGAGTGGGATAAAGCGCTAGCCGAAATTGATAATTTCTTAAAAGAATTTAAGGATGATAAAGTTGCTTTGATGTTTCGTGATAGAGTTGTACAATTTAAAGAAGAGCCTCCAGACGAAAACTGGCAAGGTGTTGAAGTATTAAAAACAAAATAGATCGTTAATGAAAAATATACAATTAATTTTACGTTATATCGGGCCGGGGATAGGGTTAATGATTATATTAGGCGTAATGCATCTTATCGTTAATTGGAGTTTGATGCCGTCAACAGTAGGTGGTTTTGGTTATTATACAGAGTTTTTAACACGTTGGCCCGTGATAGACGTTATTAAGTTAGGCGATGAAAGTACGGTATCGTTTCCGAAAAAGTATATTAAAAAAAGAAATAGTATTGAAACATTTCCTAATATTTTTAATTTAAATCAATTTGCTCAGACGTTATTATATGAACAGTGGATTTTAGCGCCCGAGTTAATAAAAGGGAAGCAGCAAACTGTATTACGCGTAGCTTACAAAAATGAAAAGTATCTGCAAGAGCAGAAATATGCAGTTAATAAAGTCAAACTTGCTGTATGGACAATTAAGTTTGATGAAAAAACATTAAAAGTAACACCGATTACACTTAATAAAGTTGAGGCTAAAAAGTAGATGTTAAAGAGCTTAATTCAAAAAATAAAACTAATTAGAGGTCAAGAGATTGCCATTATTGGGCTATTATTATTAATTACTTATTTAAACTCTATTTTGAAATTATTAGTTTCTAAATCTCGTTTTAAAGAAACTACACCTGTTGTGGTTATTTATAAAGGTACTTGGGCAGAACAGGTTGTTATTTCAGGAACTATTGAAACAATTTATGATAAGATTGTTGAACATGGTATAAAGACACCTGCTATTACTGTTATTGGGCCGGTGGCGGCATTGACTAAAGATTTTCAATGGGTTCAATCGTTACCTTTATTTGGTTTAAGAGTAGTTCTTTTACGGGCAATGGCTCAAGTTCAGGATTTACAAACGGTTTTAGGATTGCTAGGAGCCGATGTTATTCTTCAGCCAATGATAAACTGTAGATATTCAGAAATAGAAGCTAATAAAGTAGATTCTGAATTGATTAGATTATTTAATATGATCATTTTTTCCAGTGTAAATGGTGTTCATTCATTTATGAAAGCTTTGTTATCCTCTGGTTTAGATAGTCGAAGTTTGAATCAAAAAATTATAATCGCTGTAGGACCTAAAACAGCTGATACATTAAAAACTTACGGTATTTTAGCTGATTATATTCCTAGTCGATACTCTGGAGAAGGAATTATTGATTACTTTTCTAAAATAGAAGTAACCAATCAACATGTTTTAGTTGTTACTTCAGATATTTCAAAACCTCGAATAATTGACTATTTTGAACAGCGAGGAATTCGATATACACGTTTAAACTTATATCAAACACAATTAGTTAAGGATGTTTATTCCCAAATACAATCAGATGATATTGTTTTGTTTACGAGTGAATCTACAGTTACCTCTTTTTTTGATAGATACCCTGACTATACTAGTATTAAAGCTGTTGCGATTGGTGAAACAACTTATAATATTTTAAAAACATATTCTTTAAAGCATATATCTTTAGCAAAAGAATCAACTTTAGAAGCAATTGTGCAGTGTCTATTGGATTTATAAGTTTGTTATATTTTTTTTAGTAGATTATTTATTTTTCTTGAATAAATGCGTATTTATCGTTAAACTGTCGTAAAATTGAATAGAGGGAATATTATGTATCCAGTTACCCGATTAATGCGATATCGTCAGTCTCAAGTAATGAGAAAATGGGTTCAAGAAAATAAAATATCTATTAGTGATTTGATTGCTCCTGTTTTTATATCTGAGTTGATTGCTGAACCAAAACCTATTCAATCTTTACCTGGTGTTAGTCAACAATCTTTGTCGTCATTAGTTGATTATATAGGAGAATTAGTAAATAGAGGTATTACAGCTGTTATTTTATTTGGAATACCTGCTCATAAAGATAGCTTAGGGAGTGCTTCTTATGATTCTAATGGTATTGTTCAGCAGGCTATTCGAGTAATTAAACAGAATTATTCGGAATTAGTAGTTATTGCAGATTGTTGCTTGTGTGAATATACAGATCATGGTCATTGTGGTGTTATTAAATCGACTACGCAATTTGATTTAGATGCCACTTTAGCTAATTTAGCAAAGATAGCGGTTTCATATGCCGAGTCAGGTGTTGATATTATCGCGCCATCAGGTATGATTGATGGTAAGGTTTTGTCTATAAGGAAGGCTTTGGATCATGCTCAATTTAATCACGTTATGGTTATGTCTTATGCTGTAAAATTTGCTTCTGCTTTTTATGGACCATTTAGAGATGCTGCTGGTTCTGGTGATGTTTTTCATGGAAATCGAAGACATCATCAATTAAATCCATCGCAACGATTAGAGTCACTTCGCGAAATGCAATTAGATACGGATGAAGGTGCTGATTTTGTTATAGTTAAACCAATTAGTCATTATTTGGATATTGTGCGTGATATTAAGGAGACTAGCCAATTACCCCTTATAGGCTATCATGTATCGGGAGAATATGCTATGCTAAAGCAAGCTTCTTTATCAGGTATTATAGATGAAAAAAATGCTGTTAAAGAACTTTTTTTATCAATGAAACGTGCAGGGGTTTCGAAAATTATTACTTATTATGCAAACAGTATTGAACGATCATTTTTTGAGTAGACCAGTATCTGATGAGCTTTTTGATCAAGCTAAGCAAGTCCTTGTTGGTGGGGTAAATAGTCCAGTTAGAGCTTTTAAATCAGTGGGAGGAAGTCCTGTTTTTATAAAAGAGGCTCATGGGCCTATTATTACTTCAGAAGATGAAATGTCTTATATCGACTATGTATTGTCTTATGGTCCGTTAATTTTAGGCCATTCTCATCCTTTGGTTACTGAAGCATTAAACAATCAAATTTTAAAAGGAACATCTTATGGGGCACCGACAAAATTAGAAACTGAGTTAGCTTATTTGATTCAGTCTTTTTTTCCATCAATTGAGAAGGTTAGGTTTGTTAACTCTGGAACAGAGGCTGTTATGAGTGCCATTCGTTTGGCAAGAGGTGTAACTGGTCGGGATATTATTGTTAAATTTAATGGTTGTTATCATGGCCATGTGGATTCTTTATTAGTTTCGGCGGGGTCTGGTAATTTAACATTAGGAGTGCCTGATAGTCAGGGTGTTTTAACTGAAATAGCTGATAAGACTGTTGTCATTAACTATAATGATATAGACGCCATCGAACAGTTATTTAATAAGATGGGAGATTCTATTGCGGCTGTTATTGTTGAGCCTATCTGTGGAAATATGGGTGTTGTTCCACCTTTGCCAGGATTTTTAGAATCATTACAATCTAATTGTAAACAATATGACTCCTTGTTGATCTTTGATGAGGTAATGACTGGATTTAGGGTTTCACCAGGTGGTGCTCAATCATTATATGGAATAAAACCTGATCTTACGATTCTTGGAAAGGTTATTGGCGGTGGATTACCTTGTGGTGCATATGGTGGTTCTAAAAAATTAATGGCTTACGTTTCTCCGGAAGGGCCAGTATACCAAGCCGGTACTTTATCTGGTAACCCATTGGCGATGGTTGCGGGTATTACAACTTTAAATAAATTGAAAGATAAATCGGTTTATTCTCATATTAATGATATGTCTTTGATGTTAGTTAATGGACTTAAAGATATTCTTGAAAAAAAATCGATTCCATATTGTATTCATCATTTTGGGTCGATGTTTTCTTTGTTTTTTACTGGGAAACAGGTAACAAACTTAGCTGATGTAAAGTTGGTGGATACTACTTTGTTTAATCGTTTTTTTCATTTGCTTTTGGATAATGGTGTTTATATTGCGCCGTCTGCATTTGAGGCTTCTTTTGTATCATTTGCCCATCAAAAGGAACATGTTCAACAAACTTTAAATGCTGTAGATAAGTCCTTAGTGTAACTTTTAAAAAAAAATGTTTAAGTATTTCTGCACACGGGTATACCTATTTTTAATAGGAAGCATAATAAATTTTGAAAATTATTAAACTCAATTTATAATATAATTGTGGCTTAGTATTTTTTAATTGAGGAACAGTATGATGAAACGTGTAATTTTACTTTTGTTGTTGTTAGTATTTGTCGGATCCCAAATTCACGGATTTTCTTTGTTTGGTTTATTTAAAAAGAAAAAGAAGGAGCCTCAAAAAAGGGTTGCTCAGGAAGCTATGTATGATCAAACTCAATCAGGTCAGCCGCAGTCATCAGGAGCTAGTCGATCAGAGGGGATGACGGATGATGTTTTAGCTACAAAAATGTCTAACTCAGTAGGCATTCCTGATGAGAATTTAACCGAAGAAATCATTGATAAGAAACGAAAACTGAAACGGTTAGTTATGCAAAAACAGTTTAGTAAAATTTTAGAGTATTTAACAGAAATGCCAGATGATGTTCTTACTAACTTTCAATTACAAGCCAGAAACAAATTAATTATGTTTAAGCAAGTAGAGGATTTGGCGGCTGAAAATGCAGGCATGTTTAAAGGTGGAGATACTCAGAGTAAAGCATTGAAGAAATCCTTGAAAAGACTTTATCGAGGAGCTCAAATGGAGATCCTTAAAAGCAATTCTGCATTAGCTAAGGACTTATTAGTGCAAAGCATATTTTTAGATCGAACTAACTTTAAATCAAAAAAATTAATGGAGTTAGGGTTAAATTTGCCGATTGGTTCTTATAAAGTAGAAGATTTAGAAAAAAAATATTGGCAAAACGTTGATATTAATATTTACAGTGGTTATCCGGCTAGGGCTGTGGATGATCTAAAGATTTTACAATATTTTGATCCAGAGAATAGTACAGTTTTTGAAAAAATGGGATCGGCTTATTATTTAATGGGAGATACAAAAAATTCGGTGGTTGCATGGAAGCGAGCGGCTTATTTAAATCCAGCAAATAAAGATTTAGATGAATTTATCGAAAAAGCAGAAAAAGAAGTTAAACGTCAAAAAGAAGTGTTAAAAGAAATGTTAGCTAAAAAGAAAGCGGCTATGGAATCTGAAGATGGCGAAGAAGTGGATATGAAAATACTAAGTGTTTTCAACGAATCAAATCGTGCATACAGTTATGCTAGAGAAGTAAAGAAAACACTAGCAGGTCAAAAGGTAACGGTGGAAGAATTAGATAATGGAAAGTGGGCTGTTATGGTTCCTAAACCTAAAAAAGATGATAGTGGAGATAAAAAGAAAAAGTAAGGAGAAATTATGTTAATGCGATTGTGTTTAGTAGTGATATTTTTTGTATTGAGTATAGGGTCGCTTTATGCTAATCCAATAAAGCTAGCAATGGAACAAAACTTAACAGAGATGTGTCAAAACGCTTTAGATTCTTTATGTGGAAAAGATAATTTTGTTGTAAAAGTTCAAGTTGCTATAACGGATCCTGAATACGTAGTGAAATATACTGAACAGTCTTCGCCAAAGATGAAGAAATCTTCGAAAGCTCAAAAACAAGTTTATATTTTACCAGGAGTTCCTGCCTTAAAAAACTTATCGCCAGATGCGCTTAATAAGTTACCGTATGATTCGACAACAACATTATCTAAAACTAGGATAAGGCGAATTATGGCGTCTGTGTTTTATAATAAGTCTAGAAAAGAACTTAAGAAGCAGTCTAAAGAAGCTCGAAAATTAGTAGAGCAGATTCTTGATATAAAAAAAGAAAGAGGGGATAAAGTTGATGTTAGAGCTCTTAATTTAAAGCAGTTGGATTATAACCCAGCTAAAACTCCTCAATTGATGCAGTTAGTTCCTGGAAAAGAAAAAATATTTAGCTTTAAAAATATTTTAGATTTATTATTACTACTATTATTTATATTGTTTATAGGTGTATATGCGGTACTTCAATTAAAAAGTGCTAAAAAAGAAGGTGAAGACTCTGGCGGTGGAGGTGGAGCACCTGGTGTTAATGTTAGTGTTAATCCTAATATAGAACTGCCAAAAGGTGGCGGTGGCGGTGGCGCTGGTGGAAAAATGAGTATGAGTAGTTCAAGTATGAAGACATATTATGATTTTGTGGATGATGATAATATAGATAACTTTATATTTTTACTTAAGAAAGAGAAATTGCCAGTAACCGAAGTAAGTAGTATTTTATCGTTTCTGAGCCCTGACTTAGCAGTTAAGGTTTTAGATAAGTATACTATTCCTGAGCAGTCTAAAATGACGGTGTCTTTATTAGAAGAGAAATTGGCTAATCGAGATAAACTAGAAAAATTAGAAAAAAAATTAAAGGGTGCTATTGAATGTTTTACTGGTGGTCAAGCGCGTTTTGTTAATGTGATTGATTTGATTAGTGGAAAAAATAAAAAAAAGATTTTAGATACTTTGCAAAAATCAGATCCTAAAGGTTTTAAAGCTATGAGACCTCATGTTGTGGTTTTTGATGATTTATTACAATTAGAAGATGAAGAGCTTTCTTTAATTTTATCGGATGCTAATTTAGAGTTAATTGCTACGGCATTGGTATCTGTGGATCAATCTGTATATAATAAATTTGATGATAATTTAACCGCTAGTGGTAAAGCGATGGTGTCTCAGTATTTAGAGCTTAAGGGGGAGAATACTAGTTCAACTGAAATAGAATCAGCGCAGGACTATGTTATTAAGTTAGCTAAAAAATTAGATGAATCTGGAAAAATTAAATTAAAAAAGTAAAAATAGGTTAAGGAGTTATAGTTATGGATTTTATGGTTCTGATTGGTGTTGGTATTTCAATTGCTGCAATATTAGTTGGTTGTCCAGATATATTTAAGGATCTTATGAACTATTTACAACCTAATGCAATGGTATTAGTTTTGGTAGGAACAATAGGTTCTACATTTATTAGTTCATCTAAAAAGTCTATTGTTAGTATTGGGAAGGTTTTTAAGCATATATTATTTAGGAAGAAAAAATTACAACCTTTAGAGGCTGTAGATGCGTTGGTTGATATCGCTAAAATTGCTCAAACAGCTAGTAAGCAATCATTAGCTGATTTAGGTGGTGGTAAAGGAGATGGTTTTTTAGGGCGAGCACTTGGTATGGTAGCGGATGGTTTGGAAAAAGATTTTGTTAATCAAACACTCATTACCGATATTTCTGAAATAAGTCGTCGTCATGAACTGCAAATTACGGCGGTTAAAACAATGGGTTCTTATGCTCCTATGTACGGAATGTTAGGTACCGTAGTTGGGGTTATTATGGTTTTAAAAAATGTAAGTGATATTGATGTTATTGTTGAGGGTATGGCGTTAGCGTTATTAACAACGTTATATGGTTTGTTTTTAAGTTCTGTTTTTTTTATTCCGTTATCTAACAAATTAAAAGGAATGAACGAGGATGAAGTTTTGACAAAGGAAATCATAAGAGTAGGAATTTTAATGATTATGGATAAAGAAATTCCTTTGAAGGTAGAAAAATATTTATTAGCTTATATAGAGCAAGGGCAGAAAAATGACCGGAATAAAGAGAAATAAATCAAACGATGATGATGGAGATGTCGTTCAGGCTGTTTATGGCGACTTAATAACATTTGTTATGATGTTATTTGTACTGTTATTTGTTCTTTCTTATAACAAAAATAAAACTCAAGATTTTGTAACTGAAATGCAGGTTAAATTTGGTGAAAGAATGGAAGAGCAGCAGGTTTCGATGACGACGGATGCCTTATTGATTAGTAGAATTGAGCATTTTATTGATAAGAATAAACTTAAGGATAATGCTGAAATTGTTGTTGATGAACATAGGGTAAAACTAATTTTAAATCCTCCTCTTTTATTTGATAGTGGAAAAGCTAACTTGAAAAAAGGGTCAGGAGCATTATTAAAAAGTCTTTCTGAAACGTTTAAAGAGGTGTTTAATCCTATTGTTATAGAAGGACATACGGATAATGTTCCAATAAATAATAAAGACTTTAGATCTAACTGGGAGTTATCATTTCATCGTGCTTATTCGGTGGTAAGGTATTTAATTTATACTAAGAAATATACGCCGGAACGATTGTCTGGTATTGGTTATGGAGAGTATCATCCAATTAAAAATAATGATACTAAGGAAAATAGGGCTCAAAATCGTAGGATTGAGGTTAATGTCATTCGAATTTCTGAATCGGATGGTGTTTAGATGTTTTATTTATAAACATTATGATTTTCTTAATTTTATATAAGATTTATAATTAAGAAAACTAGCCAAACCTGTTTTAATTTATATAATGTAATATAAATTACTTTATCCAAATATAGGGGATGATAAAAACTCTGCGTTTGATTTGGTTTGCTTCATTAATTTTACAAATTCCTCAATAGAGTTATCTGAGTCTAATGTTTTTCTTATCATATACGATTTTTTTAATGTATCAGCATCTAAAAGAAGTTCTTCTTTACGAGTTCCTGAATTTATTACATCAATAGATGGGAAAATTCTTCGATTGGCTAATTTTCTATCTAAGTGTAGCTCCATATTTCCAGTTCCTTTGAACTCTTCATAAATAATATCATCCATACGAGATCCGGTATCTACTAAAGCGGTAGCTATAATAGTTAAACTGCCTCCAAACTCAATATTTCTAGCGCCTCCAAAAAATCGTTTTGGTTTATGAAGTGAACTAGGGTCTAGACCTCCTGAAAGTGTTCTTCCAGAAGGAGGGACCACTAAATTATATGCTCTAGCTAATCTTGTGATACTATCTAATAAAATTACAACGTCTTTACCACATTCAACTAAACGTTTTGAACTTTCTAGTACTAATTCAGAGATTCTGACATGTTGCTCAGGAGGTTCATCAAATGTAGAATAAATTACTTCTCCTTTAACAGACCTTTCCATATCAGTAACTTCTTCTGGACGTTCGTCAATTAATAGAACTTTGATCAATACTTCAGGGTGATTATATGCAATGCTATTTGCGATATCTTTAAGTAATGTTGTTTTTCCTGCTTTGGGAGGTGAAACTATTAATGACCGTTGTCCTTTTCCTATAGGTGATAACATATCAATCATTCTTCCGGAGATTGATCGGCTATCTTTTTCTAGTTTCAATTTAGAATCAGGGTAGATTGGTGTTAAATTAGAGAATAATGTCCGTTCTTTAATTTTTTCTGGTGATTCCCAATTAATTGCTTCCACCTTTAATAGAGAGAAATAGCGTTCACCTTCTTTAGGTGGTCGTACTTGTCCAGAAATAGTATCTCCTGAAGATAGACCAAACCGTCGGATTTGTGTTTGTGATACATAGATATCTTCAGAGCTTGGTAAATAGTTGTTGGTTCTTAAAAATCCGTAACCATCAGGTAGAATTTCTAAACATCCTCTGGCAAAAATAAGTCCATTTTGTTCTGTTTTAGCTTGAAGCATTTTAAAAATTAAATCTTCTTTTTTTAATTGTTTTAAGTCTGGAATATTTAATTTTTCTGCATAAGAATGGAGTTCTTTTAAAGAGCTTCTTTGTAATTGAATGATGTCCAATTTGTTATCATTGTTTTCTGTACCTGGAACTTCTTTTTTTATTGAACTTTTTTTCTTTGTATCCAATTTTTTTTCAGACTTATTTGACATTAAATACTCCTTAATGGTTATTAATATTTATACTTTGATAGTTATCTTGTGGATTTGAATTAAAGATTTTATTTTCCCTTTTTATTTATGGACTTTATATTAAAGACGAGATTTAAATTTACTCTATCATATAAAAAATATGTTTTTCAAGAAATATACTATTATTTATAGTGTTACTTGTTTATAATGAGTTATATGAGAATAAAAAATACTATTTTGTTACTTGTTATTTTAATAGTACTTCATCCTATTAATGTGATTTCTGCATCTTATGAAGAATCTTTGCCAGATGTTAACCTTTTAACGTCTAGTAATACATTGGAATTAACAGAAACTCAGGAAAGTTACTTGAGTCAACTCAGTCAAATTGAGGATTTTGTTAAAAATAATCAATTTTCCGATGCACTTAACCTTTTAATTAATTTGTCTAATACAATCAAAAATAAAAGACTTTTTTCTTTGAATACATACTTTCCAAATTATTTTTTAGACTATAAGTATATAGAAAAAGATGACTCAGAATTATTTAATGACTCTAATTATGGTGTGCTTTTTAGTAAGCATTATAGAAATAAGAGAGGCAATGTTTTAGATGTATATGTTATTTATTCTGATCCATCTATAAAAGAATATTTTAGGTTATTAAGAAATCCTGAATTAATTGAAGGTGTTACTAATTTAAATGTTGTAAAAATTAATAAACAATATTATGCGTTAGAAAAAAAATCTGATGGTGAATCGATTTATGAATGTAATATGTTGGTTAATAATAAATTGCTAGTAAATCTTGTATCTGATAGTAAAAAAGAGATCGAACTATTTAATACTTTTATTTCAAAATCTAGAATAGATAAGCTAGAAAAATATCTTAAAATAAATTCGCTTTAATTCTTTTGTTTATTCTTGTATACTGAAGGCGAAATATGTAATAATACCATTGGTTGCTTCTGTAGCTCAGGTGGTAGAGCACATCCATGGTAAGGATGGGGCCACCGGTTCAAATCCG
>QFBS01000037.1 GCA_003265895.1 Candidatus Marinamargulisbacteria bacterium SCGC AG-410-N11 | reverse complement strand
TTTGGGGGTTCTTTGCTTTGCTTGGATTTGGGTTATAGTTCTGGGTTGGATGGTTGGGGGAGCTTTTTTTGGGATACTTTTTTTAATAACATATGATTCTTTTATATGCTATGTATATCTTTTAGTCAATAACAAATCCATGCTTATGCTCTTATAAAGTTGGTTATTAATTGGGTTTATGATTAAAAAATATATACTTTTTTGGTAAACTATTACTATCATGTTAACTCATCTTCGTATCGAAAATTTTGCCATTATTTCACACTGCGAACTCTCTTTTGCTAACGGGTTCTCTGTTATTACAGGAGAAACAGGAGCTGGAAAGTCTATTATGATTGATGCGCTATCGATTGTTTTAGGCAAATCAGCGAATCAGGACCTGATTAAATCGGGCGCAGAACAGGCTATCATTGAAGCAACATTTACTATTTCTGAACAACATATTACACCAGCAATTAAACCGTTTTTAGTTGATGATAATACACTCATTATTTTTCGTCAGTTTTCTCGGTCTAAATCGAGTATTATTCGGGTCAACTCGCAAACGGTGCGACTTCAGCAACTAAAAGATATTGTTGCGCCTTTACTTTTAATTGTCGGTCAACACGCTCATCTACAACTGTTAAACAACGCTTACCAGCTTAATATTTTAGATCATTTTGGTGGCGAGGCGATTACTACCTTAAAACAAAACTATCAACACAGTCGTTCTGTATTAGTAGACAAGAAAAAAGAACTGGAACAATTACAACTTAACCATCAAAATCAAATTAACGAACAAGACTTTCTTCGTTTTCAAATTCAAGATCTAGAAGCTCAACACTTTTTAGATAATGAAGATGTTGATTTAGAGACTACCTTTAAACAACTCAAAAACTCTTCGCAAATTAAACAGACACTAAACGCAAGCTACGATTTAATTAATGCCATGCACCAACAAAGCTATCAATTACGTGAACAACTACCTCACTTAATGGACCAAAACTTGGTATCGAAAGGATTTGAAGATAGTATTAACACTATTCACTTCGAGCTTGAAAGTACATCAAGCGAAGTACAAGGTGCATTAAACGAATTTAGCCAAATTAATCATCATGACTTAAACGATGTATTATCTCGATTAGCGGTTATTGATAAATTCAAACAAAAATATCATGCCAAAACAATGACCGAACTATTAGATACTTTAGCTACTCTCAAACAAAAACTATACGATCTAGATCATTTTGATGACCGATTAAAATTGTGTCAAGACCGTTACGATCAACAGTATCAAGAAACCCTTCAATTAGCGACAGCACTTCACAAACAACGACAAACATTTGCTAAACAATTTGCAGGTACCATCCGTGAAAAACTGACTCAACTGCAGTTTTTGAATACTGAATTTGATATTGATGTTACGTTTCAAGCCGACTCGTTATCCGAACAAGGAGCCGATACCATTTGCTTTAAAGTTAGTACCAACCCAGGAGAACCCATTCGTCCGCTATCTAAATGTGCATCTGGCGGTGAACTGTCGAGAATTATGTTGGCGATTCAAGCAGGAGCAGCTTATGGCTTTGATTTTGATACGATTATTTTTGATGAGATTGATACCGGTATTGGCGGACTCGTTGCTAACGCGGTCGGTCATTACTTAAAAGATATTGCCGCTCACAAACAAGTGATTTGCGTTACGCATTTAGCTCAAATTGCACGGTGTTCTGACTTTCATTTTACAATTACGAAGTCATCTAAAGACAATAAAACCGTTACCACTATTCAAGCGCTAAACGATAAACAACGACCTTTAGAACTTGAACGAATGATTGGTGGCGATTTAGTTACGGCTAAGATTAATAGTTGATTCGTTATTTAATCTAACTCACCGACCCTTTTGTATCATTAGCTTTTAATTACCATTATTATGTTTAGTTAGTCACGTTTTATGACCGATTTTAACTATGATAATCGTAAATTGTTTTAGGTGATTATTATTAGTATTAAATGACGCCCTATCTTTAAATAAGGACTGTGGTTAGATTTACTGGATCTGTGTTTTTTGATTATTAGGTTGTCTTATTCCTATTAAACCATGTTTAACTTTGGTTATTTTTGGGTACTGTTTCATTAGGGGGAGAAAAATTTTATGTCTATGAGGATTAGAAGGGGCGTTGAAAGTCAGTCTGGGTATGCTGGAAATAGACAACCTTCCAATTTAAATACTAAAGGTTTCCCTTCTTTTGAACGAGAAAACCCAATGTATAAGAATGATTTCAAGTCAAATCAGCCCACTTCGCCAACAGCGGTAAATTCTCGACGTATATTATCTATAAATCCTAACATTGGGCGAGGGATGTCCACAATAGGTAACTATTCACCATCTGCTGATAATAAAATAAAAGATAATACCGGAAACTTCAGCCCTTCTAATTTTATTAGAGGAAACGTTAACAATCATAAATGTACTCGATGTGGATCTTGTGGTACGAAGGTAGCAATCAAATCCTTTCAGGATAGGTTTGACATCAGTAGAAATATGAATCAAAAATTAAATGCTATGGCAAAAGTATTAGGCAGTGATATCGATACTATCTTTAATACACTCGATATTCAACAATCTAATCAATATGAAAATAAAGATCTAGAAAAACTAGTTTCACTTAACAAAGCTTTTGAAATAGCAAATGAACATAAAGATTCTGGAAAACCCACCTTTTATCGAATTAATTTAATGTCGACAACTAAAGGAGATGAAGTTAAGTTATCGAATCAAGAATATACCGCTTTTAATAATCTAGCAGCTATAGATACAAATAACTCTCTTCCTAAGCCAACTTTTTTTTGGGCTCCTATTGGTACAGGAAAAACAAGCGATGTAGCCGGCTTAAACATTGAATCTAAATCAGTAAATGGGCAAGATATAAATTCGGATTCGGATCTAATGAGTTTAGCTAAAGCTATGGACTTTGCTATAAACGAAGATTATGATATTTCTTTACATTGTAAAAGTGGAAAAGATAGAACGTCGGTTGCTTATGCTTTGCTTGAGACTTTTCTTACTAATAAAGAAGATTTAAATGAAATGGGGATATCCACACTACAAGATTTTGTAACAGAATTACAAAACTTTAGTAAAAAATCTGAATCTAAAAAATCTTTATCATCCCGTGAGGTTTTAAAACAAAATAAGATTAAAGATTGTGCAAAAAACTTATTATCTCATTTGTTAGATAGTGGCCGATTGATTGGTGAATTATCTAACAAAGATAACACTAAAGGGATAAAAGCATCCGAAATGTATGATACATTATATGACTTATTTAATTGCTTAACAGATGATGACGTACATCAGTTGAAACATGAACAACCTGATAGTAAAAGCAAATTATCCTTAATGGAAAGAACTATAAGGAGAGCAAAAACAAAAGTTGCTATAATGTGGACTTCATCAAGGCCAAAAAATACTGCAATAAGTTACATAGTAAGGACACTCGTACACCATACGGCCAATTCTGCCCATTAATAACCATGTTTAACTTTTGTTTTTTTGGGTATAACTTACAATAGGGGAAATTATTTAGATATATTTTGAGGGGGGATTTATATGATTAGGGGGCCGTTTGACTACAAAACAACCGGTATTTCATCAACCGATGCTAATGGAACAGGTAAGGCAAAACGTAGTCGTATTAACCACAAAGAATTCCCAGGCTCTCCTACAGGTATAGATGAAGTTTTTAGAAATGATACTACTAGCACATCTGGTCCTATCGATACTGCTAGCAAATCTGCTCCTATCGATCCTGAAAACAAATTTGCTCCAAACGATGGACCTAGATTCGAAGCAGCTCAGACACGAGATTTCACAAATTCATCTACTACACTAGATATACATGAACAAATACAAGGAAGAAATGATTTTCAAATATCACCAGATGGTGAAATTCAACATCTAGGTAAAGATAATCAGTGGCATACAGTGAAGGAATGTCCTACTGATGTAGGTTTAAGCGAACTAGCAAAGTTTTTTGATAAAAACCCTATTCATATTCAAGAGATAGATGGCCAACCGGTTTTAGTAAAACAACTAGGTGATGTCGCTGGTAAAAAATGGAAAGGGATAACCCTTCCAAATGCTGCGGGGAAAACATATGTTCTTAAATTAGCCGATCAAAATAATTATGAAAAAACAAAAACTCGTGCACTTAATGAGGTTATAAAAGAGTCCGGCTATGCAAATTTAACTACGGCAGTTTCTGAAGATGGTTTTGGTGCCAACTCTACTGATGGAATTTTTGTTATGAAAAACTTGTTTGAGGGCCTTTCTCCAGACATGCAAAAGTTGATGAAAAAATACGATTTTAAGTTAGTTATTCCACAATACCAACAAGAAATGTATGAGGATGTAATGTCTACTCCTGATAAGAAGAAAACAAAATCTTTTTTATCAGCAACGGCGATGGGAACACAAACAAAAAAAGCTCAAGGTAAAAAAGGGTTTGGATTTATCTGTAATCAACCTGGAGACACAGGATTAGCTAAACAAACAACTGCTATCACACAAGCAATGCATCGATTAAATACTTATATTGATAAAGCGTCAGACATAGCAATTCGTGAAGCTGGAATAGAAGGTAAACCTGAACAAGCATCTACGTTAAAGGCTGAAATAAGAGAACAAGTTAGCGAAGGTTTTAATCAATTTCACGAATTATTTGTCTCTTCAGGCGTAACTCCTTGCGGATTAAGTTTTGTACCAGTTATTAAAGTTAAAGATGGTAAGCCTGAAGTAAAAATAACACTCTTAGATGCGCCTTATTTGATGAAATCGCCTATTCAGCGTGAAGGTACTAATCAATTTCAAGGTAAATTTAGAAATGAAATAAAACATGAGGATGGTGAATATTTACAGCATCAAATGAATTTAAATAGTGCTTTCGATAAAATAGCCCGTAATCTTTCTATATAAACAAAGTAGTACGCTGGTTTTCTTTCTATATAACGTTCTTTAACACCCTTATTCATCCACCCGGTATCATATAACAACGATCAACCCTACCATCTTCATTAGTATCATAACTTGACCGCCTTTATTCATGCACCCCTAATCTAAAAGACTATGTTTATCTAAGCTGGCATGTTATTTATAACACAATCTCAATTAGGTTATAACAGTAATTATGTTAGATTATGCCTTTATGTCGTTATCCGTCGCTTTTTTAGGGATACCCAATAACGATACGATCATTAACTGACTAATGATAAATAATATCAACCAAAAGAAGGCTTGCTCCATAAAGCCATACGAATGTAAGCCAATGCCTAACATATTAACTCCAAACCACGAAAAACTAGTGACAATATTCCCTAATATGGCCATACCCATTAACCCTCGTGTCTGTATCCAACCACTTAACCGAAAATGTAAAATCATCGCGTTCCACAGTACAATTAGCAAGGCACCGTTCTCTTTTGGATCCCAACCCCAAAACCGACCCCACGACTGATCGCCCCAAATTCCTCCTAGTACGGTTCCGATAAAACTAAGCAATAATGCAAAACATACCGTTCCAAATACCATTCGATAATACTCTTTTTCCATTACTGCTGCCTTTGCTGCGTTGATTAATCGATGAAAGGTATACACAATGGCGATAAAGCCAGCGATATACGTACCACTATAGCCAAGCGTAATGGTAATCACATGGGTTGATAACCAAAAATTAGAATCTAATACCGCTCTCATATTTTCTAAGGTATCGCCTTGTAACGATAGATGATGCGCAATAATCAATGTTAAAAACCCTACAATACCGGCAACCAATAGCCCTAACCGATTTTTAAAATATCGCTCTAACAATAACGCTAAGGCCACACCACCCCACCCTACAAAAACGGCCGACGAATATAAATTGGTTACCGGTGGACGGTCTTGAACTAACATTCTAATGATTAGGCCTAACGAATGAAAGCCAAAGGTAGCTGTAATTAACCAAACAGCCGCCGAATAGAGCGCTTTTTTCCATATTAACCAGGATCCGATCAACAATAAAATACCAAACCCATAAATTACAACTAATTTATAAAACATATCCCAATCATAAAACATAGCTTCTTGCTTTGACTGCTTCAATAATTTAGGAAATGTATCATTATAATAAGTATGAATATTATTTACGTCGGCTAAAAACTGTGGCGATTGCTGCTGGGCACTGGTTAGCGCTGCTGCATATAACGTTGTTAGCTTAGGGACTGGTTTATTGGCAATTCGATCGGTTAAGCCATCGGATATCGACCCCCACTCGATACCAACGTTCACATTAGCGGATACTTGTCTAGGTATAACGTTTACAATAGACACACTATTCGTGTACCTAACCTTAGATACCACTCGATTTAAATCTAATAACGTCTTTTTTTGGTCTATCGAAAGACCCTTAAACGACTTTAAATTAATAAGTGGCTCACTTTTTATTAAAATTTTGTCCAGATCTTTCATAAACTTAGTGTAATTCGTAATATCTTCATAAAAAAACGAATTTTTTAGTTTATGATAGGTCATAACACTGTTATAAAACTGAATAATTGCCGCCTGAAACGACGACCTCTCTTCGCTATCAATAACAGCCGCTTTTGCTGCTAACTCTTCGATTTGTGCTAATTTTGGCGTTATTGTTTTATACGAAAAATAATGCGACTTTTGCTTTGGATATCCTAAAAAATCTTTTACCTGGGGATGATTGGTCATTAATAAGTCATCTTGATCAGCTTGATTAGGATTAGACACTACACGCAATAGCCACTCACTTGCCGATAATTTATCTTGACTGGTTTTAAGGGTTTGTTTTGACCTTATAATTAGTAAGCTATGCCGAGCAACGCCATCTAATGGCTTTATTCTGCCTTCATGAAGAACTGGTAACTGACCCCATAAAGATACACCTTTATCAAAATCAGTTTTATGGATGGTCGGCTTAAATAGATATAAAGCAATTAATCCGATAATTGCTAGTCCAATTAATTTTTGTTTCATACTCGCTTTTTAGCTCCTTGCCCTAACCTAATAATAAAATGAAGTAGTAAGCCAAACGCAATTAAGATACTCGATATATATGGCTCTAGCCATAACGGATTTTCAACAACTTGAAATACCGTTAACGTATCATTCTCTCCAAAACTTGCTTGAAAAAATGTTTTCCCTCGATATCGAAGTGGATGGTTCATGTAAATTAAAACATTACGATTTTCTCCCATTTCTGGATCATCTAAAATAACCGCACTCGAAAACGACTTCGGGATATCGGTTCCTGGGTAACGCTCATGAGTAAACTTTGTTAGTGTTAACGAATAGGGGTTATAATAACGCGCTTGTCTAAGCGAAAGATCATAGGTTTTGCCTTTATATGTTACACTCTGTCTTGGATTTAAGGCCATTGAAACAAGCCATGATCCGATTGCTTGATTTTGATCTAATAACGTTATTTTAGCTGTTTGTAAGTTCATTAGTTCATCTTTTACCACGGGCTTTAATGGATTAACAATTAATCGACTCCCAACACCTTGTAAAGGCTCGGTTTGAATATTCTTTTCGGTGAACTGGCGCATGGTTAACTGGGCATTTAAATAATAATGATCAATTCGAACCGAAAACGGTAGGTCTGGATGAGTTATGGTTCCTTGCTTTGCTAACAAGGTATCTGGAATACTTATGACACGGTCATGTGCGGGGTTACTTCGATCTATAAAAACCAGCTCCGCTGCTCGACTACTTTCAGAATAAAATTGAGTTTGACCTTCTTTTATTTTCATTTGGGTCTCGGTTGTTAGTAATGAACTTAGCCATCCACCTAGCAATAACATTAACAAACCAACGTGAACTAAAAATAGTCCCCACTTTTTAAATTTGTATAGTCGATGATAAATAATTGATGCGATCAGATTTATTACTAATAATCCGCCAAAAATAAGCCCTCCGATAAAAATTGGGATCTTAATTCCCTCGACTGGCGCCCACCAAATAAAAAATGACTGAAAAAACTCTTTTTGTACTATAAAGATCCCCTTTTTGGTTTGGCTCATCGTACTCCAAAAAACTAAAACAAAAAAACCGGATAAACAAATATTCGAAATTGTTAACGATGCACAACGCTGAATTATTTTTTTAATCATGAAATTTAATCGTTTCTAAAAAGCTAATAAAGTTTTTCTTTTCTGAATTAATTACCGACGAAGAGCCATTAAATTTAATAAAGTATGTTGTATCATGATCTGTAACAATCGAAATCAACATTTTTTGAACATCGTTATTTTTTTGTTTTATTTGACTCGTAATTTCCACTAAAGTAAAGACTTTATTATTTATCTGTTTTGTTTTAATCTCTTTTTGAAGTTCTTCTTGTGTTTGCGGTGGCAATTGTAACTGACCTCGCCAACGATTAATATTAGCGCCCAACGAACCAGCCCCTTTTGGCAATGGAGAAATAGACAATTCCGCCGATCGGTTACCTTTAGACACTTTATAATTACCTATTCTAAAATTACTTTTTGGCAGCTCTTCCCAATTTGAAGGAGACTTCCACCGGATATCATGATCTTTTTTAGAGGCCATTGCTAACGACTCTTTTGGTGTCTCTTTAGGTGTATTATAGACTTGAATGTCGGTTTCTTTACAAGCTACTAGAAACAGCGTTATCAAACTACACAATAATATTATTTTGACAGCTTGAAATTTCATTCAAAAATAGTATCATACTTCCTAAAATCTCACTACTTAAATTTTAATAGTTTTTACTAAAAGTAAGACTATTTTTATGTTACTCAAAACCTTACAAAGAAGCGTTTAATATAGGTACCACTTTTTTTCCGATTAATTCAATCGATTTCATTAACTTTTGATGGGGTAATGAAGCTACATTCATTTGAAAGGTAACCCTTGAAAGGCCGCCTAATGCACGACTATGTCTAATTATTTTATTTGCGACCTCTTCTGGACTTCCTACTAATAATGCCCCTGTCTCATTAACTTGTTTGTCAAAGTGAGATCTTGTTACGGGTGGCCAGCCTCTTTCTTTTCCAATCTTTGTAAAAACCTCTGCATATCCTGGATAAAAATCGTCTCTAGCTGTTTGACTATCCTCTGCTACATACCCTATCGAATGTATACCTACCTTTAATGTCTCTTTCGAAAAACCAGCCGCTAACCCTGCTTTTTTATAACACTCTACCTGATACTTAAATCGATGTGTTTCACCACCAATAATAGCAATCATTAACGGAACACCAAGCGTTCCGGCTCGCACACAGGACGACGGGGTCCCGCCAACGCCAATCCAAATAGGCAAGGGATCTTGAATAGGTCTAGGGTATACTTTTTGATTAACTAACTCGGCTCTAAATTTTCCAGACCAATTAATTATTTCTTGATCTCTAATTTTTAATAACAACTTACTTTTTTCATCAAAGATGTCATCATAATCTTCTAACCGATAACCAAATAATGGAAATGCTTCCGAAAAGGACCCTCTCCCAATCACCATTTCAGCACGACCATTTGATATAATATCTAATGTAGCAAATTGCTGAAATACCCGTACAGGATCAGCGGCACTTAATACAGTGACGGCACTGGTTAGTCTAATAGATTTAGTTTTGGCTGCTGCAGCGGCTAAAATAACTGCTGGCGACGAATCTAAAAAATCTGAACGATGGTGTTCTCCAATACCAAAAACATCTAAGCCAACTTGATCTGAAAACTCTATTCGATCTAATAATTCACCCATTGATTGTTGAATTGATATCGCTGGTAAAATCTTAGATTCACTATTGGTTGATGCAAAGCTATCTATCCCAATTTCTATCACAAACCGACGCCTCCCTAATTACTACCTAAATTTTAGCACAAGTTATTGCTTTTCTTGCAATAAATAGTCTACTTTTTTCTTTTCTTTTTTTTTAATTGTGAGATTGATTTTATCTTTTTAGGCGACAACTTCTTCTTTTTTCCCTTTTTGGGCGGCCTATTGGGAGACAGATTAACTTTTGTTACATTTGCAACATGGCCTAATCCAGTATCGTTGGTTGGGCTACACGTTGTTAAAGTAATATTTGTTGATCTATTGTTTTTGTTTTTTTTATTTTTTTTTGACTGCTTAGATGTTGGCTTCGACTTTTTATTAGATTTCTGTTGCCTACTAAATAACCGTCTATTTGTTTGACATTTTTTTTGAACGTCTGTTGTTTGTACTGATTCGGTTAATGATAAATTTGGCATTTTATGAGTTAATCCTAAATAGCCCTCTAATATATTTGCTACCTTAACATGATTTGCACTTTTTGCAATTAACAATGGGGACTCATTATTCATTGGGACTGGCCTTTTCTTTATAATGGCATCAACAATTGAAAAAAAACCTTTTGATGATGCAAAATATAATGGTGTTCGACCTTCATTATCTCGTTTAGAAAAATTAGCGCCTCTGTCTAACAATAAGTTTGTTATATCTAAAAAACCTTTTGACGTAGCATAATGAACAGCTGAAAAACCTTTTTTATTTGTGGCATCAATATTTGCTCCGGCATTTAATAGCTTTGTTACAACAACTATGTTGTCTAAAGCTACTGCGGTATGCAATGGTGTTTCACCGGATTCTAATGCTTGATCAATATCACATAACTGGTGGTCTAATATAAAACTTATGATATCTAGACTTTGATAGCCCACAGCGATGTTTAACGGAGATCCACCTTTAAAGTCCCCCTTATCTAAATTTAATAACGACCTACTTTTAGATGGCTTAGACATTAAAAACTTAAAAATAGATATTCGATTATACTTTGCTGAGATATAAAGTAACGGTAAACGGTCTTTTCCGATTTCATAACAGGGTAAAACGGTTTGAGTTTGGCTATCTTGATGTAACCATTGTTCTTTAAAACGTGTTAGGTTATCGTTCTGTTTAATAATGGAGCAAAGTAATTTACTAGCTTCTTCTACTTTATCAAAAGTATGCTTTGGAGAAATACTAATCAATTTAAAAATACATTGCATTTTATCGAACCCCTAACTTGATTACAATCTAGTTCCCCCTTAATTTAACTTCAAGTATAATTTCAGTTTTAATCTTTTGTCAAACTTTAAAGGTATTATCTATCTATTTTTTGTTTAATTAATTGTATCGCACTTTGAGCATCCGTAAACAGCTTAGACGACTTATCTTCACAAAATTGACTTACTTTTTCAAACCATTCTAAACTAACGTTGAATAGGCCACAGTAAGCATAAATCATTCCTAATTGTAATACTGAATCTGCCTGCTTTTTCTTTACTGACAATAAAAAGTTTAATAACTTTATTGGCTGCTTAACTTTTTTAAACTTATTTTGGAGTTGTTCATGCTCCTCTATTTGATCAATACTTATCTTTATTAGGTTTTCAGTATAGCTATAAATCTTTTCATAAAAATCTTCCTCCGATTCAGCGTGTTGTATTATGTTTGCTAACCCCGGATAACCATCATTAAATTCGTCCCTACTGTCCTGATTAATCGCTAAACCTAAGCTATTGAAAAGCTGTTCAAATAACTTATAAAAACGGTTATCTTTAAAATCTGCTTCACTATTCTCTTCGTTACTCTCTTCGATACCGTTAATATTTAGCGTTCTAAATAAAGGTGAAAAATTTTCGGAACTTAGATTTTGCGATATTATACTCATTGATCGGAATTTTTTAATTTTTTTTCTTTT
>QFBS01000036.1 GCA_003265895.1 Candidatus Marinamargulisbacteria bacterium SCGC AG-410-N11 | reverse complement strand
GAAGGATCTTTCCACTCAAAAAAGTACAAAAATGGGAATTACTTTAAAATAGCGCCAGGTGGTTAAATTTAAAAGCGTGGACTCCCAAGAGCCCGGAGCCTCAGCGAAGGGTGTGGAGTCGAGTTTTGAAATTTAGCCGCCTGGCGTTATTTTAAAGTAATTCCTCGAGGTAACCTCCTAGGTGTAGGGGGCCCCCCATAGAATGAGTAGTAATAACCCCTTCTTGTTTAGTCACATAAGCCGGACGAGAAGACAACCCTTCCCGTTCAGATCCAAAAAAGCCACCTAAATCACAAAGTAATATTGGCGTAGAAAGGTCCTTTTTTTCGAGTTTAGCTTTATCATAAACCTTATCATCGGTTGCAAAAACAGCCGAATTAGAGGTTGCGATACTATTATGCCCAATACACTGAGGAATACGAATCGTGTCGTGTTTCCCTCGAGCCCAAATAATAGAGTCTCCTTTAATTAGAACCTTGTAATAAAATTCTACTGGGTATCGTTTAAAGATTGAGTTAATAATGGCCGTCATTCCTTTTAAATGATCTAAATAATCATCCGGAACATCATCTTTTGGAAACCCATCAATAAATTGACTAAAATAGTGACAGTGGTCATTAAATTCCGGTAGTTCTTCAAGGAGATAATCTTCTAAGAATAAAGATACGTTATTTAAAAAAGACTGTTTAAGGTAAGTATGGCTATAAAGAGTTCCTTCGTTATCTATATTAAATATATTAAAACTAGGATCTTGATAAGCGTGTCTTAGTTCGTGAAATAAATCCATGTAATAATCGTCGTCAATAACATCATCTTTAGTATAAACAATAGCATTTTTTTCATAATATCGTTGATTGGTTGGGTAAAACGAAATATCCGATCTATCTTCAAGAACCCCATAAACGTCATGGTCTCCTAACGATAACGACAAGATCGGGTTATCAGACTGTTGCCTCATAATACTCCTAATAACACCTAAACAAGATTGATCTAAATCGCCACGATCTAAAATATCACCAACTAAGTACACATGTCCCTTAAATGATGGGTGTGGTTCTATGTTAGGTATAATTCGATACGCCGCTCGGTCAGAGCTATCTAGTCTAGCTAGTTCAGAGATATTGCAAGTTACCTCCGAGTAGGGCGTGTCTTGGCTCATTCCAAAACAATACCCTAAGTAACGAGGCTCGTTAGGTTTAAATCGAATAGCCCCAATATCAATTAACGGTCCCAGTAATTGATGTAAATCGCCATGAATATCGCCAATAACATAATTAGATTTCTGTGAAAAGTAAGGGGTATCAACCTTACCTAATCGAAAGAGTAAAAATTGATTAAGTTTTCGTAGTTGCAGTTTAGTTCTTCCGTTAGGAAATTGTCTAATAAACTGGTCAATTTTATTTTTAATTGCTAATAAATAATTAGTTTGTCTTAAAGGGGTCAATTTTTTTCGAGCGACTAATAACTGATCAAAAAATAAAGATGGGTTTGTAAGAATCGATTGCAGTTGATCTACACTTAAATGGACTAAATTCTGTTTAGTGTGTTTAATACCATGTTTATTTTTTTTGGTTATTTGTCTAACTAACTCAGAATAATCGGTCACTCTATTTAATCTGTTTTGATTATGTTGGTCTAATGTGAATTCGCTAATTGGCATAGTAGATCGAGCAGCTACAAAAGAATTAAATGGATAAGGGACTTTGTTATCTTCTACATCCGCCCAAAAATCAATAACTTGTATTAACCGTTGCTGCGGTGTACGGGCAAATGTTAGTTTAGGGTCTATGTGAAGGAAGTGATCATATCGATAGTAATTTGATATGTAAGGGTTACAGTATTCCAGTTTTTTAGAAAGAATTAGCTTTGCTTCTTTTTTATTTAATCGATCTAGAGTTCGTTTTAGTTTAATCGTAGAACTACCCATTAGATCAATTCCTTCTTCTAATTTTTCTTCTAATTTTGCTTCTAATTTTCGAGATGAAGATTTATGAGAGTGTTTAACCGGTTCATAGTGCCGGTTATGTGAATGATAATGTGAATCTTGATATGAATTATTTATATTTGTCATAACCTAAGTCCCCCTACAAAATAAAGTTATTCCTTTTTGAAAGGAAAATTAAACATAAAGTTTGGCATATTTAGTTTAAATAAATAGTTTAGTGACACTGTGTTGAACTTGTTAAATACGACGTTAGAGTTTAGTTTATATGCGGTGGCCATTTAACTGTAATTTGTTTATTATTAATGATATGTTTAAGAAGAAACGCTACATTTTACGGTTGGATGACGCTTGTCCAACAACCAATTGGAAGCAGTGGGACATGTTTGAGACCATGTGTGACTCAGCCGGAATAAAGCCGTTAGTCTCTGTAATTCCAAACAATCAAGATCCAAAACTAATGATCGATCCACCACTCTCAACCTTTTGGGATAAAGTGAGAGGTTGGCAAGATAAGGGGTGGATGATCGCTTTACATGGTTATGATCATGTCTATGTCACCCAATCAGGAGGTTTACTGCCAATCAATTTAAAATCAGAGTTTGCCGGTTTGGAATATGATATCCAAAAACAAAAAATAGAGCAGGGTTTAGCTATCTTTAAAGAACAGGGTATTAATACCTGTGTGTTTGTAGCGCCATCGCATAGTTTTGACGAAGTAACCTGTAAAGTTTTACATAACCATAGCCAGATCAATATTATTAGTGATGGCATGAGCTATTACCCTTATCGTAAATATAATATGCTATGGCTACCCCAGCAGAGTTGGCGACTAGAAAAGAAATGGTACGGAATATGGACGTTTTGTTACCATCCAAATACACTTCCGGACGACCAATTTGGATATGTAAATGATTTTTGTCACCAATATGCTAATTTATTTGTCGATAATTTAGAAGATATATATAACCAATACCAACATCGACAACCCTCTTGGCTAGATCAGCGATTTGAAAAACAGTTTTTCGAGCAACATGAACCATTCAAATAATAAACCTCTTCGCATATTATTGACCGCCGTTACGTTTTTGCCCGATATCGGAGGTTCCGAACTTGGAATGGCCAGGGTAATTAAAGGGTTAGCCGAATATCCCAATGTTTCGATAGTTATTTTATCGCCAAATAATCATGTTAAAAAATTAAAAGAGCAGTTTCCAGAGTGTACGGTCTATGGCACGCCTCATCACTTAAAAGAACCCTTTATTTTAGGGTATGAACTAACATTTGCGTTTAAGTTACTATGGCTGTGTATTCGATATCGGATCCAGATCATTCATTGTCACTGGTCTGGTTTTCCTGCAAACTTAATTCGAGTCATTGGATCCTTATTACGTATTCCCTATTTTATTACAGTTTGTGGTGGCGATGTAAACGAAGTATCACAAATAGAATATGGCCTAACATTAAGTTCGGTATACAAAAAAATAGTCATACAAAATCTAAAAAAAGCAGCGCATGTTATTGCCAAAAGTCCATCATTAAAACATCGTGTCCAGCAATTAGTTCCAGCCCAAAAATCAGTGAGTATTATCCCAAATATTATTTTTTTTCAACAAAAGATAACCCAAAAAGTAAGTGCTAAACCCCCCATTATTGTAACCATTGCAAGAAACCATCCTGTAAAACATTATGAATTAGCATTAATGGCAATAGCCGAACTAAAAAAAATAAGAACAGATTTTAAATATATCATTATAGGAAAAGATACGGACCAGTTGATGCCTTTAGCTAAATCGTTAAACATAGAGCAAAATATTAATATATTAGGTCAACAATCAGAGTCTGTTATTCATGATATGTTAAGCCAATCCACTGTTTTTTTCTTAACATCCTATATCGAGGGCTGTCCTCAGGTTTGTTTTCAAGCATTATCCTATAATTTGCCATTAGTCCTTACACAAAACCCTGGCCTAAAAGACTTAGTAACACCGATCGGGTCCTGCGAAGGTAAAGTAGGAAATAGCTCAACAGAGCTAGCGTCAGCATTAAACGATTACTTAAACCATCGTAAAAAAATAAATAATTATGATGTGGTTGATTCCATAACAACAGCAGATATTATTAAGGCCCATTTAACGTTATATTATGATTGTTGTGATCAAAAAAAAATAACCCCAATGACACTATGGTATAAAATAAAGGAACAATTATGTGCGGAATAGTTGGTTTATATTGGGATCAACCCAACCCATCGATTAATCTAGATATCATGTTTTCACAGATGTTAAAAAAACTATATCATCGTGGCCCCGATAACCAAAAATACTGGTTAGCAGAGCATCAACAAGGCGGTCTAGGCTTTAATCGATTATCCATTATCGATTTGTCTCAAAATGCGATGCAACCATTATGGACAGTTAATAAGGACGTTGCGATTACGTTTAATGGCGAATGTTATAACTTTCAAGAACTCAAACAAACGTTAAATAAACACACCTCAATAAATTGGCAATCAAAGGGCGATGCCGAGGTGGTTTTATATTACTATTATTATTTTGGGATCGATAAATCGCTTAGGGATATAAATGGTTTTTTTTCGTTAGCAATTTGGGATAAACGAACCATAAAACCTACCATTATATTAGCGCGAGACAGAATGGGAAAAAAACCATTATTTTATTCATATCAAAATAAGACATTACTATGGGCATCCGAAATAAAGGCGTTAATGTGTTATCCTAATTTTGATGATACCCCTTGCCCAGAATCTGAATCCTTGTTTTTTATGTTCGAGCATATCCCCGCACCTTATACTCAATTCAAACATACTCAAAAACTAAAGCCAGGTCATTATTTACAGTTTCATGATAACAACTATACGATTCATAAATATTGGGACCTATCGTTTCAAAGATCCAAAGTAACGAAAAAAGATTCATTAATTGACGACTATCATAGCTTGGTCCATGACGCCGTTAAATTACGCTGTCAATCGGATGTCCCCATGCATTTATTTTTATCTGGTGGTTTTGATTCAACCTTAATTGCTCATACAATTAAACAATATGTCCCATCAATTAAAGCTTTAGTAGCTCAATTTCCAGAATCTAAATACGATGAAAGTGATCAGGCTACTCTTGTGGCTAAAAAATTAGATATTCCAATTACTAAAATTCCGGTTTCTGCAATCAGCAAAGAAGATGTCGACCATATTATTAAGTATTTAGACGAACCGTTTTCAGACCCAGCAGTTATTCCGTTATTTAAATTGTGTCAATCGGCCAAGCAAAATACCACCGTTGTGATTACTGGTGATGGCGGTGATGAACAGCAAGCTGGTTACTTTTACAAGTTTTGGGGAGAAAGTAACCTTCAATCAAAGTTGCCGTTTTCGGTACGTCATTGGATAATCAGATTTTTAATGACCAAAATGAAATGGTTAGGCCCACATTACGACTTTAGAAAATATTTAGCGCCAGAACTTGACTATATTAATCCTCAACATACCTTTCATTGCTTTGATTTTTTGTCAGCAGATCAACGAGATTTTGCTTATGAATATATCAATGACTTAGTAAACAGTTACCTTAAAAAAACAAATAACTTATTCGACTTTTTTTCGGCTTATTTATTTGATTATATGCGTCATTGCTTCAATACAAAAACAGATGTCTCAACGATGTTAAATTCGCTAGAGAGTCGGTCTCCCTTAATGGACTATCGGCTATTTGAATGGGTAAGCCAAGTTCCTCATGATATGTTTTATGATTCTTCTAAACAACAAGGAAAACAGTTAATAAGAAAGTTATTAACCCCCATAATGGGAGAAGACTATATAAATAGCCCTAAACGAGGGTTTTCAGTTCCCTTGCAAAGTTGGGCAAAAACATCTTTTCCAGAGTTAGAAGATCTTAAAGTATCATGTCCAAGTGGTCACTTTAATTACAAAATGAGTTTGTCATTGTATATTAATCAACAGATTAAAAAAAAATATATAAAATAAGACAAATAATGAATGGTTAATGATTATAAAAAATGGAATAGGTAATTTAAAAGTTTAAACGAGTAAGGAAGATTATTAAGAGGTGTAGTATAAACCGAATCTAAAAATATTTTGTTTTTATAACAGCCATATTGAGCCGAAATTCCAGCATCAAAAGAATAATATTGTTTTGAGGAGTAATATTTTAATATTTCGACACATAAAAATACACCATAGCCATGAGAACTCATTTTACTAGCTATATTTTGTAAAGAAATCGATTTGCCATCATCAATAATAAGCGCAATAGCTAGGACATTATTATCTTGTTTTAATAATGCAAGTCGGAGCCAGTTTTGAGTTAAGCCTGGGTAATTTTTTAACAAAATGGACATAATAGTTGTCGCAGAATCATGATCGGGACGCTTAAGGTTATCATAGTACATTGTGAAGTTATCGATTGAAAAGTTAATAATATCAAATGACACATCCAGTTTTTTTTGTAATTTAGGATATGTTTCCAAAGAAGGGAAATGTTTTTTAGGCTTATGACTTTCGTTAGATCTACGAGTTAAAAAATTTTCGAAAGTACTTAACTTATAAAACCAAAACGGGTTATGTTGATTGTGTTTGGATAACGGCTCTAAAGATAATTCAAAATTTGAAAAAATAACGAAAGGAGACCACTGGTTAAGTTTAGTTGTAGGAAATAAAAGATAGCGTTTTCCGATATGAATAAATTTAAAATTAGTATAAAAATAGCTAATATTAAACGTGAAATGCCATAGCTCAAAATAAGGCTTTAAATTAAGCTGATCAATAAGTTCTAACGCTTTTTCAAGACTAATATTAGATATAAAAGGCTTCACAGAATTAGATCTCCTTGTGATTTATTAGTTAAACGCTTAGCGTTATTTTACGATACTCCCATGATATACTGTAACATGATAAAATTAAAATAGGAGAGTATATGGAATCTTATCAAAGAGAATTTATTGATTTATGTATCCAAAATAAAATTTTAAAGTTTGGTAACTTTACATTAAAATCAGGACGAAAAAGTCCATATTTTTTTAATGCTGGCCTATTTACGTCAGGGTCTATTATGCGACAAGTAGGAAAAGCGTATGCAACCGTATTATCGGCAAATAACCAGCAAGATAGGATCTTGTTTGGTCCTGCTTATAAAGGGATTCCATTAGTTGTAGCCACCGCAATGGCACTAAATTTAGACTTCCAACAAGATGTCCAATATAGCTATAACCGAAAAGAGGTAAAAGATCATGGCGAAGGAGGTCAATTAGTTGGCGCGGATATTAATGGAAAATCGGTCGTTGTTTTAGATGATGTCGTAACAGCCGGAACGGCATTTAGAGAGACGATGACACAGTTAGAATCCAATAATGCGAGTTGTTCGGCGCTAATTTTAGCTCTTGATCGACAAGAAAAAGGAAAGTCTTCTGTATCGACAGTTCAAGAATTAAAAGATACGTATCAAGTGCCTGTTTATAGTATCATAACCTTAGCCGATATTTTAAAGTACCTAAAAGAAGTGGATAATCCAGAATTAGCTCAATATTCAGATCAAATTAACCAATATCGACAGCAATATAGTGTGGCTTGAAAAATAATTAAGTAATATGTTTTCGGTTATCATCCCCAATTATAATGGTCTCCAATTATTAAAAAAAAATTTGGGGCAAATAGTATCCGTTTTAAAATCTGAAGAAATTACGGATATTATTATTGTAGATGATGCAAGTTCGGATGATAGCTTTACCTATATTAAAGAAAATTACCCCGCAATTAATTTGATTAAAAATACTCAAAATCAGGGTTTTGGAGTATCGTGTAATAAAGGAGCCGCGGTTGCTAAAGAGTCCATTTTATTGTTTCTAAATACCGATATGTTACCCCAACGTATTAATCGAACAGAAATTCAGCGTCATTTTAAAGATAAAAATTTATTTGCATTATCTCCAAAGATTGAACGAAAAGATAAATCAGGTACCATCATCAACGAGTCGCTAACCACAGGTTATTTTAAGGGCGGATGGTTTTCGTCAGAAGTAAATCCTAACTATTCAAATAGCTTATTAGAGTCAGGTTTTCCTGTTTTATGGGCCTGTGGAGGAGCCTGTTTTATCGACAAAAAAAAATTTGATCAAATAGGTGGTTTTGACCCCATTTACAGACCTTTTTATTTTGAAGATTTAGATCTAAGTTATCGGGCATGGAAGCAAAATTGGAATGTGCTATATACGTCCAAGTCATCGTTTTATCATCAACATCAAGGCACTATTGGCTCATTATTTACAAAGCAACAAATCGATCGAATTCATTTATCTCACGAATATCTATTTATGTGGAAAAACCTAACAGATTTATCCTTTTTAATCAGTCATAGTGTAACCGTATTGATTAAAATATTAACCATTCAGGTAAGAGATATTCGCGCAATATTAAGAGCTATAAAACATTTTCCAGACATTATTAAGTACCGTTGTTCAATTCAATCTAAAAGAACGGATGACTCTGTGTTAAGCCAGTGGTCATCTTTTTATAACAAATGACTAGTCCGATGCATATCTGTTTTTTTTCACATTCCAGTGACTTTTGGGGCGCTGAACAAAGTTTACTAGATACATTAACGGTATTTAAGCAACACAATATTGAGTGTACGTTGGTCTGTCCTAAAGAGGGTCAATTACCTACTGAAGCTAAAAAGTTAGGTATTAGATGTCTGATCTTAGGGTATGAACAATGGGTATCTGTCGATCATCCAATCGTAACCAGAACATTAAGAACCTTTCGAAACTATATACGAGCAAAATGGTTTTGCCTGCGTTATAAACACGTTAAGTTTACACACTGTTATACAAATTCCATGACCATTAATATCGGTGCGTTGGTAGCTAAGCAGTTAAAGATCGACCATATTTGGCATATCCGAGAATATGGTTTAAGTCATCATAACCAATCTTTTGATTGTTCTCAAAAAAAAGCTTATTCGTTTATAGTCTCTCATACCAAGCACCTAGTGGCTGTTAGTCATGCTGTAGCGAGTGTCTTAAAACCCTATACAAAAAAAACAATACACGTCATTAGAAATATTGTTCCATTAAAAGAAGCTATTTCGCCTATTACGTTATCCGAGAGCCAATGGACGCCATTACAATGTGTGATGTTAGGTCATATCAATCCATCCAAAAACCAGTTAATGGCGATTCAAGCAGTGGTTGACCTAATAACAAAAAAGAATCGAGCGATTACATTAACCATTATTGGCGGCGCAAATGATAACTATCGCAACCAATTAAATAAATTAATTCAAGATCATCAGTTACAACGTCAGATTAAATTAATTCCGTTTACAAATAAACCGTTAGACTATTTAAATAAAGCGCATGTATTAATTGTAACGTCAAAATTTGAAGCATCGCCACGGATAATTGTTGAAGCAATGCGGTTATCAAAGCCTGTTATTGTTAATGATTCAGGAGGCGCGCCAGAACTAGTCCAAGAAAGTGGAAATGGCCTTATTTATAACTATCAATCAAATGAAGAATTAAAAGCAGCCATTGATTACGCCTATAAAAATCCAGCTGATATGATTCAAAAAGGGAAAAAAGGGTATGACTGGGTAACAACCCATCTTAAAAAACAGCAGTATATGGACCAGTTAATAGCATTATTAAAAACATAGATCATCTTGTAACTCTTTAGCCAAATATTTTATAATTTATAAACTATAAAAGATATGGATGGACAGTATGCCCAAATGTAAATAGTTGAGGATTCTGTTACCGTTAGAAAAAAGTAATCAGAAAAAAGGAAAGGTAAAGTTATGATTCAAAATAAAGTTTTATCAAAGCAGTTAGTAAGAGATCAATTTGAAAATTGGAACAAAGCAATACAAACAGGAGATCCTGATACAGTAGTTAAGTTATATCATGAAAAAGGAACCCTTATTCCTACATTGTCAAATCAAGTTAGATATAACCATAACGAAATAAAAGATTATTTTGTCCACTTTTTAGCAAAAAAGCCAAAAGGTGAAATAAACGAATCAAATATTCATATTTTTGAAGAATCAAAAACAGCATCCTATGTTGGTTTATACACCTTTGAATTTGGAGATGGTTCCAAAGCCACTTGTCGGTTTAGTTACCTTTACCAATTTAATGATCAAGGAGAAGGTTTGATTTTGCATCATCATTCGTCATTATTACCGGAATAGAGTAAATGGTTGCCGTAAGAGGAATTATTAACCCTACAAGATTAAGTTCATTAGTACGACCTGTTTCATATGATTGGACAATATATACGCAACAAGCCAGTCGGAAGATATCAAGTTTAACAGAAACTGAAACTAAAATTATAAAAACCTATAACGAATGTTCAACACCTCACTATCAAAAGTTACCGATAGTTTTTAAAAAAGGTAATGGCATTAAATTAGAGACTGTATCTGGATCTACTTATTTTGATATGAATATGGCTTATGCAGCTTCACGTTGGGGGCACGGTCCGATACCAAGTGAAATTATTGAATCCAGTCATGGTACAATTCCTAGCCAAGCTATGCATACGCAAAGCTTATCAGAAGCATTAAGTTTAACCAATACTTTGTTCTCTAAGTTAATATTTAATCCAAACCAAGAACAGACAAAGGTACTAATATTAAATACAGGGGGTGAAATAGTAGACTCAGCACAACAAACATTTAAACGAATGTATGGACCAGAGAATACTGTTATTTTTATTCCAATAGGCAATTTTAATGGCCGTCGAGAATTTGCAAATCGGTCTAATGATAGTGATGTTACTGTAGGCGTTAATAATAATCAGTTAAATATCGATAATCAACGTCGTTGTTTTATTGAATTTAATAATATAGAGCAGTTAGACCTTGCCGTAAAATTAGCTCAGAAAAAAGGTTTGAATTCAGCAATTCTACTAGAGTTAATTCAAGGTGAAGGTGGCGTTGAGCCGATTAATAAGGATTACAGTCAGCAAATAAGTGCATTACAACAAAATAGTGATTTATTTATTATTGCTGATGAGGTCCAAACCTGGGGAGCGTTTCCAAGTAAAAACTTTGGAGCCGCGAGTCATTTTTATGGCATTCAACCGAATATGTTTTTAGCTGCAAAATGTATTTCTCCTTTTGTTCCAGTATCAATAGGCGTTATGACTAATACAACAGCAAAAAATGGTGTTTATAACGAAGGTGGAACGTTTTCAGGCAATCCGTTAGCTGCAAATAGTTTGAAATATGGTTTAAACAAAGCATTTCAAGATTTAGGTAATGGACAGTCAAATTTAGATCTTTTATATAAAAGAGGGTCCGAACGATTGCAAGTTATTCAAAAAGCGATTCAAAACAACCCATTCATAGAACAAGTACGAGGTATAGGAAGTATGGGCGGTATTGTCTGTAAAGATGAAGCCTCTGCAAATTATTATCATGATCTTTTGTTAAATAGTGGCCGATATCTAAATGATAAAGATAATATTTGTGGTATTATCCAAAAGGTAGCTGGTAAAGTAGGAAACCAGCGCATTATTCGCTGCACAACCGGACTAGGTTCTGAACAATCTGAGAAGCAACTTCAAAATCACTTGAGTATATTACTATCAGAACCAGACTTATTTCCAAAATAAGATAAAAAATTGACGTCATTATTTCTTGATTTGCAATATTAATACCTTAAGATTAATGACTGTTCCGAGTTTAAAAAAGCTTAGTTTAGCATAATACAAAATCTTGATATAATACCTCATTATGACAAACCAAAATCATCTTAACCTTTTTATTAAACATCAGCTAAACCAACTCCAATTATTTTTACAGGGTATAGTAGATAACCAAACATTTAGTAACTTATTTCCTAAAATTGAAAAACGGTTACTAGCTTTAAAAAACCCAAATGGAGAACGGTTTGTTTCTGCTTATTCAAAACTACCAGATATTAAAACTAATTTATTTGATAGTAAGAGCCCCGCAATTCAGATTGGTACAGATCAGCCATTATCTGAAACAAAAAAAGAATTACTGAAACAGTCTTTAAAAGGTCTCATTCCATGGCGAAAAGGTCCATATGACGTGTGTGGTATTACAATTGATAGTGAATGGCAATCAAATATGAAATGGCAACGGTTAGAAGGGTTCTTGCCAGAGATACAAGATCGTACCGTGTTAGATATCGGATGTTCATCCGGATACTACATGTATAAGTTATTAAGTTATAACCCTAAATGGGTTATTGGTATCGATCCATCGCAGTTATTTGTATTTCAATTTGCAGCATTACAAAAATATGCAGCGCAAACTAAATTAGCGTATTTTCCAATTGGTTTAGAAGAATTTGATTGGCAGGCAAGGGGCATTAACGTGATATTTTGTATGGGCATTTTATATCATCAGCGATCGCCCGTAGATGCCCTTAAAAAGATAAAATCACTTCTAGCTAAAAAAGGGACACTAATATTAGAGACTATGATTATACCTGGAGACGATGACCTTGCCTTATTTCCTAAAGACCGATATGCAAAAATGCGAAATGTTTATTTTTTTCCAACTGTAAAAGCCTTAACTAATTGGTGTTATAGAGCTGGTTTTAAAGATATTGAAGTAATTGATATTTCTGAAACAACCACCCAAGAACAGCGAGAAACAGAGTGGTTTACAGGCGAGTCCTTAGTTGATTTTTTAGATCCTAAAGACCCAAATCAAACCGTCGAAGGATATCCAGCGCCTAGACGCGTGATTATGAAAGTTCAGTAAGACCAATATCATATTTATTTGAAACATTTACTAATGTTTTAACGATAATATAATATGAACAAAAAATATCTAGCATTAAAAAACGTTGAATTTAAAATAAACCCAGATTGTGTGACTGAGATTGTTCCGTATTTAACAGCTCGAGAGCGATTACGGTTTTCGTTATCATCACAAATGGTAAGACAGTCGATGAAACAGTTATGGCACGCACTTAATTTAAAGAACAATAATAATAAATTTAATAGTAATAGTAGACTGGTAATAAGTTCGTCGATATTAGCGAGTATCCACCCTAAAAAGATATTGTTTTATGATTTCAGTCAAGATAAATTAATACAACGCAATCATAATATAAATCGAATACGATTAATAAAATGGCTAGATAATCAACATTTAGTGGCATCAAGTCAAAGCCGTATTTATAAATTAAAGCAAAATAACACCGAGCAAGAATTATTTAGAGCAAGCTATCACCAAACAGGTTGGATTACAGATTTTACAGATTTAAATAAGGATCAAATCGCATGTCAAACACAAAAACAATTATTTATTTTAAAGATTAGTACAGGGGAGCTCATATCAACATTTAATATTAGTCAGTACAATCTTTCAATTGCCGATCAGCAGATAGCTAGTTTTCAAGATAAAAACCAACACGATTGGCTAGCCTTAATTCAAAAATATAAACCTATTGAA
>QFBS01000035.1 GCA_003265895.1 Candidatus Marinamargulisbacteria bacterium SCGC AG-410-N11 | reverse complement strand
TGAAAAAGTATGGTGTTTAAGCGTTAATGTTTGCCCCAACCCTCCAAAAATAACATCTTGGCTAGCAATAACACCAGGAAGCCTCACAGAATGAATCGAAATATTAGCTTTTTTACCACCTCTAGCGCCTTGTAATAATTCTTGTTCATTAACTAACGAAGCGTTTAAAGAGGAACTTTCATCAGCGATCAACTCCGCAGTCTTAATAGCTGTTCCAGAAGGAGCATCTGCTTTTTGATTATGATGATATTCAATAATTTCAACATTAGGCATATACTTTGCAGCTTGAGCTGCAAATTTCATCATTAAAACAGCCCCAATAGCAAAATTAGGACATACCATTACACCCAAAGAACGATCTGAAGCTAATTTTCCAATCTCTTTTAATTGAACATCCGTCAAACCAGTAGTACCAACAACAGCATGGGCTCCTGAAGTTAAAATAGAATTAACATTTTCATAAACATAGTCTGGATGAGTTAAATCAACAACAACATTAGCATTCAATTTTTCGATTTCTAAAGATAAGTTATCATCCTTATCTAAAGCACCCACTAAATTCAAATCTGAATCGTTATTAATAGCCTGAACTGCATTGGTACCCATTTTCCCCAAAGCTCCATTAACAATCACATTAATCATAATTATTCTCCCTACTTCAAATAGATAATTTATATTTCCACTACATAATAAAATGCTACTCAAAAAAAAGCTAGGTTTTCTAAAAATATGAGGGATGACGAATCTAGGTAAAATAAGTTAAAATGATATATATTATAATAAAAGCCGAAGTGGCGGAATTGGTAGACGCGCTGGTCTCAAAAACCAGTGAACCTCGGTTCGTGCCGGTTCAAGTCCGGCCTTCGGTACCATAGATAAAAAATAAATGCTTAATTATTTAAAATTCTTTAAATATGTAAAACCATATAAATTACAATTATTCTGCTCTGTAATTTTAACTATTATTTTTTCTTCTGCAAATGTATTCTTTTTACCATTAGCTAGAGATATTATTACAGAATTATCAAATAATAATTTCATTCACTTCATAAACCAAATCATTAATACCATTATATTATGGGGAGTCCGGTTAACTGCTCAATATGCTCAAAAATATTTAATGAGTTGGGTCAGTTTTAGAATAGTAATCGATATACAACTAACCCTATATAGAAAATTAATGAGCTGCTCACAACATTTTCACACAAAGTGGAAACTCGGAGAATTACTAACTCGCTTATATTCGGATACTGAAAATATTCAACGAGCTATTATGATCAGCTTCTGGGAAATCATACCTCAAACAACCACATTTTTAGCAGTATTAGGATACCTTTTTTATTTAAATTGGTTTTTAACATTGTTTACATTAATAGCAGTCCCAGTATTTATTGTGCTTATCTCATACTTTTCTAAATTAATAAAAAAAGTTTCTGCACAAGCCCAAAAGAAAACATCCGATATAACACACATAGTATACGAATCATTATCCAATATTAAATTAGTTCAATCTTGTGCAATGGAAGAAAAAGAAATACAAAAACTAAAATCAGAATCTCTTAAAGGGTTCAAAATAAATTTAAAAGGAACCCAATTTGAATGTACTTTAGAACCAATTGTTGCATTTCTCCACTTTGCAGTAATAGCTACTGTTGTTTTATTAGGAGGATATCAAGTATCTATTGGCTATTTACCTAAAGCTGAGTTAGCAGCCTTCTTTACTGGAATCTTTTTAATAATTGACCCAGTACAAGCACTTTCAAAAGTATTTTATACCATACAACAATCGAGTGTTTCTGTTGATCGTGTTCAAGAAATTTTAAATGAACCTATTCTTATTAGAAATCATAAAAATGCTATTAAGCATAAAATTAATGGTGACATAAAATTTAATAATATTTCCTTTTACTATAATAAAAGCAATGGAAATGTTTTAAATAATTTTTCACTCTCCGTTAAAAAAGGAGAAGTAATCGCTATCGTAGGATTATCCGGCGCAGGAAAAACAACACTGATTAATTTAATTCCCAGATTTTATGATCCCACTATTGGAGATATAATAATTGATAATATTCCTCTTACTGAAATAGAATTAGAGTCTTTAAGAACTCAAATTGGAATTGTACCTCAAGAAGATATTATTTTTAGAGGTACCATTGCAGAAAACATTCGATACGGAAAACCAAATGCATCAAATGACGAAATTATTGCAGCAGCAAAAAAAGCAAACGCATGGGAATTTATTTCAAAATTTAAAGATGGTTTATTCACTAAAACTGGTGATCGAGGACAACGCTTATCTGGAGGCCAAAAACAAAGGATTTCAATTGCTAGAGCACTATTAAAAAATCCTAAAATATTAATTTTAGATGAAGCAACCTCTTCTTTGGACACAAAGTCTGAACAACTAATTCAAGAAGCATTAGAAACACTTATAAAAAATCGAACAACATTTGTCATCGCTCATCGACTTTCAACCATTCAAAATGCATCAAAAATAATAGTTTTGGAAAATGGTTCAATAAAAGAAACGGGTACTCATAAAGAACTTATAACTCATAAAGGTTTATATAGCAAACTATATAACTTACAATTCAAACAACAATCTCAAAAATGATATCCGTTATCATTAATACATATAATAGTATAAACGCTCTTAAATGGACTCTTAATCAAAATATAAAAATATTAAATCAAAATCAAATTAACGATATTATACTTGTAGATGATGACAGTGACGATAACACTGTAGAATACGTAGAAACACACTTTCCAAAAATTCGAATTATTCAAAATGAAGAAACATTATACGCGGCTAGATCCCTAAATAGAGGTGCCTCTATTGCCAATCATAATATTATATTATTCATACCTCCAAATACATTAATCGAAAGTATAGATATCCAAACGATTCAAAATGAATTTAATCAACCCAATATTTTCTCAATTATTCCCAGTATTCAATTAGTAACAAAAAAAGGAAAACGATACAATACCTCTTATTCTAGACCTAGATTTAAATCAGGGTTTCTTCAATGTTTCCCATTAACAAATAAAAATATAAACCAAAATAATCCAATTTTTGGAATTTCAAGACAAATTATGTTCGTATCAAAAGACATATTTTTTGAATTAGAAGGGTTTGACCCTTTATATGGGGCTAGCCAAGATCACATTTTAGATTTATTTTATACCGCATACAAACGAAACTTTAAAACGACACTCTTACCCAATCAAAAAGTTTCTATATCTCATTTTAAAGCTAATCAATATCCAATTGAAATGCTATATAAAGAATATATTGCACCTCGAAATAAATATTTATTCACCTGGAAAAACAATTCGCATATTTGGATTTGGTGTTATCATATATTAATGATTATTTTAAATTTTCTTACCTTTCAAATTAATGAATCCAGAGCATTTATCCGGGCAATTATCAAATTACCTAATTTAATATTATCCAGAAGACTAATCAATATTAAACCTCAAAAAACAGATTTTGAGGTTATTAATTCCTGGTAACATGAACAAAGCAGTATTTTTTGATCGAGATGGCGTTATTAACAAAGACCTTGGATATGTTCACGAAATAAAAGATTTTATTTGGATAGAAGGTATTTTCAACTTATTTAAATGGTTAGAAAATGAAGGGTTTTTGATTATTATTGTCACCAATCAATCAGGAATTGGCAGAGGGTTTTACACAGAAGAAAAATTTCAACACTTAAATAAATGGATTTTAAACACCATCAAAAAAAATAATTGTACCATCAATAAAATTTATCATTGTCCTCATTTACCCAGTGATAATTGTTCTTGTAGAAAACCTAAGCCTGGAATGATTATTAAAGCAATCAAAGAATTCAACATTAACCCAAAGTCATCCTGGTTAATCGGTGACAAAATAAGCGATATTGAAGCTGCTAAAAATGCAAATATACCAAATACTATTTACTTTAATAAAACACAACAGTCAACGATTAACAGTTATCATATTAAATCATTAAATGAAGTCAAATTGATTATAAAAAAATATAATTGTTAAACTAACTTAAGCCTTTTTCGATCACTCTCTGATAGTACACGTTTACGTAATCTAATCTCTTTTGGCGTACATTCAACTAATTCATTATCATCGATATAAGATAGACATTGCTCTAAACTCATTTTAAGAGGAGGCGTTAATAACACGGCATCATCAGAACCTGATGCTCTTACATTAGTCAACTTTTTCCCTTTAATTGGATTAACAATTAAATCATCAGACCGACAATGTTCTCCAATTATTTGCCCCTCGTAAATATCAACTCCTGGACTCAAAAATAACACCCCTCTGTCTTGCAAGTTAAATAAAGCATATGCAATAGTCGATCCTGTTTGATTAGAGATCATAACACCATTTTTTCGAGCTTTTAATTGACCTACATATTGATCATATTCTAAAAATCGATAATACATTACCCCCATACCTTTTGTTGATGACATAAATTCAGAATAGTAACCTAATAGTCCTCGCGTTGGTATTTTATAAATTAAACGATTAGTTCCACCATCTTGTCCCATTTCAATACAGATACCTTTTCGCTCTCCTAATCTCTCAATAACACTTCCAACAAATTCTTCTGGCACCTCAATAGTTAACTCTTCATATGGCTCTAAAGTTCCTGATTCAGTCTCTTTTAAAATAACAGTAGGTCTAGATACTTGAAATTCATACCCCTCTCGTAACAGTTTCTCAATTAAAATTGATAAATGTAATTCCCCTCGACCAGAAACTTTATACCCTTTTCCTTCTCCCAAATCTTCAACTTTTAGTGCTACATCAGATAGTATTTCTTTAAACAATCGATCTTTTAACTGATTTCCAGTTACAAATTCACCATCTCTTCCTGAAAAAGGAGAGTCATTAGCCATAAATGTCATTGATAATGTAGGAGGATCAATAGGAATACTCGGAATAGATTGTACTAACTCAGGATCAGAAATTGTCTGTCCTACTTTAACCTCAGACAATCCAGATAATGCGACAATTTGTCCAACACTTGCACTAGATATTTCAACTTTTTGATCTACTTGAAATTGATAAATTTTAGTAACTCTAGCCTTATTTAAAATCTCATCTTCAGACGTTACAATAACTTCTTGATTCAACTTAATATTTCCTGATGTAATTTTACCAATCGCTAAACGACCCAAAAATGAAGAATAATCTATCGAACTGACTAAAAATTGAAATTTATCATCAACTTCTCCCATTGGAGCAGGTATATTCTCAATAATAGAATCAAAAATAGGCAAAATATTAGTCATTTCAGAATCTAATTCATTACCAGCAATACCATCTTTTGCAGACGCATACAAAATAGGAAAATCCAAAGTATCATCAGGAGCCCCTAAAGAAACTAATAAATCAAATACTTGATCAATAACCCAATCACATCTTGCTTGCGGCTTGTCAATTTTATTAACAACAACAATAACTGGCAAATTTAAAGCAATCGCCTTTTTAAGTACAAAGTAAGACTGTGGCATCGGTCCTTCTTGAGCATCTACCAAAAATAAAACACCATCAGACATTTTCAAAACTCTCTCAACTTCTCCACCAAAATCAGCATGGCCAGGAGTATCAATAATATTAAAAAAGTGATCTTTATATTGACAAGCGCCATTCTTAGCCCTAATGGTAATACCTCGCTCTCTTTCTTGATCAATAGAATCCATCAATCGTTCTTTAACATCCTGATTATCACGAAACAATCCACTCTGCTTAAATAACTGATCTACCAATGTTGTTTTTCCATGATCAACGTGAGCAATAATTGCTACATTTCTAATTTTATTTTTATCCACTATTTATTCCCACTAACTATATATATTTTCAAGTCAAAACTATACTCTTAAACAACTAATTTTTCAAGACATAAATTTATTTTAATTCTTCTTTTTTATAAAAGACATTAGTTTTCGAATATTCTTTTTTAAATTATCCTGATACGAATGTTTACCCGCTAATTTATACGCCTTAATAAAGTATCTTAATGACTGTTGATAATGTTCCATCTTCAAATAAATTAGAGCTAAATATTCTAAAATATAAAAAGAATTTGGTTGTAGTTTATGTAAGGCATTTAAATAGTCAATCACGTTATCATAATCTTTAGTTTTTACATTAATTTGGACTAATTTTTTATAAACATCTGCCGAATCTGGATAATGCTTTGATAATAACAAAAAAGTATCTTTACTTAACTCAAGCTGTTGACGCGATAAATATAAATTTCCTAAATGATATAACGCCTCATAATTTAAAGGATCAAATTCTAAAACATCCTTACAAGATAATAAATCTAAGTCAGGCACTGACGAAGGAAACGAAATATATGGCTGAGTTCCTTTAAAATCTGCAACTGGATTAAAAGGATGTTCAGTATCATATAAATCAAAGATATCCTGTGATGAAAGTATAGCTTCTTCCTGGCCAAAGTAATGAATCCCCCCCTTGCATTTTTCACAAAAAAATAAGTCTGAATCCTTATTTCGAAAATATTTATCTACAATTTGCTGACATTTAGTGCAATAAAGTAAATTCAAAATAATTTAAAAATTATGTAATTTTGCTAATAATTTACACGCAGCAACTTGCTCTGAATCTTTTTTTGTAGTTCCTGTTGCCTTTTCTGTAATACTCTCTCCATTTAAAACAACTGAAACTTCTGTAACAAACTGACGATCATGATCAGGCCCAATTTGATCTAACAACCGATACTCTGGTAGTGCTAATTTTTTATGTTGTAAATATTCCTGTAAATCAGACTTATAATCTTGAAGCTTTTTAAATAAATCTAACGTTTCTACCTTCTTAATTAAATCTAATAAAAAACGTCTTACAACATCCAATCCTTGATCTAAATAAAAAGCACCTAATAAAGCCTCAAATGCATTAGCTAAATTAGATAATCGTTTAGCGCCACCCGACTTTTCTTCTCCAAATGATAATAATAAATAATTTCCTAAATTAATTTCATCCGCTAATAACGACAATAGTTTATCAGAAACATATTTTGACCGTAATTTTGATAAATATCCTTCTGATTCTTTAGGGTATTTAAAATAAAGATATTCCGATATTATCAACTTTAATACAGCATCCCCAAAAAACTCTAATCGTTCATTACTAAATTCATCCTTTTTAGAAATATTAGCATAAGAACTATGAGTTAATGCTAATCTTAATAAATCTTTATTAACAAAATTTAAATTAGCATGCTTTTCAAATAAATCTAATGAAACATCCGAGGTCATTTACGTAAACTTTTTAAAAAACCGAATAGCTAATTTCAATATAATCATATAAATAAATCCAACAACAACGCCTAATAAAATACCTAAACAAGTACGATACGATGATACCATTATAGGTGTATGGATATGACAAAAAGAATTAATCACTGATATCAAAGCAATTCCTCCTAATAAATTAAAAAACCATATCCACTGTCTACTAATATAGCTATCTATAAAAATATAGGCTAACAACAAGAAAGGATAACCAATCAAAAATTCTTTAGTCCTTGGACGAACATATAATATATCTTCCAACAACGTTCTAAACTGAGTTTCAAACAAAAATGCTTTAAAAGAAAAATAATTACCACTTCTAATCAATAAAATAATAACAAATGATAATGAGGCTAAAATTGAAACAAATACCACAGTACGAATAGGAGCATTAAAAATACGCTTAAGAACATAAACTAAAGATGAAATTCGATGAGGTCGTAAATAAAAATAAATACAAATAAACAACAATGGAATAATATATGCAATCTTAACACCAATAAATCGACGAATTCCCATTAAAAAATCTATATCTGATAATAACCCGACAATTAATAAAGCTCCCAACAAAGTAAAGCTTAACATACTAAAAATATATATAACTGCTGATAAAAAGGGAAATCGTCTAACAATAGTATCTTCTTCATTAGGAAATTTTAATATCAATGCTAACGTAGGAAATAATATTGCAGCAATCGTTGCAATACACTGAACCCAAAATTCAACATATCCTAACAAAGCCAAGATATAATAAACCCCTACAAAAAAGATAATGCATAATAATACCCCATTTAAACTTAACCGAAAAAAATAGTTAAGAAAATATAAAAACGTAATAATAATAGCAATACTAATCAGTAAAACTTCTAAGTTAGAAGCTGGTTGATAATTATAATCTAGCCTTGATTCTAAAACATCAATATTAAGACCAACTTGAGAAATACCCTCTGCAATTTGATTAAAATACTCAATATTATAATCAATAATACTACCTTCAACATCCATTTTAAAAAATGGATGTAAATACAAAACTTTAACGCCTCTTTCTTTACTCGCTCTAATATATCTAGAAACAGCTACATCTCTGGAATTTTGACTAAACAAGTTTAACGGATAGTCATGAACCCTAATTATATAAGAGGATAAAGACTTTGCTAATAAATCACGTCCCTTTTGTTCACTAAACTCAATTAAACCTAAAAAATACTTATTCCCAATCATTTTCTCTTGAACAAAATCTAACTGGTTAGGATACCCCAATATAGAATGTCCATCAAAAATAATAATCGAATTATTATCCAATATTTGAGTACAGTTATAAAATTTTTGTCGTACTACCGTTCGAGAAGTTTTATCAGAATTTTTAAGATGAACTAAAATTTTAAACCCTAAAGACTTCAATTCATTCACCAATTGACGAGAAAATCCTAAACCAATTTTATATAAGCTTTCCTCAGTATCCAAAACCTCCAGTATATTATATTGACCAATTCTCTTAACGTTTTTCTTACCATATTCTGCAACAAAAAAATTCCTTATACGTTCATAATCCTTTTTTCTCTCAATAAATAAATAAAATCTCTCCGGCCTAATAATATCAATTTGTTTGTATAAATGCTGGGTAAAATATTGATTAACGTGTCCTACCCGATTTAAATTAATCAACTCAGACCCTTTAAACACGGTTAATTTACCTTTATTAACCATAGTATCTAATGTATCTTCTTCTACAGCAATCGTAGTAACTTGAGACTTTTTCTTTAATAACTTTAAAAAAGATTTAGTTTCTAATGGAATAATTTGATCTGGAATTTTTTTTCTTTTTTTATATCGCCGCTTAATTGTTTTAGGAGTTTCTACTAAATCGCTTTTAAAAGATAACTTTTCAATTTCATTATAAGAGACTGTCAGTTCAACATTATTATTAAATGTTTCAAACTGATACCGACGAAAAGCAATATTTAAACTTACCAAAAAAGCAACAAATAAAATAAAATAAGTTAAATATTTAAGATAAGACTTACTAATACCCATACTCATAAGTTTAACGGAAATTTAAAATAAATTGAATATGTAGAAATTTACTATTTTTCATGACTAACTCTTTTTTTTAAATTCTCTTCAATAAAACCATCTAAATCACCATCCATTATAGATTGAATATCACGTCTTTCTAACTGAGTTCTCAAATCTTTAACTAACTTATACGGATGAAAAACATAAGACCTAATTTGATTCCCCCATGAAATCTGAGTTAACTCTCCTCGTATTTCATCAAGTTGATCTTTCTGCTCCTGTTCCTTCAAAATCATTAAACGAGACATTAATAAATTCATAGCCACGTCTTTATTAGCTCCTTGTGAACGACTATTCTGAGAAGACGCAACTATACCGGAAGGAATGTGTGTAATTCGAACCGCTGAATCGGTTTTATTCACATGTTGTCCTCCTGCGCCACTAGATCGAAATGTATCTATTCTTAATTCTTTAGGATCAATTGTTAAATTAATATTATCATTATTAATTTGCGGAATCACATCAACAGATGCAAACGACGTCTGTCGCTTATTATTTGCATTAAATGGCGATTGTCGAACTAACCGATGAACTCCTTTTTCATTAATTAATTTACCATATGCATAATCTCCAGAAACTACAAACGTAATATCCTTTAAACCAGCTTCATCACCGTAATGAAAATCAACCATCTCATATTTAAAAGATTGTTTTTCAAAAAAACGAGTATACATTCGAGACAGCATCTGAGTCCAATCTTGTGCATCTGTTCCTCCTGCTCCAGACACAATGGATAAAATGCAATCAAAATTATCATATTTTTGGTTAAACAACATTAGTAAAGATAACCGATCTACCTGATCTTTAAATTTATCAAATAAAACTTTAGCTTCTTGTTCTAAATCGGAATCAGATACCCCGTCAACAAATAAATCTAAATAAGTCTGTAATTCATTAAACGATTCCTTCAAATCAGAATATTCAGATAATTTTTTCTTCATAGCTGACAAATTAGAAAATATTTTCTGAGCAGAAGCATTTTCATCCCAAAAACTATCCTGGCTAACGTCTGCTTCTAAGTCACAAATTTGCGACTTTAAATGATTAATGTCAAAGATAGTCTCCAAGAATATACAATTTATCTCTATATTGACTTAACTGTCGTTTAAATTCTTCCAGCATAAACGATCTCCCTTATCTCATACTAAGTTTTTCATCAACAAGAACAGCTCTATTTATCACAGTAAATGACTCTTCTGTAATATCCAATAATAACAATTTAAACATATCAAAACTTTCTTTCTTATATTCAATCAAAGGATCCCTCTGGCCCCAGGCCCTTAATCCGATCCCTTCTCTCAATAAATCCATATTATGCAAATGATCAACCCATTTACGATCTACGTTCATTAAGATAATTTGTCGTGTAATAACATTAACAAATACATCCTGAGGAAAATCAACTTTTCTATTATTATAAAAATCGAGTAAAAATAATTTAATATCTTTAATAATCCCCGTTCTAAATTGAGGTTTATTAAGTTTACCAATATAAGGTTCAAACATAGGATTTAAATCTGTTTCATTAACTGGAAAAACAGCAATTATCTGCTTAACTACCGACTCTTGAGTCTCTTTATGACTAGATTGAGCTATATTATTAAACTCATCTAAAACAACCGAAACAAAATCATGAATTAACTGATCGACAACACTTTCTACAGAGTTTTCTAGTAATATCTTATTTCTAATTTCATAAATCGTTTCTCTTTGTTTATTTAAAACATTATCGTACTCTAATATATGCTTTCGTACAGAGTAATGATGAGACTCAACTTTTTTTTGAGCTTTTTCAATAGACTTTGTAATCATATTATGTTCGATAGGAGTATCTGAAGGTAACCCCAATGTATCCATAACTTTAGCAATTCGATCAGATCCAAACAAACGCATCAAATCATCATCTAATGCTACATAAAACCTAGAAAACCCTGGATCACCTTGCCTACCGGAACGCCCTCTTAATTGATTATCAATACGACGAGACTCATGACGCTCTGACCCAATCACTGCTAAACCGCCAAGTTCTTTAACTCCTTCTCCTAAAACAATATCCGTACCCCTCCCCGCCATATTAGTAGCAATCGTAACACTACCTTTTTTACCTGCAGATGCAATAATAGTCGCTTCCTTTTCATGATGTTTTGCATTTAATACATTATGTTTAATTTTCTTCTTTGTTAATTCACGAGATAATAACTCTGATGTATCAATTGAAATAGTACCAACTAAAACAGGTTGCCCTTTAGATTGAGCTTGTTCAATGTAAGTTACAATAGCCTTATATTTTTCTTCTTTAGTTTTATATATCACATCTGATACATCATTTCTTTTCATAGGCTTATTTGTAGGAATCGACACAACCGGTAAATGATAAATATTCAAAAACTCTTCAGCTTCAGTAATTGCAGTTCCCGTCATCCCTGATAATTTTGGAAATAATCGAAAATAATTTTGAAATGTAACACTTGCCATCGTAACACTTTCTTCTCTAACCTTTAAGTTTTCCTTCGCTTCAATAGCTTGATGTAAACCATCTGAATAACGTCGTCCATCCATCAATCTACCAGTAAATTCATCAACAATAACAACTTTACCGTCTTTAACAACATAATCAACATCTTTAGCAAATAAATACTTAGCCTTCAAACACTGAACAACCATATGGGCCGCATCCATATTTTCCACAGAAAAAAGACTAGATAACCCCAACTGCTTCTCTATAGTTTCTATTCCCAAGTCAGTTAATGTAATATTTTTATGTTTTTCATCTAAAGTAAAATGAGTATCCTTATCTAAATTTTTAATCAACTTAGATAATTTAACATATTTTTTAGTAGATTCATTAGACGCTCCTGAAATAATTAAAGGAGTTCTAGCCTCATCGATCAAAATACTATCAACTTCATCTATAATGGCAAAATGACGCCGAATTTGACAAACACGATTAACATCTGTAGTTAAATTATCACGTAAATAATCAAACCCAAATTCATTATTAGTTCCATACGTAATATCAGATTTATATGCATTAATTTTATCCTCAGTACTCATTTGAGATTGAATAACACCTGCAGACATTCCTAAAAAGTTATATATTTTACCCATCCATTCACAATCTCGACGAGCCAAGTAATCATTAACAGTTACAATATATACACCCTTACCCTCTAATGCGTTTAAATACGCAGCTAAAACAGACATTAAAGTTTTACCCTCCCCCGTCTTCATTTCAGCAATCATACCTCGATGTAAAACAATACCTCCTATTAATTGAACATCAAAATGTCGCATTTGAAGGGTTCTTACAGACGCCTCTCTAACTGTAGCAAAAGCCTCTGGCAACATATCATCTAACGACTCTCCATTTGCTAACCGTTGTTTAAATAATGATGTGCTCTCACACAATTCTTGATCAGACTTAGACTGAATAGTTGACTCCAATTCATTAATTTTATTAACAGTAGACTGAAATTCTCCCAATATTTTCTCATTAGGGTCTCCCAAAACTTTCATCAAAAGATTTTTAATAAGCTTCATAATAGTTTTTCCTTACTTAATTAAATATAAAAATACAGACTGTAATTTTATTATACTCTAAAGTATATAGGCAAGTTATTAATGCTACATATTAATATATTTAATCATTACTATAAAAAAATAATTTTTCTCTAAGTGTTAATATATTATAATTCAAATATTATTATGCAAAATAATTCTAAAAAGAGATTCTTAATAGCAAGATGTGATGTTCTAGGAGACGTCGTTCTATCAACAGCTTTAATACCTGCCATTAAAGATCATTATCCCAATTCTGAAATATATTTTTTAGCTAACAAAAATTACAAAGGTTTTTTAAATAAAATACCTGAAATCAAACAAGTAATTGAGTGTAATTTACCCTATTCTATTTCGTTTAAACACATTAATCAAATATTTTCCTTAGCTAAAGAAATAAAAAAATTAAAAATTGATATCTTCTTAAATTTATGGGAGAACCCATGGTATTCATTTCTAAGTTTTTTAGTTTTCAGCCCCATTAGATTAAACTTCAAAACATCCATTTGGAATATTTTATTTGCATCCAAAACAATACCAGTAAATCAAAAAGATTTTCATACTCATCAAGTCACAACTAACTTATCAATCCTTAAAGGTATAAATATTAATAATACTAAAAAATATGAACCATACCTTAAATCAATTAAAACATCTTCCACAATATTAAAAAATAACTCATTACAAAAAAACAACTATATTGTAATAAACCTTGGCGCTGCATGCTCAAAAAGAGCTCTAGAGCTTAAAGATATCACTATAATCATCAATTACATATTACAATATCATAAAAAGTTCCAAGTTGTATTAACTGCTAATTCGCCTATAAACATAACGAGTATCGATCAACATAAGCACCCCAATATTATAAATTTAGTAAACAAACTAACCATATTAGATCTAATTACAATTTCAAAATACTCTAAACTAATTATTTCAGCAGATACAGGGTTAGCCCACATTGCATGTGCGTTTAAAATCCCAACTATTATTAACTTTTTCACAAGAATTCAAAACCCATTAAAATGGAGTCCTTACAATTCACCAACAACCATCATTTGGTCCTCTCACAATTGCATAGATATTTGTTCTCCTAACACATGTCCCAAAATTACCTGTAAAGAAAATATTAATTTAGACAAATATAAAGAAGCTATAAATAAATACCTACACCCATCATTTGAATATATTAGTCAAAAAAACCAAAAATTTAAAGATGGCTTAAAAATACTTCTAATTGGAAATAATAAAGA
>QFBS01000034.1 GCA_003265895.1 Candidatus Marinamargulisbacteria bacterium SCGC AG-410-N11 | reverse complement strand
CAACATATTTTTCAGCTACCTCCAGTGACGTTGAATCGATATTAAATGATGAATAGTTAAAATGATTTTCAATTTTTTCTGTAGTCATTCTTTTGTACCAATTTTCTGACCAATGATCTCTATTTTTTAATCCCCTTTGAATTCCATTATTTGGAAACTCTAACCATTTAATTTTTTTACTTTCGAACCATCGCTTAATCTTTTTATCTCTGTTATAACTCCAATTATTGCCAGTCTCTTGATAAGATACAACCTTAGATATTGATTTAATTTGATCAATAGATGCTAATACGTCAATTATTGGCCCAATTTTTACAACTAACGTTTTTTTAACTCTAATTAACTCCGAAGACAGATCTTTAATACAATCCTTTAAAAAGTAAAAATGTCGTAATGAATAATCTTCTTGGCACCACATTTCTGGTTCAAACACATATAAATGAAGGACCTCTTGGTTTGAGTTTGAAGCCTCAAATAATGGGGCATGGTCATGTAATCGTAAGTCTTTTTTATACCATACAATAATCATGTTAGAATTATATATTATATTATAATTTTATTTAATTTCTAATTTAATTATTATGATCAGAAAAGATGTATGTATTATAGGTGCTGGACTGGCAGGATTAACAGCCGCTAATGTTTTAGCTAAACATGGACTAAACTTTTGTATTTTAGAATCTTCCGATTCTGTTGGCGGAAGAGTTAAGACTAGTCATGTAGATAGCTTTAAATGTGATCATGGATTCCAAGTTTTTTTACCAGCATATCCAACAGCTAAAAAATTTTTAAATTATAACGAATTAAATTTACATTACTATCCTAAGGGTGCTGTTATTCATGATTCACGCAAACAGTGGTTTGGCGCGCCATTTAGTTACCAAAAAAAATGGCAATATGGATCTCGTCTAAAAGCTTCTTTTAAGGATTATTCACTACTACTTTTTGATTGTTTAAATGGTAAATACCCAACAAATTTAGTGAACAATAAAAGTACGCATAAATATCTTAAAAACCGATTTTCATCAAACCTTTCAAATCAATTTTTACTACCATTTTTTAGAGGAATCTTTTTAGATTATAACTGCAACGCCTCTTATCAATTATATCAATATTATTTAAGTCTTTTTTTTAAAGGTGGTGCAGCAATACCTTATAATGGAATGCAAGAAATTCCATTACAACTTGCAAAAAACTTACCCAAAGAATATATTCAATTATCATCAAAAGTAACTCATATTACAGATAACCGAGTTTATTTAGAAAATGGACAAGTGATAGTTGCGACAAAAATTTTATTTGCATGCGACCAGCGCTCTGTATGTCAACTAGTCCCTGCTATCGCGCCACCTATAAAATCTAGATCGGTTGCTACTTTCTTTTTTAAAGTATCCGAATTATCAGAACTTGCACCACTTAATTTTATTTTAACAAACCGTTCTAACTTTCAAATTTCAATACCTACCTTAATTAATCAAAACTATAATTTGGGAACAAAACATCATTTATGTATGGTTACTAGTTTAGATTTAAATATTTCAAAATCTGAAATCCTCAAATATCTTTCACCTTCGCTTGGCAAACAAGTAAATCAGTGGGAGTTCTTAACTGAGTTTTTAACCCACGATGCGCTACCTTATCCAATAAAAGCAAGGCCTCTTTCAAATAATTACATGTACTGCGGCGACTGGTTAAGTTTTGGATCCATTGAATCGGCTATGAGATCTGGAGAGCAAGCTGCAAATAGTCTTTTAAAATTTTTTAATTAAATTGTATTTAAAGCAATAAAAATAGATGATGCCATTAAAGAAAAAGATGGAATCATTTGAATCAAACTGTGCTTATATTTAATATGGGTAAAAAAAGCAGCAAGCATCAATAATGATAAAATTGCTGTTGCTAATAAAACTAATGAATGACTTCCCACAACAATCATTCCGCATGCACTTAACTTTATAATCCCCATACTATCTCTAAACCAGTTTGGAAAATTATATTCTTCAAATTCTTTTACTATATTTGAATAACGAACAATCCAAACAAAAGAAATCGATACCACGATAACTATTTTTAAAATTGATACTAACAACTCAATGTTCATTTAAATCTCCTTATTAATATGTTATTTCTTTTCCAGACCAATCAAACAGTTTTCCCGAATCTTCTTCTCGAGATTGATTTATAACTTTTAATAAATACATAACAGATTTTCCAGCCTCAAAAAAAGTATATTTTGAATTTTTTTGAAAAGGTTTAGATAAATTGGAATCTACAGATCCAGGATGTAAGCCTAAAACAATATGCTTTGGCTGCCTAAGTTTTTGTTCAATCGCAATTGTTTTTAGACCCATATTTAAAGCAGCTTTTGATGTTCGATAACTGATCCAGCCTCCTAATTTATTATCACTTATACTTCCTACTCTTGCAGACAAGGCAACAAAAAGCGCTCTATTTTTAGGCGTTAATTTAGGCATAATATATTTAGCAATTAAAAGTGGACCAACCGTATTAATTTGAAGATTATAGGTAATAGCTTCTTGGTTTAATCGAGAAATTGATTTTTCTGGTTTTATTGTATCATTGTGCAAAAAGCCTGTTGCTACAATCACTAAATCTAATGTAATATCGTTAGGAATTTTAGAACATGCTTTTTTTATACTTTCTTCACTTGTTATATCTACTGAATAGTGATGTAAAATGTTGGACTTTATAGTGTTAATCGGTTTTCTGGAAAAACTAAATAAATTTTCAACATTCTTATCTTGTATAAATTTATTTAAAAATTCATATCCAATCGCACCCGAACTTCCAAATACTGCAATATTTTTAATAATCATCACCCTTTTTAATAATTCATATATATTCTATAATTTATATTATAAATATTCAATCACGAAGGAGTCTTGCTATGCGTTTTCTACTTTTTATATACTTATTTTCAACCCTTCTTTTTTTAACAAATAGTATAACAGCTAAAGAACGACAATATAAGTTGTTACAAAAAGAAAACAATATAGAAATTCGCTACTATAACAAAGTTATGAGCGCTCAAGTTACAATAACCGGTAACCGAAAAACAGCTGCTAGTTCTGCATTTCGAGTATTATTTAAATTTATTGACGGTAATAATAATAAAAACCAAAAAATTCCTATGACATCACCTGTATCGCAAATATCATCTTCTAAAATCACTTGGGACATTACATTTTTTATGCCGGCATCAATGATTAAAGGGGAAACACCTACTCCACTAGACTCACGAATTAAAATAATCGAGTTAAACCAAATTAAATTAGCCGCTATTCGTTTTTCTGGACGTGCTTCAACATCTAATTTAGAAAATCATACGTCTATTTTAAGAGATTATTTAATACAAAATAAGTTGCAATTTATTAACAAGCCGCACTATGCATTTTATAACGCACCTTTTGTACCATGGTTTTTGCGACGAAATGAAGTTTTGTTTGAATTAATCGACCCTCAAAAGTAACAATATAATACCAGTATTTAGTAAATCTAAACTATTAAGTTTTTTGTAATTTACTTTTAAAAAGTAAAACTATAATACAGCCTAAAACAAACTCCTAATGATATTTATGCTATTTGTAATGAGTATATTGATTTTTGGCATAAAAACATTGAGCTGTCAGACATGCTATTTAACTACAAACAACCGCCCGGCTTAGAAATCCCTACTATTGTTCAAGAACAAGTGGATCACATTTATAAAATAATCATTGATATACTAATGCCCAAGCTAAATTTTGATACCGAGTCAGCTAAAACTACTTGCTCTGTTTTATGGGCTGGTCTGCATGGCATATGCTTATTAACTATGGGTGGAAAAATGGGATTCTTTTCTTTAAAAACAGCGAACGAATTAGGAAACTCATTTGTTACAGGATACCTAAAAGGAACGATAGCTTAATTATTAAAAAGGAGAATTAAAAGATAGTTTAGTTATTGATTAAGGACACTCTGCTTATTATACTGAGAGACAAAATCCCAAATAAGAGTATTTGTATCTTTATTATTATGGATAATATCAAGCCACACATGGTCGCCATTAATAACTTTATAATGTTCTATACTTATTCCATTATTACTATTTACATATTTAAAATGCTCTATATTATTGCCCTGAGAACTAAAGGTATTTAATTGAGGATTTTGCTCTATTTGATTTACATCTACCCAAAAGTTGAGAACATCGGGTATTGACACATAAGCCCCTTCATAACCGTTATAAGGAACAGTGGTATCGGATGTGCCATGAATACTTAATATAGGGGTTGGATTAGGACGACTATCGTTTCTAATAGAATTTTCCATCATGGTTCCAGATACGGAGGCTATTGCTGCTAACAAGTTAGGTTTAAATACGGTTAACGCATAAACCATAAAACCGCCATTTGAATACCCACATGCATATACACGATTAGGATCAATATTTTGCGATTCTTCTAGCTTATTAATTAATGACTCGATAAAGCCAAAGTCATCTGTTGAACTTTTATTATCTGGGCCAACATACGAATTCCATTCTGTATTTTCACCTTTAGGATACACTAAAACAAAATTATTGGCATCGGCTAAATCTTTCATATTAGCTGAATTAAACTGATCGATAGCAGTCATTCCATTACCGTGAAAATTTAACATTAACGGGCTTTTTTTTGTTCTATCAAAATTAACCGGTAAATATAAAACATATTCACGGTTTATGCTATCATGAGTTATTGTTTTTACTTCAGCTCCCTCAGGAAGAGTCCCTTCCTTTTTTTCCCAATCAGTATATTCTTTTTTATCCCAGTTTTTTTTGGCATCATCTGTTTGTATGTTTACAGATGAATTGCAATTTATAAGAAATAAAAAGAGAATTGGAAAGAGTGACGTCTTAAGACATATTTTGAAATACTTACTCATAAAAACAAAATATAATAATTCAACTATATTGTCAAATTCAAACGATTGTCATTTAGATTTAATTTTTATTATTTAAATTAACAGCAGAGTCTCTTAGTTTTTTAAATTACTTTGCAACTTTTACACATTTTATTTCGATAATGTAATATGAGTTTATCTATGTTTAAAATAGTTTCTTTATCGATACAAAAAACAAATCAAACAAGCATGTTTAGAAGGTCTTTACCTTTACCAATTTCTAACTTACTAGATACCCAACTATGTTCAGTTCTCCCTCCACAGATATTGGAATCAAAATTTAACAAGCCGTTGCCTTCACTTTTTTCTAATCGGTTGTTATCGCTAGATCGTATTAATAATCAAAATAAGCGAAAACAAGGTTATCGTGATTGTAGTGTTATCAATGATTCAGCGATAAATTATAGATTTTTAAATTCTCGCTTTAATAATTATTTTTTCTCCACTTTATCAATGATGAATAATAGTGATGTTTTTGTCTATAAAGACCAATTAACCATAAGTGAAATTAATACCTTTTATTCTAATGTTAAAAGAATTGGATTTAGTCACTCGAGTACTTATGACTGGGTATACAAAGGAGACAACTTCTCACTTGCGTTAGATTTGTTAATGGCTTTACCAAAAGTAAAATTTGACTGTAAATTATCACTTTTCATTATTGAGTGGCTGACGATTAAATATATGGTTGGAAGTAACCCATTAAATAAGTTTGTTAACGATACTTATGGAGATTCGATCCCATTATCTGATTTACCACTAAGAGACGAGATTACTTATTATCAAGACTTTAACCATATTGATGAAAATAACGATTTATTCGACCTAAAAATCGGAGATAAAGTTTATTTATTTGGACATTGTAATGGGTATTCGTTTAAACCCTCTAGCATGAGTAATGGTTATAATTTAATTGTAACTAACATAACCGATCAAGGACCTATCTTTAAAGGGTTTCGCTCTAATGATGACCGAGAATGGACTTATTCAGAAATGATGAATTATATAAAAGTTAAATTTGAAGATCCGTTATCTTATAATGATTTAGTTTCGATTTTAACTGAACCTGAATCAAGAATAGCAGAGTATTCTAACTTATCGAATAAAGAGATTAAATCTATTTTTGAACACAACATTGATTTTCTGAAAGAATCCGTGAAAGCTTTATCGTTAAGTCAACGTGAAAGAAATCAACAGAGTTCAATTAGGATACCCGATCGCTATCTAAATCAACCGCAAATGGGATTAGTAACTATACATAGACTAAACCAACAAGCGTTACGCGAACTTAGTACTGGACATTTTAATTATATTCCGAAACATATAAAACATAAACTAAAGAGTACCAATGCAATGACATCGTTGAACCCTTCAGATTTATTTAATGGATATCATCAAACAAAACCGTTTCAGATTCAACTCGCAAACACGTTAGAAGAATTTTATAACCACTGTTTAAATCCTGACTTTAATGATAAACCGTTAGGTTTATTTGTATTTGGGGATCCTGGTACTGGAAAGACGCATTGTTGTTATGAAATCGTAAGATTATTAGAAAATGAACGACATGTATTTAAAAAAGCGTATGGTGAAACACTTTTAGATATTGATTTTTATTCATCATTAAGCAATACTGAATTTGAAACAAGTTTGGAGTTAGTAATAGACTACCTTCTTCCCGCTATAGAAGATAAAGACATTTTTTTTATTGATGATGTTAATGAACCATATTCTGAGCATACTCTCGTTTCTCTGGCTTTATTTACATATGCATATCGCAACAATAAGAAGATTTTAATTACTTCTAATCATAACCCAATGGATATTAATAAACATTTTATTCCTGGGTTTAATGGTTTTATTCAGTTTTATCACGTTGTAGGTGATGATTATAGAGAGTCGACCTCTTGGCATCACAATACAGCTATCACAAGTTCTGATCAATCTATACCTGGTTTAGACTGGACTGATGATCAACAAACTATATATAACTGGATTCAGTTGTTAGACGAACAAGACGGTTATGCCGGGTTATTTGTAACAGGCTCTTTCGGCACAGGCAAAACAACCATTATCAAAGCTACTTTAGATCACCTTAACAAATCACATCTTTGGATATCTAATGACAATATCAATCAAATTTTACCTTTTCCAATAACGCTACAAGCGATCGCTAATCGACATGATATTGACTATCTAGTTATTGAAGATGTCAATAGCTTTCGACTGTCTTCTAATATGAATCGTTTGATTAAAGAGTTATTGAACACAGAATCTTTAAAAAACAGAATGGGAAATCAAATCAACATTATTATGACAAGCAATTTAAATGGTGATATTGTTAATTTATTTAAATTTTCAGAACGTTTTTTAAATTTGAGAATGCAATCTAGACTTAAGTTTTTCTTTAAACATATTTCAGTTCAATCTACTATTGATATGCGAAAGAATCGCTCGTGTAGAGTATCCGTACAAAGTAATCCTGTAATTACAAACGGCCACTCCTTTTCTATAGATTTATCATCGTTTTTTAGAACGCTATCCAAAAATGCAAATCAATCACTTTTTCAATTAAATACTAGTCTTAGGCAAGATTTAATTTTAAATGCACGTCAAGCAGATCACATTATTATTAACTGGAACTGTGATCTTGATTTTGGTTTTCTTGAAAATGAATTTTTTCGATTAGTTGATTTAACAGAAGATCATAATAAATTGCTTACCATTATTCACCCTAATCCAAAAAATCTAAAAGAGTTAATAATATCATTAATTAATAAACCTTTTTCAGTTAGCGACATTGATAAACAGAAATATTTATCACGCCTACGTAACCTTTAGTCTGGTTTTTATCTTAACATTTTGTTTTTAAGGTTAATCTTATTTTATATCTTATAACATATGGTACATATTTTAATTTCTATTTAAATTAATAGTGTTTATTTTAAGAGCATTGATTTCCATATGCTTTATCATTAAATTTTAAAATCTTATTTTAATCTTGTCAGAATTAGCATTAGTCAGTATATTCTTTAATTATTAAATGTAAGGAATAAATCATGTACGCTACATCTCGAACATCAGTTGGCGCATTATACCAATCTAGATTTGGCAACAGACAATCCACTAATAACAAATCTAAGCCTAAACAACCACGACAAACCATTCGTTATGCTGGTTTGAGTGTTGTAAATAGTTTATCCACCTCAAAAAAACAAGCTACGCCTATTGAGCAAGACAAAAAGAGAGCAAATGCTGCATCACCATCTGCTAGCCATAACGCTAGTTATAAAAAGATTACCACTTTATACAAAACAAAACGACATTCAAAGTATGTTACTAACCACCGCAAAAAAACAACTAATCGTTCCGGTAATAGAAAACCCACAAAACGGGCCGAAAACAATACGCCAAAACAAACCTTATTTCGCAGTACAAAAAACCATTCTAATAGAAAAATCGATTCACAGTGTACTGATCAACTATTATCGGCAACTTACTCAAGGACGAGCCCATTAATCTCAAGTACGACAGCTAGGATTAATAACACCGTTGAATTATTTGATCAATTTTTGCATTCTATTTTTGATATAGAATCTTCACCCATTACATTATCAGCATTAAAGCAACGCTCGGCGCTAGCCCCTTTTAACGAACGGTTAATTTTAACTCAACGAAAGCAATTACTGGCAGATGCTCCTAAGACTATACATAAACAACTCAAAAGATTACTAGATAATAAACTGATATATTTTATTGAAACGGACATACAAACGTTTAATGGGATTTCTAAAAAACCGCATAAAAATATAGCTATTTCAATTATTGATCGATTACTTTTAAACACATTGCCGCCAGCATTAAAATCTATTTTATTGCATATTAAAGCTAACTTGAATAATAAACCTAATAAAATTGATCTGTTTAAAGATTCCTTGATTGACTACCTACAGAAAACGTCAACGGTTCCTACCGAACAACGATCTCAAATTATTGCTCTTATTAAATCGCTTTTAAACACTAAATTAGAGTTGATAAAAGCGTCTGACCCAGCCAATTTAGGTAACCAACTTAATATCCAAGATTTTTGGGACTATGCTCTTAATACTTACCCTACCGACTTTAATAATGTTATTAAACTGTTAAACTTTTTGTACCAAACCACTCATCCAATTGATAGAAGTCACCAAATTGGTCTATTTCATTCTAACGACTATTTGATTAGTCAGTTTAATACACCGCTGCTTAATTTTTATATTCGTTACATTGATAAAACTAGTGATATTTCGACTGACCGTATTAACTATTTCCGTACACAATTAGAAGCTAATAAAATCTTTATTGCGATGAATGAAAAAGGATTTCCTTATATAGTAAATCTTACTTAATATGCGATATTGTTGTCTTGTACTTTTTTTTCAGTAATCTAATTTGCTCTTGATTGAAGAAACCGATCTATTATTTGAACAACGGCAGCCAACCTTAACAATACTTTTTCGGCTTCTACCGACCCAATGATTCGAGGTATTAACTTAGGAACTTTAATTTGCAAATGAGGCTTTTGGCCTACTTCTTGTCTTTTTAAAACTAAAATCTTAGCCAATATGTCTAATACCTCATCTTTGTTTAAGTAAGGGGATATTTGATTTTCAATAATGGCGGCTAAGGTTTTATTTCTTTCTAAATTAGATAGTAAAAAAACCACTAACTGATCTTTAATTGACTCTACAAGATTTGTTTTACCATATTTTTTTAACTGCTTTCCATGAGCAGGATAGTCGGTTAACTGTTGTGTATCATCAATATCAATTTTAGTACCGTTGATTTGAGATAGCAGCTCTCTAATACTTAATGATTCTGGAGCTGCAGCAATTATACTAATCACACGTGACCAAAAATGGCTGATATTCTTTTGGCTATAAAATAGTCTATTTTTATATTAACGTTACGTTTTATTTTAATTCGGCTCTTTTTAAAATTAAGGAAATTAGCTCTAAGTCCACACCTAAAGGTGGGGTTACTTTACACGTTATATTTGGATATTTTGAAACGGCTTGTTTGACCATTCTAGGGATATCTTCCATCGCATGCCGGCCCGTTGATAACATATAGGGGTGAGCAATGATATGCTCGGCACCATTTTTCACACATCGATCGATCCCATCTTGGATTGTGGGTAGGGCTAACTCCATGTGTGCACCAAATACTAGTAAGTCGGGGCGCTGTTCTCGCATTAGTTTTACAATATCGAACAGCATGTGATTTGCTGATTTTCGTTTTGATCCATGATCGATAATTAATAGGGCTGTTTTCATTTTCTTTTTCTTTATTTTTTATTAAACTATCCTAATTGTTTTTTTTGTGTTTTGCAATAGGTTTCTATCTTTATTTAGAGATTAGTTTCCTATGTTATCTAAATCTGCTAATCTTTGTTTTTTCTTTGTTATCTCTTCTTTAAAATATCTTGCCATATTTGCATTTTCATCCGTTGCATTTTGGTCTAACTCATTAACACCTTCATCGATAACACTGTCTACATTTTTCATAGCCCCTTCCAACGTTTCTATTAAGGTTGGTGGCCCTCCATATGTGATGAGAACCTGTACAGCTTCGTTAAGCTTCTGCTTTTTTTCATCAAGAGTTAATGTTTCATCGTCTAAAATATATCCAATATTAAAATGCAGGCCAAGGCCCTTCATTACAAACAAAGGTTCATTAGCTGATGTTTTAGGTCCTTTATATGCAATATTCTCTCTATTATTTTTATCAAATACAGTCGAAAATACGAGATTCCCATTATCTGTATAGGTTATTGATCTATCACCTTTTAATTTTCCGTTCTCTATAAAATCTGACTCTTTAAACTTAACGTTTCTCATTTTCGATTTTTTTATTTGACGTTTCATTTTTTGTTCAGCAATCATTATATCTTCCAAAAGATTATCTTTTACTTGTTGAGCTTTAGCTGCGACTTTAAAGTCATCTGTTGTCATTGTCGTGCCATCCTCTGGCTTAGGTGTATAAATCATTGTATTATTAGCAACTTGGTTATATTCGTCAGTATTCGCTTTAAGTCGACACCGTTTCAAATTTTGATAAACACTATTTTCTCCTGGAATGGACTTTTCATAAACAATAGCCATTTTTGAACTCATATTCTCACTAAACTGATCAAAATCACCACCTACACTATCATTTGTATATACACATACTACTTTTTTTCCTTTTAAAAGGTCTGATGTTTTATCATACTCTTTCCAAACTGGCTCGCCATTTTCGAAAACACACATCATTTTTTTACCTTTATGCTCACCATCTTCATGTCTCATTAGTATGACTGTGTTAGAACTTTCTGTAACACTAGCCATCATTTTATTTCTTTGGTCTTGTCCTATAACGGCATCAGGGCAGCACAATAAAGCACTTTGATTAGGTTCAAGATCATTAGCTATTCCATCAAATACATCCATTGCTTTTATACCTTCACTATTTAATGTTTCAGCTAGAACCCTCGCGTTAACTAAATTACTAGCTTCACCAACACATAAATCTGAAGCACTTGAAAGAGCTTGAGAAAGTAAATGAGTTAAATGACCTTCCATAGTCTTTCCTTTACTTTTTTCTTTCTTTCCTACGGCCGTATTGGTTGCTTTTTCTTCTAACGATTTTATGACTTTATCAGCCTCCATTAAATTCCTCAAATCGTCTGCAACTGTTTCATAATTTGTATCGTCTTTGCCAAGTTCTTGTCTAATTGTTTCCAAATTGGTTTTAAACTCTTTTTCCGCCTCAGAAAGATTACTTTCTCCAATTTGTTCAAAAACATGTTCCATCCGCGTTATTTTTGTATCCAAACTAGATCGAATTAAACCTTCATTTTTGGTTGCTGACATGGATACGATACGAGATGTTCCAAATTTACTTAATCGTTGCTTTGTATTTTTTAAGTCCATATTTTCTTTTTTGTAATGAGCGTCATCATCCTCATCTAAAAAGAAGCTGGCTTCTGTTAAGAGGAGCTTCAAATGCTTTATATCGTCCCGACTACCTTCTGCTTCCCAATAATCAACCCAATCATTGAATTCTTCTGCGGTCATTGATATATTCGATTTAGTTAATAAGTTAGCAGGGCTTACTTCAGAAAAGTTACCACCTTTAATTGGAGATTCCCAAGTTTCATCTTTATCTGAAAATGGTGCTAATAAAAATTGGGGACGAGGGTTACCATTTTCCATGATTGAAAATGATTTAGGACAAATTTTTGCAAAGTCTTTTGCCAGCATACTTTTCCCTTCACCTGCAAATAAGTTCCATTTTACTGGTTTCCCTTTTTTTGCTGCAATAAGAGCTTCCCCAATACACGCTATTTGTTTTGACGTGTAAGCTTTTCCATCATCTTTCATTATTTGAAAAATGTTACCAATAACCTCAGCTTGTTCTTTAACATCCAATGAATTTGTCGCGTCTAAAACATCCTGAAAAGAAGCGGTACTTTCTAGAAACTTTGCTTTTTCTGGATTATCCCTCTGTATCGTTAAAATTTGATGTTTGAAAATAAACTTTAATGCATCATTTGAGCTATTTCCAAATATAGGTCCTATTTTTTCCATTAACTCTGAACCTGTAAGCTTTACTAAATCATCTAGTTTAAGAATATCTTCTCCTAAGCCAAATTTATGTTCGAAATCTGTTTGATTATCTTTAAATTTTGTACCAAATTCAGTAACCTCAGTTCTTTTAAAATCAGTATTTTCGTTAATTGGTTCATTATCTATTGAAGAAAGAGGTTGAAATGTTGATTTCACTGGAAACTCTTCGATTACTTCTGCTGTTACTTTTTTTGTGGTATTTAACATATCTAAATATTTTTTATCTTTGAGTTTAACTTTTTCTTTATTAACATTTAGTGTAAAAGGTTCACTATTATCAAACTTTTTGCCATATAGTTGGTTAAGACCATTACTAAAACTTTGGCCTTCAGGAAAATTAACACCTCCTTTTTTAAGTATTATCATAACTTTGGCCAAATCATACTTTGTTTTAATTTCACCTTTTTTATTTAACCCACATAGATCAGGATATTGTTTTGCAAAGGCCATAATAGCTGTTTCTAACCCACCTACTGTAGAGGGGTTTTTTGGAAACCCTGACATTTCTACAGCATCCAGAATAATTCTGTTTTTTCCCTGACTGTTTTTCGTTTTTTGGTATGTTGCTATGAGGCTATCATCAGTAGCTTGTTGAAATTTGCTTTTATTATTTGTATATACTGTAGCAACCTGTACTAACTCCTTGTTTTCACATAGAAGTTCCATAAAGTCACTGTCAGACTTAAGGTCACCTTCGTGAGACCTCATCAACTCTAAGCATTTAGCTCTTATATCGTCGTTGACTGTTGCTTGATTACTAAGAAATCTTCTTAGCTCATTAAAACTTGCAATTTCTTCCAATTCTTTGTCAAAATTATCCTGCCCCATTATAATTGATATCTTATCTTTTTTTTCTTCCGCAGTCATACGCTTAGATAATACCGATTGATCTGACTGTGTATTTATTTTTGACTCTACAATAGTACCACTGCCATCTATTTTTATATCACTTTCAGCTTGAACTTTATTTTTTAAAAACTCAAAAAACACATCAATTTTTTCATCTTCCTCGGTTTTGCTTTCAAGCATATCACAAAGTTCGTTTTGTAATGTTTCGTCTTTACTCATTCTATAAATAATTTTTTGCATTTCTATAGATTCATCATCTCCCGGATTATGAATGATATCGCATAATAACGTAAATACATTTTCGTGATGTTGATTCATTTTTTGATCTGATGAGCTCCTCCTATATTCACCAAACACATCTATTTGTCTTTGTTTTTCAGTACGCTCTGATGAGAATCCCATTACATTAAATCTTTTATCTGATGTCATTAGATCTTTAAATTTTATTTGGTTATTATCGTTTTTATCGTTTTTAGGATTTAGAATTCCTTTTAATATCAGCATTGGCGTTTTATCTTCTTTAGATTTATTATTAAATGTAATCGTTGTTTGAGTTTCATTCCATTTTATTTGGGTTCTTTTTATTTTTCTTTGTTCTTGTCGGGCTTTCATGCTTCTTTTTCGCATTTCTGCTCTTAATTCTTTCCTTCTTTTATTCTTTGCTTTGAGTATTGTTTTGTTATATTCACTCTTCAATTTTTTAAAATCTTCTGGGCTTAATACTTTTTGTAAATTTAAAAATAGTTTGTTCATTTCAGAGTCCAATTGAATGGCGTTTAAAGCTTTAAATGTTGTAGCATTTTTAATTTTAAGAAGCTGTAATTCTTTTTTACTGGAAACTAATGTTTTCATCTGGTCATGTACTTGTTTATATTTTTCTCCTCCTTTTTCTAATTCCTGTGCTGCACTGATTTTGGTCTTTGCTGTTCTCCAGCGAGTCTCTGCTTGTTCTGCTTCTTGGGCTTCTGTTACTGTACTAGCCATATTTTCTACTACTCTTACCTGCTTTAATACTTTTTGGGCTTTTTGCCAGTTTTCCAGCGCCCTTTGTTCTGCAGCTTTGGCTTCTTTGGCTTCTGTTACTGTACTAGCCATAGTTCCTACTACTCCTATCTGCTTTAATACATCTTTGGCTTTTTCCCAGTTTCTCTTCGCCCTTTGTTCTGCACCTTTGGCTTCTTCAAATGCTTTTACCGAATTCAGGACTCTTCTTAACAGATCTTTGTTAGATTGTTCGGTTTTAGAGTCTGATTTCGCCTGGAATCTTCCTTTCGCTTGTAGTGCTTTCGCCGCCCCTGCCATAGATAGGGTTTGAGTCTGATCTATACCTGAATCCTCATTTTCCGCTTTAATTGTTGCTAATACTGCGGCTATATATAGCTTTAAAGATCTTGTTGATTTTTTAGACTCTGTTGGTTTGTTACCTGTTGTTTTTTTATCTTTCTTGTCTTCTTCAAATGTACTAACGGCTAACTTCAGGCCCTCTCTTATTAGTCCTAAGCCTATAACGCCTGCGCCAACAACTCCTGCTCCAATTAGTAAACTTTTTAATACGTCATCAGTTAACGTATCAATAAATTCACTTCCTATTGAACCTAAGCCTCCTGCACCTTTTAATATGAGTTTAGTTAAATCTTCAACAGTCTGGCCTATATCGCCGGTTCCTCCACTGCCGCCTCCGGTACTTGTTGTTGTGTCTGTTGTAT
>QFBS01000033.1 GCA_003265895.1 Candidatus Marinamargulisbacteria bacterium SCGC AG-410-N11 | reverse complement strand
TTTAAAAGGGCATCGATCAGTAGGTGGATTACGAGCCTCTATTTATAACGCTATGAGATATGAAAGTATTGAAGCGTTAGTTGATTTTATGGCTAGGTTTGAAAAAAAACACGTATAATTTAATTGACGATTAGGGGGGGATTAGCTATATTTTTATAAATATAGACATTGGTAAGGAGAAATATGACATGGCTAAGTTAATTTTAAATGATGAAGAAATTGAAGTCCCAGACGGAGAGAATATAGTAGATTATATTGAAGAAGCAGGCGTTCCTATTGGCTGCAGTAATGGGGTTTGTGGTACTTGTGAAGTAGAAATATTAGGTGGTATGGAAAACTTGTCTGAACGAAATCAAGAAGAAGATGATTTAGGTATGGAAGGTGATATGCGGTTAGGATGTCAATGTGTCATCAACAAAGGTACCGTTAAAATGACCTATTAAAAAATAACGACAAGCCACTAAATTTTTAATTTAATGTCCCACCCTTTGCGGATGTTTTGGGTTATTAAATGTTTTCATTACTACTTTTACTATTTGTTGATAAGTTGTCTTACATTTTTTTGCATGATTACTTAAATTTTAGACCCTTGGGTTTTGTCCATATGACTTTTTATATAAAGGGATTTGTTTAGATATTTTAGTTTTTGGAAAACTGTTTTACCCAATCAACTACTCGATGGACATTGTCAAAGGGTGTTGTTGGTAAAATGCCATGGCCTAGATTAAATATATAGCCATTATAAGGAGCCATGTCGTTTAATATTGTATGTACTCTTTCTTTTAGAACATTAACATCGGCACTTAATAGTTGTGGATCTAAATTGCCTTGTAATCCGATATTACTTGGTATGTTTTGTCTGATAAATGGTAAACTGCTTTGCCAGTCTACACTTAAAATATCTATATTTAATGATGGAACAAACGGAACGATTCGACTGGTTTGCTTTGTGAATAATGTTATTGGTGTTGTTGGATATTTTTGTTTTAGTGCGGTTGTTATTTTTTTAATTGGATTTAAACTATATTCTTGAACATCTAGCCAAGATAGTTCGCCGGCCCATGTATCAAATAATTGAATACTGTCAACTCCCGCGTCTATTTGCATGCCAAGATAGTCAATCGTAACCTCGGTTAGTTTATCTAATAGTTGTGTTAAAACCGTTGGGTTTTTTCCGATTAGTTGCTTTATGGTAGGTAATTGTGGAGCTGACTTGCCTTCGATCATATAGGATGCAACTGTAAATGGAGCACCGGCAAACCCTAATAATGGTACATGCGACGGAAGTTCTTGCTTAAGTTGTTGGATTGCTTGAGTGACATAATTTAAATAGTCGCTTGTATTATGTTTTGGGATTTGCTGGATATCAGACTCGGATCTAATTGGATTATCGATAATGGGGCCTTTTTTTTCGACAAATTCTAATTGTGAGCCCAATAGCTCTGCAGTAACTAAAATATCACAAAATAAAATGGCGGCATCCATTCCAAATCGAGTTATTGGTTGCAGTGTTATTTCGGTTGCAATATCTGGCGTTCGTATCATTTCTAGAAATGAATGTTTTTGTCGAATTTTTTGATATTCAGGCAAATATCTGCCAGCTTGTCGCATCATCCATATTGGTGGACGTGTTAATGTTTTATGCTGTGTTGCTTGTAAATAAATATTCATTAGTTAGATGTTTAATTAATATTATATGTGGAATAGTTTATCATAAAGAAAAGGGAGTGAGTACCTTTTTATTTATAATTTAAAAATTTATTGGAGTCATTTTTAATTATTACTATATACTAGATAGATACCGATGAGAAAATTAGAATTAGTTGATATTATTATTGAACTAGGACCTTTTAGTCGCGTTCGTGTTTCTGCTGCCAAGCAAGGAAAGCGGTTGTCTGCTTATTCTTCTGATTTGAATGCGTCATTACGATCTTTATTACGGAAAAGTTCGTCTTATGAACCGGTAGAACAAAATTTGTTGGTTTATTTAGTAAACGAAAATCCAAAAAATGATATTATTATTCGCACAAGACAAGGCGATCAAGTTTTAAACTGGGATAAAGATTATTTAATTAAGCGATTTACTGGGATTACTATTAATGACGATTCTATTTTGGTGTCGCGAATGGGCGATGATAATGATGACTTGTTTTTGTTAGGTCGACACTTAGTAGCTAATATTTCGAAAGGTATTATCGGCCGGTTTTCGAGTGATGGTGATTGGGAGTTATGGAATGGATTTGATCGAGCAAGCCAATCTGCTGATGATAACGTTGTTAAAAAGAAAAATACGGATGTTTTTCGTCATAAACATGTATTAGAGTTATTGGGCCGGCCGATCTCTATTGATAATAACACTTTTAATGGCTCAACCATTCATTACCCTACATTAGATCATATTCGTGATAAAGTAAGATGTTGGTCTAATAATCAGGAATTAACCATTAAAGAAGCAAAATTAGATTATCAGGTGGATATATTGTATGGAACCGATAATCAGACAATGTACTTGAAACCTGAATATTTATTGGATAATGGGCGGCTAGTTCCGGATTTTACATTGTTTTCGTTTATTGGCGAATTGCAAAATTTTCCAGATCATTTAAAAACGACCGAACGAATAAAGCTTATTCGGGAAAAATTATCGGTTTTAGTGTTAGAAGAAGATTATGATAAACGACAACGGATGATTGACGACTATTGTCAGGAGCATGTTTTTCATAACGAAGCTAACCAGCGACAGTTACATCGTTTTTTAGTATCGTTTAGCGATCATATTGAACGTCCTTATTATCGGTTACTATCGGATAATGGCAATGTTCATTCGATTAAAGTAGAACCTAAAATGGAAATGTTATGTTGGGTTATACCACTGGCTGTTTTTGGTAATCAGATATCCTTTGATTTAGAAAACATGGTTATTTCTGTTCCTCGAAGTCAATTCTTTAGACATTTGCAGTTATATAAACAGCAAATGGAAGAGGTTAATATTAATCTTGTTTTTGGATCTAAGACAATTGAAACGGTTAGTTGGGACGTAGAAATAGACGCTGTTATGGGAAATAGCTGGTTTAAGCCTGAGATGAAAGTATTATCGCAAGGTGAAGAGGTGGACCGGACTCAATGGCGTTTAGCATTAAAAGATAGCTGGATGTTTGAAACCGATAGTACCGTTCAGATATTAGATGAAGAAACCTATAATAAGTTACGATCTTTGATTAGGATTATGCCTTATCATGAAAAGAATCGTCGAAAAGAAAAAGAATACTCTCGGTTACAGTTATTAGATTGGTTTATGGTTCGAGATCAGGGGATTAGGATTAGAATTAGACAGCAAGATCGATTTATTTTAGAGCGGTTACTTAACTTTAAAGCGAATCGAGATGTTAAGTTGCCTAAGTATTTAGTTGGGACTCCTCGACAATATCAGAAAGATGGCTATGAATGGCTGTTATTTTTATATCAATATCGGTTTGGTGCTATTTTGGCTGATGATATGGGGTTGGGGAAAACCTTACAGGCGATTATGTTGATGGCTGCGATTAAAGAAGGGATTATTAAGAAACATACAGAGCACCCGTTTTTAATTGTTGTTCCGCCTAGTTTAATGTTTAACTGGGTACAAGAATTGGAAAAATTTTATCCTGATTTTAAAGTATATTCTTATTCAGGACGAGAACGACGGCGTAAGTTTAAGGGGTATGACATTATTTTGGTGACTTATGATTTGATTCGTCGTGATTTGGATTTTTTACAACAAAATGAATTTGATATGGTTGTTGTTGATGAAGCACAAATGGTGAAAAATGTTCAGGCGGCTAGGACATTGGCATTAAAACAGCTGAAAGGTTATTTTATTTTGGGGATAACTGGGACACCATTAGAGAACCATTTAGGTGAATATTATTCTATTTTGGATTTGGTATTGCCAGGTTTATTAGGGACCTATCCCGAATTTCAATCGTTTATGAAGGAAAATACGTTGGACTTGCTCTTGTTTCGGACTCGACCCTTTGTTTTGAGGCGTATGAAGTCGACAATTCATAAAGAATTGCCGCCGAAACTTGAAAATAATGTTTATTTAGTATTATCAGACGACCAAAAAAAATATTATAAAGTTATTTTAGATGAAGTTAAGGCGACCATAGATAGTGCCTATTCTGAGTATAATTCTAATCAGGCAAGAGTTATAGCGTTAACGGCATTACTGCGGTTACGACAGTTATGTGTATCGCCAGGCTTATTAGGATTTTCAGGGCACGAGTTATCGCCAAAATTTAGTTATTTAGTCGATCATTTAACAGAATTACGAGAAGAAAATCATTCGGCGTTAGTGTTTTCGCAATTTACGACCGCGTTGGATTTGATGGAACCTTTTTTAAATAAAGCTGAAATTGATTTTATTCGATTGGATGGTAAAACACCGATGACCAAACGACAAGAACTTGTTGAACAGTTTCAAAAATCGGAACGGCCGACCGTGTTTTTAATGAGTTTAAAGGCTGGTGGGGTTGGTTTGAATTTGACAAGAGCGTCTTATGTTTTTCATGTTGATCCGTGGTGGAACCCTGCTGTGGAGACACAAGCTTCGGATCGGGCACATCGAATTGGTCAGGATAAAAGTGTTATGATAACGCGTCTTATTATGCACGATACTATTGAGGAGCGGTTAATGACATTAAAACAGCAAAAAGAGACTTTATTTCAGGCGGTATTAGGTGAAGAAGCTATGAAGAAAAGTGACTTAAAATTTACAAGAGAAGACATTGATTATTTGCTTAGTGTTTAAAAATAAGCTATCATGGGTATGAATTAATTAGAGTGTAAAATTAGTGTTTATCGTATTTTCAAGATAGGATCAATAATGAGAAGATGGGCTTTAATTATTGCTGCTTGTTTTTTTTCTGTATGGTTATATACAGGAGTTAATTTAGCTGAAGTGACTCGATTAGAGCCAGATCGTTTGATATTTGACGATGCTGGAGGGTTTATACTGGTAGGTACAGGTGGGATGAAAGAGCCGAAACCTTTAAAACCTCCGGGGATAACTAATTTTAATGGTGTGGAATGGGTTCAGTCCAAAGATAATAGCACTGCTACTCCTTATTTATTTGTATTAAATAGTAAAGGATTATATTTGGATGGTTGGTTTATTATAAGAAAGTCGAATGACGTGAACGAGCTGACAACAGAATTGAGGTTACCCGAAATTACAACAGAGTATGTTGATGAAGGGCCATCTCAGGCTGGTGATTGGTATACTGGTGCTGGGGGAACTTATGAAACTAATCCCGCGACTTACTTATATATTGGCCAAGGAGATAAGTCTCACTTTAGAATTGGAAATACTCATATACAAGCTCGTAAAATAATGCCTGGATCTGATGGGAAGATTAAACATGGGTTTACTAATATGTTTTTACAGGATCAAGGTGGGCCCGTTGTTTTTTCTAGTGATAATGGAGATCCAAGCTTAAGTGTTTATGGCGGCTTAGTTACTAAAGAAATTCCGGATATGTATACAGATACGTCTAAAACGAAACGCGTTGGGATTAAAATGGGAAAGATTAAGGGGTATACCAATGTAACTTCGAAAATTCCAAATCAAGCTTTGGAATCAAAGTTGCCAATTAAAATTAATAACACTTTCTATCCATTTATTAAGGTTTATAATAAACACTCTAAAGTTCATAGTAGTGGTAGCGCTTGGAATGCATCTAAGGTTGTATTAGCTAATAAATTTACTAATGTTGGTAGTGCAACACCGTATACTATTTTGGCATCTATGATATTAACACCACAAGCAAACCTGTGGGATTCTGCAGCGGATGCCACGGTAACACTAACAGTTGCAGGAACATCTGTACCAAGAAATGTGCCTATGTCATCTCAACGACAATATATTCCTGTGAGTATTTCAATGGAAACTGGTAGTTTATCTGGAGAAATAGAGTATTCTGTAACAGTTGCAAACGCTGGATTAGAGAGTGACTCTTTGAAGGTAATAGCTATAGCGAGACGAGATATGGCGAGTTATTTTGCTGCTAATCCTAACACAGAAACAATAGAGCCTAGAGATTTATTTTATAAAAAATATCAAGGAGCTGTAGATGATACTGTTGTGGCTGGAACCCCCGCTCAGGCCTTTTTAGAGAAAAATAAACTTACTTTTCGAACAGCTGAAGGTGGGAAAGAGAAGGAAAGTTCACTTTCTATAGAAGATGTTTCTGATCGAGAAACTAGTTTAAAGCAGGGAACTAGCTTTGGTGCTATTTTAGTTGATAAAGTTGATGCATTGGGTAGGAAAGACGAAAATATTTTAGAATCACCTAAAGAAGGTGATAAAGCTCATGATACTACTGGCTATCCGCCGACTAATTTAATGATCAAGGATACTAACTCTATTCATTTTCATATGGGAGGTTATCAAGATAATTCAGCAACTGCTCAAAATTTTAGGATTGAAAACAGTACCTCATATGTTACTGCTAATATAAATTCAAAAAATGAGATAACATTTAAAGGAACGGGATTTAATATTTCGGATGGTGCTATGTTAGTGGGTGAATATGGCGTTGCAATTAATACGGATTTGCCGCCAATGGATGAACAGGTAGCATTAAAAGTAGATGGTAATATTAATTTATCTGGGGATGATAAGACGATAGACACTAGCTATTCTTTATCAGCTAATATGTCTAAAACAGGTGGAAATGCGGTAACATCGCAAACTTTTAGTTGGCCTTCGGCTTTAACGTTAAAAGGAAAGGGTAAAACTTGGAATTATATTGCGTTTGGATCGGTACCAGTGATGGTTAATCCGGATGTTCCTATTATAGTTCATGATAATTCTAAAGACTATTTTAATCATTCTCGAATTAATGCGAAAGTGGAAGGTACGATGACCGTTGGGGCTGCATCGGATAAGGATATTCATGTATTTGATCGTGGATATAAGTTACTAGCTACAGAAGGGTTACATACAACGGGTACTTTATTTTTTAAGGTTTTTGGACAAGTAACGCTGACTAGTCAGAGTCAAGCATTACCCGTTAATATAGTCGTTAACATTTCTGATCATAATCATAGTGGAGGACCTATTGCTAATGGTACTACTACCCCTTCAGGTCTTCAAAACGAGGATATGACTTCATCACCTGTATCGGCTTCACAAACTACGCCAAAAATGTGGTTTGATCCTACGGCTCTTGATCCTTATACGGGAGATTCAAGTGATGACCAATGGAAGGCTAGAGTTAATATTATTGCATTTCCTGCAAAAGGAGCTGATTTATGATGATGCTACGATGTTTTATATTGGTAATGCTATGCCTAGTATCTACTTCTATTTTTTCGGTAGAGCCTACGCGTTTAGTTCGAAATGAATTGATTTTTTCGGAAGGTGGCGGATTTTCAGACGCTGTACCTGATACCGCTTCGGGCTCTTTTTCTAAGACAACTTATTGGGATAAAGATAATCCAGATAATGAAACTAAAGCAGATACATCGGGTGATCATTATACGACCTGGTTAGGGTTAGTTGGTGTTAAACCTGGAATTGTGGGTACTATGAATGTTAAAGGTGGGATTAAAAAATCTTTTATTGTTGGGCATCGATTTAAGTCGATTGCCAAGGATGTTGATGTTATTAGAGGGACACCGTTAGCTGATTATAAATTTGAGGGGTTATATGGACTTCCAAATAAGAGTAATGAAAATGAATCGCCGGTATATGATGAACCTACTAACAAAGCATTTACAACAAAGATGTTATTTCGTATGATTCATCCAAAAACGACGGGTGCTGATGCTTATCAAAAATCTTATGCTCATATGGTTGCAGAGTTTAAGGATCAGCGTTTAAAAATTAATGCGTTTAACGATGTTTTGCGAAGTGGTGATAGTGCTAGCCCTGGTTTTTTAGGGATTCAAATGAATAGCGGTGGTAATCAAACTGTAAACTTTATAAATCAGGATAGTACGACATTATTAACAATAAATAATTCTGGTGTTGCTATGGGGCAATCAGCTAGTATAGCATCTAGCAAATTGGTTTTAAACGGACATTTAGATGCGGATAGTGTTAGTACATCTACAGCGTTTGTTAACAATTGGGAAGGTGGTGATAGTGAAGAGCATCCGGTAGGTGCCCTAAACGATGGATATAACTATTTAGTATCGGTTACCTTTGACGCTACAAAAACAACGGATGGTACCGTGTGTTTTACATTGAAAGGTGGAGGTACAACTTATTCAAGTGCATTTTATCGGTTTTCAGCTGGTTTATATACAAAAACTACAATAACCTTAAGTGCGGTTGTTGCTGGAGGAACTACACTGACTTTAGCAGCTGATCAAGTAAGAACTACTAGTAGTGCTAAGAGAAAGAAATATACAACAACTCATCCTGATGCTGAAAAGTTATATGTGTTGATGACTAATAAGAAATCTCATAGTACTGGCGTTTCTAAAATTGCAGGATCTTGGTATAGTACTAGTGATCAAACAAAGACTCGAGCTGGTGACGATGAACGTGCCCGTCATACAAGTTCAGGCTTTGATAATGAAGGCGGCCCTAATTATAAGGTTGGTCAATATGGAGGAGTTTGGGACGGCACAACTGATAATGGTAATTGGTATGTTATGATAGCTGAATTTTTTATTGGTGTTAAACGTGAGGCGGACGGTAATACAGCTCCTGTTTTTGATGCAGGTAATTCGAGTGCATCGCCTATGCAGTACGATCATAAACCTCTTGACCAGGCTTGGATTGATAAATACTTTTTTAGTAAATATCAATTTGAATATGGCCCATTTATAGATGGTAATATAGCTGTTTATAATGGGAGGCCCACAAAGAATAGTACAACTAATTGGTTTATTTTAGACCCAGCTTCTAGGCATAGTAGTGGCGGTCAATATAGCTATTGGAATGGTGATAAGGTTACAGCATTTAATACTGATAATGATTCACGTTTTTTTGCTAGAATTACGGGGGCATGGGATGATGCTAGAGGGCAAACAGTTTGGGTTGCTAATACACATGGTCATCCAGTTGATGGCTCTGGATGGTCAGATGATGGTGGTTACTATTCTTTGGGAAGGAGTGACAAAGGGAATCCTTGGAAAAAAAACGATGAAGGATATATACAAGATAAACATGGCTTAAAGGGTTTTTCAGGAGATAATATTACTTTGTTGGAATTAGCTCAAGCAATGGGGGGGAGTAGTGATACTTATATGAAAAGGACACATGGGGGTGGATTACAAGATACTCATTCTTATACAGAGGTTGAAAAAGATAATGATGTCTTTCATGTATATAAACAGTTTTCTGGAGGGGTAAACAATACGGATGTCGAGACTTCTGCAAAAAATTTAACCGACACTTCAGATACTACTAGTATAACCAATCGGAAATGGGTGGGGTTTGGTTTTTGGGATTAATTTTTTTTAAGATCTAAAATCCAGTGGTTAGATTTGAATATATGATACGTTTCTTTGTTAAGTATGGTGGATGATTTAATTTTTGGTTGTGGATTGTGCATATTAATGCCACAGATGTTTTTGACTGTGATAATAGGATTAGTTATGTAATCTTTTTTGAGTTGTTGTTCGATTAGAATGGCAATTTTTTGATTGTATAATGGAACGCTTAATTTAGATTTTACAAGGTATGGTAAATCAAATAACTTGTGAAGATGCATGTGTTTATTTTTAATATTTTCATATTCTATTTTTGCTTTTTGTGGGTTATGTTGATAATAATCGGTTAAATCAGACAAATATAAAAATACAGGGATTTTTACAGAATGGGGGTGGGCTTGATAGTAAAATTGACTTTTATAGCAAAAATTACTAGTACTCATCATGGTCCATGAAAAATAAAAGTTTTCTGTGCGCCATGCATAATTGATGAAGTTATATGTATTAGTGTTTAGGATATAATGCCTTAATGGGAGTATCAATTGAAAAATAAAAAAGATAGTAAGTATCACTAACGGCCATTTGTTAATATTAAATTTGGGTATACTTCGTTGATGAATGGGTTTTATATTTAGTTTGGATATGATTTTTTCATATAGTTGTTGAAGTTTATTTTCATTTATAAACAACATAAGAGTTGCTATTAAAAAAAACGGGAAATATCCAATGGCTAACGTTTGATGATTGATTAGATTGAATAGAATCATCAACAAAATACCAACTACCCTTGTTTTCTTCCACATTAAAAAGGGGATCACTAGCATATCTAACATAATGGCTGACATACTTAATAATTGACTTAATACCACTTTATAAGACGTTAGTAGGTTATAAAGATGTTCAGAAATGAGATGTGTATGTTTCCACTTGTTAAATAATAATGTGTAGACGTTTTTTAAGAGAATACCTTCTACCCATTCCGGATTTATAATTTTCCAATAGGTTGCATAAGAAAATACAATTAATAGTTGAATGTGAAACAGTAATTTTTGCCAAAAGGGTATGAACGGTTGATGTGTTGTGTGTTTACGAATATTATCAACGGCTAGATGGGTAGCGCCATTAATAATGGTAAAAAAGAATAAAAATATTAAGGTTAGATAATAATGATTATTATAATGGTTGGCTGTAGTTAAAAAATGGTATGTATATAAAATAAACAATAAGATACTGGTGACTTTGTACCGATAGCCAATGGCAAATAATAGACAAATGAGGATGGTTAACAGATAAAATAGTGTCATCCCATCGCCATTTAAGCGAATGATAAAGTCGAGGCCTGGATAATTAAACGTAAATGGAAATACCTCATTGTAAAATATGCGATCGTATATTGTATCGATAAGATATACACTGAAAAATTTAGCCAATATTAGACCTACTAACAGCCTAAATAGACTAATAGGGAGGCCATATATCGGTTCGGTTAGTTTTAGGTAAATTGTCTTAATCATGTTGTTGTGATGGTATAAGTAAGCGTAAAATAATTTGTAATAAGATGACCCAGCCCAATAAATCAATAAACTTTATATATTGGAACCAGTGGCTAGATAAAATATGGCTGTAGGTATTGAATTTGAACATCACTTGATAACATAATTTAAACAAAAAAAAGATGATGCCCATGATGATGTACAGAGCTATTCGATTTGATGTTTTGTGAGGTGTCTTATTTATTGAGGTTAATAATGTAACTGTAATTATCCAACAACAAGACTTAAATAAAAATGGGGTAATGGTAGAATATGCGATTTGTTTGGGATGTAATATCGGTATTTGGAAGCCATATATGAAGATATAAAAAGAAAAGCCTAATAGTATTGTTGTTAACATAAATTTACTTAATTTTGATATGGCTGAATGATTTATTATAAGCAAGGTACAGGTACTTAATATTACACTAATTAGACTAAAATGAACGATTAAAGATTTGAAATTAATGACACTTAACCAGGATACGATTTTACTAAGATATGCTAGTAATAATTGAGCCAAAATGATCACTATCCAGATATAATTTGTGCGTATTATTAATTTTTGAATTGATTGGCTCATGTTGTTTGTATTATAGCAAAAATATGAACGACAGTTTAAATAAAATTAGCAGAAATTGTTTGATAATCGCCATTTACAAAATAGGAAGGTGTTTTTGGTTAATTATTTTGTCTTAATTATTGACGTTAACATTGAATAACGATATACTCGTATCTATTATCATCAATGTAATGGTGTGTTTTTAGGAGGTATAATTTGTCAGTTAGAGTAAGATTAAAACGATTAGGAAAGAAGAAGAGCCCTTTTTATCGAGTTGTGGTAGCTAATAGTCGTGCCCCTCGTGACGGAAAGACAATTGAAGAGATTGGTATTTATGATCCGCAACAAGACCCAGTTTTATTTGAAGTTAAAAAAGATCGTGTTGAACATTGGATTTCTGTTGGCGCTGAATTGTCAGATCCAATACAGCGGTTATTAGGTAATGCAGGAATTGTTCCTAAAAAGGAACGTAAATCTACCAATCAAGGTGTAGCTAGAAAAGATATAAAAGAAAAAAGTGAAAACTAGTTTTTGTTTATAGTATAATTGAAATTGTCTAAATAGTAGTTTAGGTGAATATATTTACAGAAGGAGTAAAGACGATGAAAGATTTAGTAGAAATGATAGTAAAAGCTTTGGTGGATGATCCAAGTCAGGTTCATATAAATGAAACAGTTGGTGAAAGTGTTATGATTTTAGAGATTGTAGTTGCACAAACTGATATGGGTAAAGTAATTGGAAAAGATGGTCGGATTGCTAATGCATTACGAACTGTTGTTAAAGCAGCTGCAGCTAAAAACGATAAGAAAGTAACCATTGAAATTTTGTCGAAGGATGAAAGGTAGGATACAGTAATGGCAGATACAAAACCAAAAAAATCGAAACAGCAAGTAACGTTAAAGCGTCGAGTAACCGTTAAGGCAATTGTTACTGATAAATTTAAAGAATATTTGAAATTTGAATTAGAAGAAACTATTCGGACAGGCAAAATTAGAGTTAAGGAAATCGAGACAGCTGTTGCTAACTTAGATGTTAATGATCCATCTCGAATTCAAATGCTTTCTGAAAAGAAACAAATTGAAGATACGGTTTCTCAGGCACCTCAACAAGAAAGTGCTATTAAAGAATTAGAAAATGATACTTTTTTTCCTCAAGGTGTTATTGAAGGATTTGTTAATGCTTCTGTAGGTGATAATTTGTACGAAAAATTAGGTGCATTAGAAATTGTTGTTAAAGACGGAATTATTGAAAATATTTCGTTAGCAACTGCGCCATCGGCATCAAACATTTCTAAATAGTATCATCGTTTATTTGAATTTATAACCAACCTGATCCATTGTTCAGGTTGGTTTTTTTTTAGGAGTTTTGGTTGAATATTACATTTATTTCTTTATTTCCGGAAGATATGGAACAATACTTTGTAAAGGGTATTATTAAAAAAATTGTAGATAAAGGGGTGGTGTCGTTATCTTTTTTAGATTTACGGACTTTTGCAACGGATAAACATCGGCGGGTAGATGATTATCCATTTGGTAAAAAACAGGGTATGTTGCTTAAGGTTGATGTTTTAGATCGGGCATTAGCTAGTATTGAAAATATTGACCAGAAACGACTTATTTATTTGTGCCCGTCGGGAGATATATTTGATCAAAAAATGGCTGAACAATTTAGTTTAGAGTGTCGTGATATTGTATTTATTATTGGATATTATGAAGGTGTAGATGATCGGATATTTAACTTGTATGATATTCAACGTGTGTCTATGGGTAACTTTGTATTATCGTCGGGTGAATTGGCGGCGATGACTGTGGCGGATTCTGTAATTCGGTTATTACCCGGAGCATTAGGTAACCAGTTATCCGCTAAAGAAGACTCGATTTCTATGGGCTTAATTGAATATCCGCAATATACGCACCCTCGATCTTATCAAAATTTGGATGTGCCGGACGTTGTGGTTAGTGGCGATCATGAAAAATTGCGACAATGGCGATTAAAAGAATCATTGCAGCGGACACTGGAACGTCGCCCGTTATTGCTTCAACATTATAACGGTGATATGTTAACGGATGTGGTTAAAGATCGGATTAACTCTTGTAAAGAATGATTTATGCTAGATATATTTTGATTAGTATGTCATAATATTGACTTATTTTTGTTGTCGTATTAATATACGGAGATCTTATTTGGAGGTATGTTATGAGTGCTCACCCTATTATTGATGAACTAGAAAAAGCTCAAATGAAAGATGAAGTTCCACAACTTAGTATTGGTGATATTGTTCGTGTTTCAAAGTCGATTGTTGAAGGAAAGAAAACTCGAATTCAACGTTTTGAAGGTACAATTATTAAAATGAGAGGTGCTAATTCTAACGCTAGCTTTACTGTTCGTAAGGTTATTGATGGTATTGGCGTTGAGAAAACCTTTTTATTACATTCACCACTGGTACCAGAAGTGGTTACTGTTAAACGAAGTAAAGTGAGACGTGCAAAATTGTATTACTTGCGGGAACGATTAGGTGCTAAAGCTAATCGGTTAAAAGCTAGACAGGAATCTCAAGCACAGATCGAAGCAGAAGCTCAAGCTAGATTAGAAGCTAAGCAAAAGAAGCAAGAAGAGGCTAGGTTAGCTGAAGAAGCAAAACAAGCTGAAGCTGCAAAGAAGGCTGAAGAAGCTAAACAAGCTGAAGCTGCAAAAAAAGCTGAAGAAACAGCTAAAACGGATGGCGATAATGCTGATAAGGTAGCAGAGAAAGCAACCACAACTAAAGAAGAAGTTGCTAAAGAAGAGCCTAAAAAAGATAGTGAGACAGCAGAGAAAAAGGATACTGCTAAAGAGACTTCTAAGGATAAAGACGAGACAAAATAATGATCTCGGTTGGTATTGTTGGCGCATCTGGCTATACAGGCTTAGAGTTGTGCCGACTTTTACTAAATCATTCTCAGGTTAACATTACTCATGTATTTGCTCATTCTCATGTAGGCAAGACTGTTTCGGATTTATTTCCTCAATTTGGGTCTTTACTAGACCTGGAATATTTATCATTTAACCCAGAACAACCACCAGCGGTAGATGTTTTGTTTTTAGCTGTTCCTCATACTCAAAGTCATTCTTACATGTCGACATTAGTGGCTAACTCTGGACAAACTAAGATTATCGATTTATCGGCGGATTTTAGGTTGTTTGATGCTGAATTGTATCAACATTATTACAATACTAGTCATCGATCCGAATCGTTGTTATCTGACTTTGTATATGGTATTCCTGAATTATTTGGTGAGCAATTAGAAACGACTCGATTATGTGCTAACCCTGGTTGTTATGCTACGGCTGCTATTTTAAGTTTATATCCTTTAGTTAAAGAGGGTATTATTTCGGGTTCGATTATTTGTGATGCTAAATCGGGGGTTTCGGGTGCTGGACGAGGAGCTAAACTTTCGTCACTTTATTGTGAAGTTAATAATAATTTTGGTGCATATGGTACTGCAACGCATCGACATACTGCTGAAATTGAATCGGTAACCGGGGCATCGGTATTATTTTCGCCGCATTTAGTGCCTATGAATCGGGGTATTTTAGCGACTAGTTATGCTTCGTATAATGGTGATATAAGTCATGGACAGATTATTGATATTTATCGATCTTATTATAAGGGTCAGCCGTTTATGGTTATTGATGAGAAAGATCGAAGTCCTCAAACTAAGTGGGTGGCAGGAACTAATAATTGCTGGTTAAGTGTTATTCTTGTTCCAGAAAAACAACAGTTGGTTTTATTTTCGGCTATTGATAATGTTGTTAAAGGTGCTGCTGGTCAGGCTATTCAAAATTTTAATATTATGGTTGGATTAGACTCGGATAGCGGGTTACAGGCGCTGCCACTTTACTTGTAACGATGGTACATGACTTAACCGATATTGATGGTGTATATGCCAACGGTATTTGTTGTGGTATTAAGGAAGAGGCCTTTGATTTAGGTTATTTATTTGTGCCAGAAGCTACTGGATCTGCTGCTGTATTTACAAGACACTTATGTCCAGCTGCTTGTGTTCGATATACTCGAAAAATTATGAAGCATAATACCCTTAAGGCGATTATTGTTAATTCGGGGAACGCAAATGCGGCTACGGGTAATCAAGGTGATTCGGACAATAAAC
>QFBS01000032.1 GCA_003265895.1 Candidatus Marinamargulisbacteria bacterium SCGC AG-410-N11 | reverse complement strand
AACTAAGTTTAAAAAATATAAAAAATAAAATCAATAGGAGAATAATATGAAAAATTTCGTAAAAATATTTTTAATTTTAATTCTAACATTTGGACTAGCAAGTTGTAGTGAAAAGATTCAAAACACTCAAACTTCTAATCAAACATCTGTTATATCTAGTACTACAGAAGTATTTCCAAACAACTCAAGTAAGTTTGTTATTACGCAACCGTGGGGTTCTAATGGTTCAATAGACAGATTATCGTTTAATTCGGATAATAATATAACTATCCAAAAAAATATATTAGAAATTTCAGAAAATCCATCTGACGCTGTTTGGTTTAACAACAAACTTTATATCACTCATTCAAAAAATCATAATCTAATTATTTTTAACCCTGAACTAAATACCTTAGAAGAAGTATCGTTAAAAAAAGATCCTGAAGACACACCTCAACCTCAAAGCATTGCCATTTATAAAGATAAAGGATTTATTGCCAATTTCAATAAAAACTCTGTTTACGTTATTGATATCAATAAAGATGTCAATGTAATTACAAACGAGATTACATTACCTGAAAACAATGATCTAAAACCATATACAGATAAAATTACTAAAGGAAAACCTCAAAAAATCATTCTTGCAAATAATAAATTATATTTATTATTACCAACATGGACAGACTTAGATTCTGCCAATGGAAATTGGGCTCCTGGAGGACCATCTCTAGTAATTGTTATTGACCCTGAATTAGAAAAAATTGAAAAAACAATTACTCTTAGTCACAACAACCCAACTAACCTTATCAAAAAAGATAATTATTTACTTGTTCTTCAAACAGGTGAGAACTGGCCTGCTGACCATAAATCTATTTTAGAAGTAATTGATTTAAATACTAATGAAGTTTTAAATGCTCAATACGAAATTAAAGCCGATACTTCCTCAATGATATTAGATGCTGAAGGAAATATACTAGTTGCAAGTAGTTATTCCGGTACATTCATCGAAAAAATAAGCTTTAAAAATAATACGTTCTCTAAAGAGTCAACAATAGAATTTGACAACTTAAAACCTGGCCATTTACTTGTAAATAACAATGACTTATTTATGATTGCTAGTGATAGTAACTTTACCAGCAATCTTTATAAATTAGAAAACAACATTCCTAACAAAATAGAGACTAGTCCTAGTCCTTATATTGTAAAGTAAAACTATAATGTGTCGACGATTAAAACAATATCTAGAAAAAAAAGATAGTATTTTAGATTTATTAAGTTATTTAGAAAAAAAACCTAAAGAACAAAAAATAAAGTCAATTAAAATAGCTATCTTTTCCCAATCTGGAAATACACAAATATTCACACCACTTCTAGCTAAAGCTCTACTAAAATCCTATAGTATTGATCATAAAATTCAAATGAAGTCATCTAATGTTAAAATCGTCGACACAATAACACACTTTAATCCAACCCATATCATCTTTATTGGTTTTTTAGAAACAGAATTATCCACATATTACCAACTTCTTCGCATATTAAAAAAAACAACAAAACCATATAACATAATACTTTCTGGATTCCCTCAATATCATACTAAAATTCAACAGTTCAAATCACAATTTTCAACGTTAAACATAACTAATTGCAAACATATTGTTGAAGGAATTTGTCAAGTTCTAACCAATTCACCAGAAAAAAAAACATTCAAACAACAAAAAGTATTCACATTAACACCAGATCCAAAACGCAACCTCTATCAGCCCTCAAAACCAGCTATTCCTATATCTGCTGATTTTCAGCCAAAAATTAAACTAGATTTTAAACCAGAAGAACTCTGGCATTTAATTAATCCTAAAACGTTATACACTCTACATTTAGGATATAAAGGAAATTTCATAAAAAACCTTTCAAAAAAAATTCCTTCTGCGATAATTTTAAATAATTTAGTAAATGAAACCAAAGACGAGTTACTTAACAATAATAGCTTAAACCCAAAAGCAAAATGGCAATGTTTTAAATGTCAAAATATTAAAAATCACATTGTGATATTCAATCATGAAGAATCTAAAATTTTAGACAAATGGAGCTTCCCAATCGAAAAATCCCCACCGTTTAGACATATACCAGCTTATTTTTCAAAAGAAACAATGGATATTATTACTCTTTTTGTAACAACCATTGGGTCCTCCATAAAACAACAATTAAACTATTACTTTAAAACAAAACAATATCAAAAAATGTGTATAGCACAAGCCTTAGCTATGCAAACAGCCGAAGCTCTTGCAGAAAAAGTCCATTCTCAAATAAGACAATTTTTAAATATTAATCATAATAAAATAAATGCCCATAATGACTTATCCTATCAAGGTCGACGTTATAGTTTTGGTTATGCCGCTTGTCCAGATTTATCCTATCAAAAAAAATTATTTAAACTACTCAAACCAAAAGAAATTGGTATTAGCCTTACCAATAGCTTTACAATGAATCCAGAAGGATCTGTGTCAGGATTTGTAACCCATCATCCCGATTCTGTCTATTTTTCTGTATCTGATAAAGCAAACTGAACAACTCTCTTTGCTAAAATATCCATGGGATCTAACAAAGAATCATTCAAATTATCTTGAAAAATTAAAGGCACTTCCGTGCAACCCATAATAATTGTATTCACATGATTAGACTCAAAATCTGACATAACAGAACCTAACAATTCAAAAACTTGCTTCCCAGGAACACCAGATTTAATCTTCATAATTGCTTGCATAACAACAACCTGTAATGAATCTGAAGGTACTACAATATCAATATTATATTTTTTAGCATAATGTTGATATAACTGAGACTGAATAGTTCCTGTCGTTGCTAATAAACCAATACGATCTTGTCCAGAAACTTGCTCTAAAGTAGCATCAATCATATCAATAAAAGGAAGATTAACTTGAGATTTAATTCTATTCCAAAAAAAATGTGCCGTATTACATGGCATCACTAAAACTTCAACATTAGATGACTCTAATAATTGAGCCATTCTTAATAACTTAGCTTCAACTAAATGATAGTCCCCTGACTGTATACAAGCAGTTCTGTCAGGAACTGTTGGATCAGAAATAATAATGGTCGGAATATGTTCTTGATCTTTTACGGCAGGTGTAAACTCAATAATTTTTGAATAAAAGTAATTAGTAGCTAACGGCCCCATCCCTCCCATAATTCCAATTGTTTTTATCATACTAAACTCTCTTTATAGTTAATGTAGCCCTAATTGACCTCTTAAAAAATCATCTGAAAACTTATCAGAAACAGGTTTACTTTCTTTAGAACTCTTCTCCAATGAACGTTTTGATTTCCCTCCAAAACGAATAGTCTTTTCACGCCGCTGAACTTCTTTTGGCCGATTATCTAAATCTCTCTTTAACTGATCTGACTCTTCTTTCCATCGTTGTTTATCTTCGCCTGACATTATCTATTTAATAGTCGCTATTTTAGTTAGTAAACCATCTACAATTTCTTGATTTGGCGCTTCAACAAAAATCCTAATAATCGGTTCAGTATTGGATGGTCGAACATGCACCCAAGAATCATCAAAAATAACTTTTACACCATCCTGCCTATCCAACTTATTGCCTTCAAATAATAACTCTATTTTAGACAGAAACTGATTTATATCATCTCGATTATCAACTGAAATTTTTTCTCGACTCATAATATATGAAGGATACGTAGATACAACTTCAGAAACCGGACAATTACTTTCTGCTAAATGTTTTAAAGCAACAACAATCCCAACTAAACTATCTCGCCCCCAGCCCACACGAGGATATATCACACCACCATTACCTTCACCACCTACAGTAGCCTGATTTTCGCGTAATCCTTCAGTCACATTAGACTCACCAATTTTTGTATAAATAGTTTCAGCATTATGTAAACTAGAAATATCTTCAATAACTCTAGATGTTGATAAGTTAACGACCACTTTTTTATTTTTTCCAGATTCAAATCTTAATAAATAATCAATACAATAAGCTAAAGAATAATCTTCCCCAATAAAACGCCCTTGTTCATCAATAATAACCAATCGATCAGCATCTGCATCTTGAGCAAACCCAATATCATAATTACCTTGTTTCATAGCTTTCTGAAGTTCGACTAAATTATCTTTTACAGGTTCAGGGTTATGAGCAAAAGGTTGTTTTGGATCTGAATTAAGGATATCAAATTCAACACCTAAACGAGATAATAACTCTGGATTCGCTAAAGCTCCGGTACCATTATTAACATCAACTAAAACCTTTAACTTTTTATTTTTAATAGAGTCCACATCAATCGTATCTAAAATAATATCAACATGTTTGGTAATAGCTTGCGTATCTTTTGTAATCGATCCAATGTTATCCCATGATTTTAAATTAAATAATTGCTTATCATAAACTTCCATAAAATCACGATGTTCTTCTTCATTTAAAAATGAACCTAATCCACTCATCAATTTAATCCCATTCCAAATAATAGGATTATGAGAAGCCGTAATAACGATCCCTCCCTTAGCCTTATAAAATTTAATCATTTGTTGTACTGTAGGCGTCGGAACTTGTCCAATATCAATAATATCAATACCTACCGACAATAAAGCACCAACAACAGTTGAATGAATCATATCATACGAAGGACGAGTATCTCCTCCTAAAATAATAGGACCTTTTCCAACATAAGTACCAAATGCCAAAGCAATATTTTGAACAATTTCTGGAGTCAATGATTCACCAACAATACCCCTAACTCCCGACATAGACATAATTAGCTTACTCATAATAACTCCTTACTAAAAATTTTAAAATTGAAATTATATACTAACGTACTTTAACATATTATATATTATTACAATTAATTCAGAAATATAAAACTATGATCATTTTTAGAGCCATTTATAGTATTTATGCGATTTTTATTATTGTCAGTATTTTTATTGGCTTTTTAATAACATGTTATATCTCACGTATGTTCAACAAAAATAACCACCAATTAAATTACAAATTTGCCAAGTTATTTTTAAATATCGGTTTCTTCCTTATGCAAGTTAAAGTTTCCATAAAAGGATCCCATAATTTACCAAAAAATAATCCATTTATACTGGCATCTAACCACCAAAGTCTTTGGGATATTCCAGTTTTAATTGTAAAAATACATAATCAATTATCATTTATTGCCAAAAGTGAACTAAATAAAATACCTATATTAGGTTGGTCAATTCGTAATTGCGGCCACTATTTAGTGGATCGCAACAAACCCAGAAAAGCAGTCAAACAATTATCTAAAATCGAAAAAGACCTACAAAAAGACAAAAATATAATTATTTTCCCTGAAGGCACAAGATCTTCTTCTCAAAAGATACTTAAGTTCAAACGAGGAGCCTTTAAATTAGCTATAAACGCAAATTCTTCAATTATCCCTTGTTATATAAATGGTAGTGGCAAATTTTTACCAAAAAACAAATTATTAATGAAGCCTACCAAAATAGACATTATTATTGGAAAACCAATTTTATTAAGTCAAAAAGATAAATCTTTATCTCATAAAGAAAAAGAAGAATTACTCTCAGAAAAAACAAGACAACAAATATTAAATTTACAACAACTATAAATATTAACTATGAACAGAGACAACTTCTGGAATTTTCGACTCTAGAAAGGAAATAATGCCCGAAGATGTTAAATTTAATTCTTGTAACAAGGTTTTTAACTTACCATGATCAATAAATTTATCAGGAATAGCTAGTTGAAGCCATCGGTGCGTTGGTTTATCTAAGTGTAAAAACGTATTTAAAATAAAGCTAAAAACACCACCTATACCCTGTCCCTCTTCAACTACTAAAATATATTCAGACTTTTCAATTAAAGGTAACAAAGTAACCGTATCCAAAGGTTTAACAGACCTTAAGTTTACAGAACTAACCTGTAAACCTTTTCTATATAAATGTTGAGCTGCTTCTTTAGCAGGAACAGCCATAGACCCTACCCCAATAATTAAAATATCATATCGATCCAAAGTGCCAGGAGATTGAAATGTAATCTCAGACTTAAAAGGATCCCGTACCAAAGATCTATCTTGATCAATCTCAGGAATAGCTCCTTTTGAATACCGAATAGATACCGGACAATTTAATTTAACAGACTCTTTGAGCATAATATCTAAATCCAAAGCACTCCCAGGAGCAAAGATAGTTAAATTAGGGACCGATAACATAAAATTATAATCTAAAACACCATGATGAGTAGGTCCATCTTCACCAACTAAACCTGCACGATCTAATGCAAATACAACAGGTAAGTTTTGTAAACATACATCATGAACTAACTGATCATATCCTCTCTGTAAAAAAGTAGAATAAATAGCCAAAACAGGTTTAAGTTGTGCTCTTGCAATCCCTGCCGCAAAGGTAACTGCATGTTCTTCGGCTATACCTACATCAAAAAAACGATCTGGAAATTCCTTTGCAAATTCATCCAAACAACTACCACCAGTCATCGCTGGAGTAATGACTACAACCTCAGCATCTTCTTTTCCTAACTCAACAATAGATTTTCCAAAAGATTTAGAATACGTTAATGGCTTCTTTGGAACTACTTTAGAAGTAACTTTAGGAGAAATACCATGATATTTCACAGGGTCCGACTCTGCTGGAAGATGACCTTTTCCTTTTTGGGTAATGATATGAATCATAATAGGACCTTGATAATGCTTTGCATATTTAATTGCCGCCATTAAGGTAGGAATATCATGACCATCAATCGGTCCTAAATATTTAAATCCAAATTCTTCAAAAATAACACCAGCTTTTGTATCAATTAAAATATCACGAAAATGTTCAAAAGATTTTTCAATTTTCCGCTTTAAGGGTTCTCCAATTTTAGGAATTTTATTCATAAAACTTTCAAATGTATTTTTAGTTTTATCATATAAATTAGAGGTTCTAATTTTAGTAATATAATCAGCCATACTCCCTACAGGTGGCGAAATGGACATATCATTATCATTTAAAATACAAATAAAATTCGTCGATAAATTTTGTAAATTATTTAAAGCTTCAAAACACATTCCTCCAGATAAAGAAGCATCGCCAATAACAGAGACAACCGTATAATTTTCCTTTAAAATATCTCTAGCCTCAACAATACCTAATGCCGCTGACAACGCTGTAGATGCATGTCCTGCTCCAAATATATCATGATCACTTTCAGTTATTTTAGCAAAACCAGATAGTCCATTATCTTGCCTTATAGTATTCATTTTATTTAAACGACCCGTTAACATTTTATGAACATATGTTTGATGCGATGTATCCCAAACAAATTTATCATAAGGGCTATCAAATAAAGTATGTAAAACTATCGTTAATTCTACTACACCTAAGTTAGAAGCTAAATGCCCGCCACATACATCTCCAATTTGTAATAATCGAGACCGAATTTCCTGAGCTAACGTTAAAAGTTCATCATTAGATAATGTAGCTAAATCTTCTGGAAAATTAAGTTTATCTAACAAATCAAGCCCTCTTCCAAATTTTATTTTATTAGCAAAATATACATCATAATATCCAAAAACTCAACTATTGAAAAAGCAAACTAATATGTTCGTTTATAAACAAATTCTAAAATATTATGTAAATTATCAGTTTTCATTTTACCTAGTTCTGATAATGAATTCAAAGATTTTTCATATTCTTGACTTGCTAATTTCTTAGCTGATTCAAACCCGTACAAAGAAACATAAGTTAATTTATTTTGATTTTCATCTTTAAGAGGACTTTTCCCAATTTGTTCCTTAGTTCCCGTTACATCCAATAAGTCATCCGTAATTTGAAATAATAAACCAAGAGATTCTCCAAAAACTCTTAATTTAGCAATCATATCTTGATCAAAATTTTGTAAAATAAAAGGCCCTACCACCGATAACATAATAACTTTTCCAGTTTTTAATTGATGCATCTTAGATAAATTAGATTTAAAAAAAGAACTAGAATTATTAGTCGATTTAATATCAATAACTTGACCGCCAACCATACCATTGATTCCTAATGCATGACTAACCTCAGAAATTAAATCCAAAATCGAATCCGATGAATAATGTTCTTTTAAATCTCGAGCTAAAATTTCATAAGCTATTGTATTTAAAATATCACCGGTTAACACCGCAATATCTTCTCCAAATTTTTTATGACAAGTTAATCGCCCCCTGCGATAATCATCATTATCCATACTCGGTAAATCATCATGAATTAATGAATAAGTATGAAACATTTCCAGTGCAACCGAAAAAGGCATAATGCGTTTAATATCTTTAGAATCATTCATCATTAAAAAGCTAGCTATACTTAATAATGGACGAATTCGTTTTGCATCCGAAGATAGAGTATACTGAATTGACTCTCTTAATAGTTCTCTAGAATCATCTAAACGACGTTGGCAATAAGATAGAATAGAATCATTGATAATCGGTTTATATTGACTAGAAAAGTCTAAAAAGGACATCTACTCTCGCTCCTCTAAATCTTGTTCAAATAAATCATTGCTATCCTGTTTTAATATAGCAACCTGTTGTTTTACCGAATTCAAACCAGACAAGATATCCTTTGTAGACGACATTGCCGTTTGATAACAATCAATCGATTCCTCAATAGATAAAGAATCAGATTCTAACTGATTAACTAGTTGGTCTAAATTTTCAATTTTTTTTGCTAACGTATTTTTTTTGTTACTCATAAATATCTTCTTTCTTAATGGAGTCTATTGTTGCATTAAAGTAACCATCTATCAACCTTATATTAACCTTATCTCCAGGTTTAGATTCCTTAATAGATGTCAGTTTATAGTTATGATCAGATCCATAACAAATCGAAAAGCCTTGATTGAAAGATCGTAATGGATTCAAAAGTTCTAATTTTTGGGTAAGAAGTGCAACTTTATTTTCAAATAAATTAATTTGATGATCTAATAACCGGTTAGATGTATTATATCGTTCAAACACAAGTTCATAATAACGATCCAAAGTAGCATTTACCCTATTTAAGCAAGACTCCAATTTAGCCAAAATAATGCCTTTAAAATGAGAAATAGGTTTTGAAATAAACTCAGCGGCTGCTGTTGGAGTCGAAACTCTATAATCCGAAACAAAATCAACTAAAGAATAATCAACTTCATGTCCAATAGCACTAATTAAAGGAATCGAAAAATCAGAAATTCTTCTAACCAAAGATTCATCGTTAAAGCTACTTAAATCTTCTGATGATCCACCACCTCTTAATAACAAAACACAATCATAACCACCAAAGTCTTCTGCCATTTGCAATGCCATTTGAATAGAATGACTACTATATTCTCCCTGCATCACAGCAGGAATAACTGTTACTTTAATATGCGGCGCTAATACTCGTGTCGTCGATAAGTAATCCCACATAGCTGCAGAGTCTAAAGCCGTTATTAATGCAATCTTTTCAGGAAAATGGGGCACCACTTTTTTTCGATCTTGATCAAAAAGACCTTCCTTTAGAAGTTTCTTCTTTAAAGCAGCCAATTTTAGAGATGCGTCACCAATTCCTTTAGGCGCCATATAATAAACCTGTAAAATAAACCGCCCCTTCTTATGATAATGTTTAATAGCACCCTTAATAACAACCGACTGACCATTTTTAGGTTCAAATGTCATTGATTGTAAATACTGAGAATAAACAACAGCATTCAACTGAGATTGACCATCACTTAATGTAAAATATAGTTGTTGACCGTGTTGATAAAATTTAACGTTAGTTAATTCACCGGAAATCCAAATATTTTTTAAAGAAGAGCTTCCTTCTAACAAAACTTTGATATGAGCATTAATATCACTAACACTAGAAAGCTCAACACCTGATAAACAATCATACGAAGACATAACCAATTAATACTAAAAAGTATTTAAGAAAATGTAAATAAGTAATTTATTAAATATTAAAATTTTGATAGCTCTCTCAAAAATGCTAATTAATTTAAACCATTTATTTCTAATCATTTAATTCGTAAAGATAGAAAAAAGAACTAAGCATTATTCACAAAATCAAAACTAACTATATCTATATAAAGTTTAATGTAAAAAAGATTTACTAAATATTTATTACTTAATAAAATGATAAATTTAAACAAAACAGAAAATAAAGTTGCGATCTGATTAAGTCTAAACTACTATTTTAAGTAATAAAAATTGAAGTAAATAGGAGTTACTATGATTTCAGGAAAAGAAGTAAGAGATCAATTTATTAAATTTTTCAAACAAAAACAACACCAATTTGTACCAGCAAGCCCTATAGTTCCTACTGACGACCCAACACTTTTATTCACCAATGCAGGAATGAATCAATTTAAAGATGTATTCTTAGGAACTGGTTCAAGAGACTACAAACGAGCCGTTAATTCCCAAGTTTGTATCCGAGTATCTGGTAAACATAATGACTTAGAAGATGTCGGTTTTGATACAACGCATCTAACATCATTTGAAATGTTAGGAAACTGGTCATTTGGAGATTATTATAAAAAGGAAGCCATTATATGGTCGTGGGAACTACTAACAAAAATATATAAGATTCCAAAAGATAAACTTTACGCAACAGTATATGAAGAAGACAATGAAGCATTTGAATTATGGAAAACAGAAACTGATATTAATCCAAATCACATAGTCAAATGCGGAAAAAAAGATAACTTTTGGGAAATGGGAGAAACAGGACCCTGTGGACCTTGTTCTGAAATTCACGTTGATATCGGAAATACACAATCAAATATAATTGAGCGAGATCCAAATACTGGTGGACTTAGTGAACGATATATCGAATTATGGAACTTAGTATTTATTCAATACAATCGACAAGAAGATAAAACGTTAATACCTCTTCCTCAAACACATATTGATACAGGAGCAGGCCTTGAACGTTTAGTTGCCTATCTTCAAGGATCTACCTCAAATTATGATACAGACCTAATAAAACCATTAATACAAAAAATAGAATCATTAAGTAATGTTCCTTATCAATCAAACGAAAAAGGGATGCCTCACCGAGTAATAGCCGACCATATCAGAACCATTTCGTTTGGAATAGCTGATAATATTATGCCTTCCAACGACGGACGAGGCTATGTGCTAAGACGATTACTACGTCGTGCCGTAAGATATTCAACAAAGTTAAATATCAATGAACCAATACTCTATAAATTAGTTAATGATGTAGTTAACACTCTAGGTTCCCATTTTAATCATTTAAAAGATCGCCAAAAATACATCGAAACAATTATAAAAGCCGAAGAAATACAATTTTTAAAAACAATAGAATCTGGAATCCAACATTTTGAAAATTTAATAACTCAATTAAGTAAAAATAATACAAAAACAATTCCTGGAACTGAATCCTTTAAATTATATGACACTTATGGATTCCCTATCGACTTAACACAAGTTATGGCAAAAGAAAAAGGGTTTACAATAAATATGACTACTTTCCAAGAAGAACTAAATAAACAAAAAGAACGATCAAGAAAATCTACAAAAGAAAAGTTAAAACAAGTTCAAAAACAAGAAAATATTACAAAAATAAACCAAGACCTTTTTAAAGATTTAAACCTTCATTTATCAGAATATACAGATAAAGCACGAGGTGGCGAAGCAAGATTAATTTCTGACCCAACAGAAAAAATAGCTATGGCTCAACACCATACTGCTACTCATTTATTACATGAAGCATTACGAAACATACTTGGCAACCATATCCAGCAAGCTGGAAGTTTAGTAGACACAAACCGACTAAGATTTGATTTTACGCATTATGAAGCAATCTCAGAAACCGATCTATCAACAATTGAAAAAACCGTTAATGATCAAATCATTAAAAACCATAAAGTTACCATCGAAAAAATGACACTACAAGAAGCCAAAAAGAAAGGCGCAATGGCATTATTTGGCGAAAAATATCAAGAAGATAATGTAAGAGTAGTTAATATAAATAACTATTCAATAGAATTATGTGGAGGAACTCACGTTTATAATACGTCTATGATAGAAAAATTTAAAATTATTAGTGAATCAGCTATTGCTGCAGGTACCAGAAGAATCGAAGCAATCAGCGGAAATACAGTTATAAACAACCATAATAATCAAATAAAACAAACCCTTATTGATAGTATCCACAATAAACTTAAAAAAATAGAATCAGAAATTCAGTTTTTAACAAAACTAAATATTGACTTACCCAAATTTAAGATCAATAATCTAACTAAATTAAATATAAAAGAATTAAAAGAAAAAGACCAAGAAAGCCAACACTATATTAAACAAATCAAAAAACAATATGAAAAAAATCAAGATCAATTTGCAGCTCAGGTAGTCAATGAAACAATAAATAAATCAGAAAAATTAAATAAAAGTAACTGGCAACTATATTATGAAAATTTTAACAATCAAGATTCAAAGTTTTTACAAAATATTGCTGACAAAATAATTAATAAAAACAAAAAGTTAATCGCCATTCTATCGTCAAATATAAATGAAAAAGGATTTTTATTAGTAAAAATAGGACCAGAAATTAATACAAAGATTATATCTGCAAAAGATATCGTTAACCAAGTAACAACAATAACAGGCGGTGGTGGTGGTGGAAAAGAAAGCCTAGCTAAAGCTGGAGGTATAAATGCAACAAAAATATCATCGGCAATAACCAGTATAAAAGAAATCATTAAGGAAAAATGCAGTAATGAATAACATTGAACGAATTTTAGCATTAGATGTAGGAACTGTTAGAGTAGGAGTGGCAATATCAGATCCATTAGGTATAACGGCTCAACCACAAGATCGTATCCATAATAATGAAGAAATATGGGATAAAATAAAACAAATCTGTGAAGAATTTAATATCAAAACAATAATAGTAGGTATTCCAACAAATAGACACAAAAAAGACACTCAACAAACAACCTACACAAGAAAATTTATAGATACATTAAAAACAAAAACAAACATTCCGATCGAATTAGTAGATGAACGATATTCAAGTATGGCAGCAGAAAAACATCTATTATCATTAGATATAAAAAGAAAACAAAGAAAACAAAAAATAGATAGCCAAGCAGCTACATTTTTTCTACAAGGATATCTCGATAAAATTCAATTCAAACAAAAATCAACTTAATCAGTTATTTTAAAATACATTCATACAAATAAGACCAACATTTCCCAGTAATAAAAAATGTATTTTTGTCCGAATTAAAAGCGATTCCGTTTAAGACATAGTTACGATTACGATTAACTTTTGTATCAATAAGGTCATCAAAAATAAAATCAGACACAACTTGCTTCTTAGATAAATCAATTTTTACAATACGATTAGTTTTCCATATGTTTGCATATAAATAACCATTAACATATTCTAATTCATTTATATTTACTAAAGGCTTATTATTAAAGTCCTTAATTAAAACAGTACTACTAACCTTAAAACTATTTGGATCAATAATAAATAACTCATTAGAACCATTACTGGCTATCAAATTATCTTCAAGTGATGCTAATCCCCAACCATCAAATGGAATAAAAAAATCATTTAAAAAATCAAGAGTTTCTAAATCAAATACTAAACCCTTATTCGACTTCCAAGTCAACATTATGATCTTATTTTTCCATAAAGCTATACCTTCACCATAAAAATTACTAGAGATAGAAACCTCTTGTACAACTTTCCCAGAAGTATAATCATATTTAATAAGTTTAGATCTACCATAAAGGCCACTAGACTCATACAAATAACCTTGATAATAGAATAAACCTTGCGTAAACATATCTTTTTTATGTTTAAATAATCGATCTACTTTATATTCACCAATTATAATTAGGGAAAAATGAAACAAAAATATTAAAGATAATGTTATTTGTTTCATTTGATGTTTTTCTCATTCTTTAATGGTGGGCCTTCCTGGAATTGAACCAGGGACCTCACGCTTATCAGGCGTGCGCTCTAAACCATCTGAGCTAAAAGCCCATAAAAAAACTAAATAACAAACCTAGTACTTTGACCGACCTAAGTTTAGACTGACTAAACCTAACTCCTTAGAAAGGAGGTGATCCAGCCACACCTTCCGGTACGGCTACCTTGTTACGACTTCACCCCAATCGCCAGCTCCACCTTAGACAACTGCCTCCCGAGGGTTAGCACATTGGCTTCGGGTGTTTCCGACTCTCATGGTGTGACGGGCGGTGTGTACAAGGCCCGGGAACGTATTCAACGCAACGTAGCTGATTTGCGTTTACTAGCAATTCCAACTTCATGCAGTCGAGTTTCAGACTGCAATCCGAACTGAGGATAGTTTTTTGAGATTAGCTCCACCTCGCGGCTTGGCAACCCTTTGTACTACCCATTGTAGCATGTGTGTGGCCCAGGGTGTAAGGGGCATGATGACTTGACGTCGTCCCCACCTTCCTCCTGCTTACCACAGGCAGTCTTCCGTAAGTTCCCACCATTACGTGCTGGCAACACAGAATGGGGGTTGCGCTCGTTGCGGGACTTAACCCAACATCTCACGACACGAGCTGCCGACAGCCATGCACCACCTGTCTTGTAGCTCCCTTGCGGGCACTTCTCTGTTTCTAGAGAATTCTACAGATGTCAAACCCTGGTAAGGTTCTTCGCGTATCGTCGAATTAAACCACATGCTCCACTGCTTGTGCGGGCCCCCGTCAATTCCTTTGAGTTTTAACCTTGCGGTCGTACTTCCCAGGCGGTTCACTTAACGAATTATCTTTGGCACAGAAGGGGTCGATACCTCCTACACCTAGTGAACAACGTTTACGGCATGGACTACCGGGGTATCTAATCCCGTTCGCTCCCCATGCTTTCGCACCTCAGTGTCAGAATCAATCCAGGAAGCCGCCTTCGCAACTGGTGTTCCTCACGATATCTACGCATTTCACCGCTACACCGTGAGTTCCGCTTCCCTCTATTGTTCTCTAGTAAATCAGTTTCTGATGCAAACATCGGTTGAGCCGATGCCTTTAACATAAGACTTAATTTACCACCTACGTGCTCTTTATGCCCAATAAATCCGGATAATGCTCGCCCCATACGTATTACCGCGGCTGCTGGCACGTATTTAGCCGGGGCTTCCTTTAGAGGTACCGTCACGATCGTCCCTCTTGACAGAGCTTTACATCCCTAAAGACGTCATCACTCACGCGGCGTCACTGCGTCAGGCTTTCGCCCATTGCGCAATATTCCCTACTGCTGCCTCCCGTAGGAGTCTGGGCCGTGTCTCAGTCCCAGTGTGGCTGTTCATCCTCTCAGACCAGCTACTGATCAAAGTCTTGGTAGGCCGTTACCCTACCAACTAACTAATCAGGCATAGGTCAATCTCTAAGCAATAAATCTTTCCTTTCTCCAACATGCGAAGGAAAAAGAGTATCCGGTATTAGCGTTTCTTTCGAAAAGTTATCCCAGACTTAGAGGCATGTTACCTATGTATTACTCACCCGTTTGCTACTAATCTATTAGAACAAGTCCTAATAGATTCGTTCAACTTGCATGTATTAAGTACGCCGCCAGCATTCATCCTGAGCCAGGATCAAACTCACATTTAATTAAAAAAAAACTTACACATAAAAAAGCAAAGTATCTAGGTTTGTTATTTAATTTTCAATGAACTAACTCTATAAAGAGGATATAAATATTAC